>NZ_JBLBVK010000034.1:0-33413 GCF_047314965.1 Silicimonas lutimaris | reverse complement strand
CCCCACCAGTCGTCGCCGAAGGCGTCGAAACCCCCTTGCGCTGATGGCGCTAACAGTTCATGGTCCCCGGCTCAGGAAGACCGGAGGAAATCGCGATGAAATCGCACATCCTGACCATCACGCTGAACCCCACGGTGGACTTCTGCACCTCGGCGCCCGAGGTCGTGCCGGGACCGAAACTGCGCTGCACCGAACCGCAGATCGATCCGGGCGGCGGCGGGATCAATGTGGCACGGGCCGTGAAGCTCCTGGGTGGCCAGGCCACGGCGCTGGTGGCGATCGGTGGCGCGACAGGCGCGCATCTGCTGCAACTTCTCGCCCTCGAAGGCGTGCCGACCGTTGCCTTCCAGGGCCCGGGCGAAACCCGCCAGTCAATGAGCGTGATCGACCAGAAATCGGGCGAGCAGTACCGGTTCGTGATGCCGGGGCCGGTCTGGCAGGACCATGACGTCCCGCGCGCGCTGAACTCGGTCGACCAGGCGACGGGCGAGGACACGCTCGTGGTGCTATCCGGCAGCCAGCCGCCCGGTGTGGCGAAGGACTTTCCGTCGATCCTGGCGGATCACGTCGGCGATCGGCAGGCCCGGCTGATCGTGGACACCTCTGGTCCTGCGCTCTTTCATCTCGTCGAAGAACCGCGCGAGGCGCTGCACGTCCTCAGGATGGACGGACCCGAAGGCGAGGAACTGGCGGGACGCGCGCTGCCATCGCGCGAGGACACCGCCGAGTTCGCGCAGGATCTCGTGAGAAAGGGAGTGGCCAAGACGATCATTGTCGCCCGGGGCGCCGACGGATCGGTTCTGGCCACGGCGGACGGAGCCTGGCACTCGGTCAACCCGCCGGTACCGGTCGTCTCGAAGGTTGGTGCGGGCGACAGTTTTGTCGGCGCCTTCACGCTGGCCATGGCGGGAGCGGAACCCGTGGAAGAATGCCTGCGCTGGGGCGTCGCGGCGGCAAGTGCGGCGGTGATGTCGGATGCGACGCGGCTATGCGACCGCAAGATCACCGAGGAGCTCCTTGGGCAGTGCACGGTGACACGCCTGTAAGGCAGTCCTTGCCGATCCGGAATGAAAAGCGCTCCCGGACATCCGGGAGCGCTTCTCCGTTTCAGGGATGGACGGTCAGGCGGCCTGGCGCTGCTCGGCCCGGCCGGCGACGATGCGCCGGGTCATCTCGACCAAACGCTCGGACTGGTGACGGACGGCGGCGCGTCCCTTGTCGTCGAACTGGCCTGCGGTCGCGGAATAGCCATAGGGATTGCCTCCCGCCTCGAAGAGCACCTGGTTCGTATAGCCGGGCGGAACGGAAACCGCGCCCCAATGGGCGGCCGTGATGTAGAGGCCCTGAAGCGTGGTCTCCTGCCCGCCATGGGGGTTCTGGGCACTGGTGGTCGCCGTGAAGGTCTTGTCGGCGAGGCCACCTTTCATCCAGAGCGGCCCCAACGTGTCGATGAAGGCGCGCATCTGGCTGGCGACGGTGCCGTAGCGGGTCGGCGCCGAGAAGAAATAGCCATCGGCCCACTCCATGTCCTCGACAGTGACTTCGGGAATGTCCTGCATGGACTCGAGCTGGTGCTTCCAGGCGTCCTGGCCTTCCACGACCTCTTTGGGAGCGGTTTCGCGGATGCGGCGCAGACGGACTTCCGCGCCTGCGGCCTCGGCGGCTTCGGCGGCGACCTGGGCCATCTGATGGTTGGTTCCGTATGTCGAATAGTAAACGATTGCGATCTTGGGTGTCATCGGGTCCCTCCTGTAACAACCTGTTGTTCAACTATTGTTTTCAGGCAGGACTTCGATCCGGCGAAAGCGCACAACACCCGTTCATCGATGCACGGGTGGCTGTCGGGGCTCCGTGCGAACCAAGGCAAGCAAGGCGGCCGCGAGAATAACGGCGAGCGACAATTTGCGGCCGTGAGGCCGGGACGGGTCGAAAGTCACGTCATTCATCGGAAGCCTTGGGACCCGAAACGGTCCAGGTCGTGACGGTCTTGACGATGTACTCGCGCCAGGATGCCTTTTCGATCCGAAACCCGGAGTTTTCGCCGGAAGCGATGAAGCGGGCAACGAAGTCATCCTGTCCAAGACTTGATAGAGAAGCCGGCAGTGTCACAGTTCGCGGCACCAGGATTTTGGCCGCATCTTCCCGCGTTGACGCCTGGATAAGGCCCGCGTTCACTGCCGCCGGATGAGACAGCCGAAATCCGAGATGCGCGCCGGCGCGCGGCGCGACGACCAGTTTCATCTCTTCGACGTCTGCCCAGGCGATTTCCCAGGTCCTTTCCCGTCCGAAGATCGTGCGAAGCCTGACCGAAAAACCGCCCGGCCGGAACGTCACCCAAAGCCCGCGCCACGTGGGCTTGAACCAGAGCCAGATCCCCAGGCCGGCAAGCGCCATCCCGATCACGAGAAAAACGATGGGAAAGAGGAACGGGAACAGCCCGTAGTCAACGGCGCCATCCCGGATGAATATCGAGAGGACGTCGATGCCCGCATAGAGCGGGAAGATTGCAATCAGCAGCGAAGCCCCAGCGCCGATCCTGTTCAATGTCTGCGCCGGTCCTATCGGCTAGGGGATCACGACGGGTCGCGCCAGCGGTTCACGATCGGATAGCGCCGGTCGAGCCAGAACGAACGCTTGGTCAGGCGAGGACCTGGAGCGGACTGGAAGCGCTTGTATTCGGCAATGTAGATCAGGTGTTCGACCTTCTTGACCACGGCGCGATCAAAACCCATGGCAACGACCTCGGCCACGGATTTCTCGTGGTCGATCAAGGCTTCGAGGATCACGTCGAGATCGGCGTACTCCGGGAGCGAGTCGCTGTCCTTCTGGTCTTCGCGCAGTTCCGCGGTGGGGGGTTTGTCGATGACGCGGGGCGGGATCACCTCGCCCGCAGGTCCCATCATCCAGTCGCGGTGGTTCGTGTTGCGCCAGCGGCAGGTCTCGAAGACCCGCATCTTGTAGAGATCCTTGATCGGGTTATAGCCGCCCGCCATGTCGCCGTAGATCGTGGCATAGCCGACGGCCACCTCGGACTTGTTACCGGTGGTCAGGAGCATCTCGCCGAACTTGTTCGAGATCGCCATCAGGGTCACGCCGCGGAGGCGGGACTGGATGTTTTCCTCCGTCAGGTCCGGTTTCGTGCCGGAGAAGACCTCGGCCAGCGCGCCGTTGACCGCCTCGACCGGGGCCTTGATCGAGATCGTGTCGAGACGGGTGCCAAGGCGGCGGGCCACCTCGCCCGCGTCGTCGAGCGAGGCCTGGCTCGTGTATTTCGACGGCAGCATGACGCAGCGCACGTTCTCGGGGCCGATGGCGTCGGCGGCGATGGTGGCCACGATCGCGCTGTCGATGCCGCCCGAAAGGCCGAGCAGGACCTTCCGGAAGCCGGTCTTTCGGAGATAATCACGCAAGGCGGTGACCATCACGCGGTAGTCCTGTTCCCATTCGTCGGGGAAGGCGGCGATCTCGCCCGGAACGGCGACCCAGCCCGTGTCGGTTTCCTCGAAATCGACGTGGGTGATCGCCTCTTCGAACAGCGGCAGGTGCACGGCCATCTTGCCGTGCGGATTCAGCACGAACGAACCGCCGTCGAAGACCTGATCGTCCTGACCGCCGATCATGTTGAGGTAGATCAGCGGCAGGCCTGTTTCGACGACGCGGGCAACCATCTGGTTCACGCGGGTGTCGTACTTGTTCCGGTAGTAGGGCGATCCGTTCGGGACGAGCAGGATTTCGGCTCCGGACTCGGCCAGCGCCTCGGGCACCTCCTCGTGCCAGGCGTCTTCGCAGATCGGCGTGCCGATGCGGATGACGCCAAGATCATAAGGGCCGCCAATGGGGCCGGGTTCATAAAGACGGACCTCGTCGAAGACGGTCTCGTTCGGCAGTTCGTGCTTGAGAACCTGGCGGACAAGACGTCCGCCCTTGAGGACGTGATAGGCGTTGTAGAGCTTGCCGCCCTGAAGTAGCGGGCCGCCGATGCCGAGGGCCGGGCCGTCGGCGCAGTCCTTCATCAGTTGCTCGACATGGGACATCGCGTCACGGGTGAAGGCGGGCTTCATCACCAAATCCTGGGTCTGGTAGCCGGTGATGAACATCTCGGGCAGCGCCACGAAATCGGCGCCCGCGGCGCGGCCCTCGTCCCAAGCCCGTTTCGCCAGCGCGGCATTGCCCGCAAGGTCGCCGACCGTCGGGTTCATCTGCGCGAGCGTGATGCGGAAGCGGTTCGTCATGCGCGTCTCCTTGTCCACGGTCGTCTTAGCAGAGATCGGCCCGAGGAAAAGACCCCGGGGAAAAGCGTTGCGGGGGGTGGATGGCTCTACTAGATTTCAGAGGCACAAGAAGGAGCGAAGACCGTTGGCGTTTTCGACAGGGAGACATGGTGGATATCGCATGAGAGGTTTCGGAGCAGGCACACTGGCCATTCTGGCGCTGACAGCAACGGCAGCGCTGGCGCAGGACGGGCAGGTCGTCACGAAACAGTATGACGATGGCGGCGTGTATGAAGGCACGTTCAAGGACGGCAAGCAGCACGGGACCGGCACCTACCGCCTGCCAAACGGCTATGTCTACGAAGGAGAGTGGGTCGACGGCGAGATTCGCGGACAGGGGCGCGCCGAGTTTCCGAACGGTTCTGTTTATGAAGGCGCGTTCGTCGCGGGCAAGCCCGAGGGCGTCGGCAAGATCACCTTTGCCGACGGCGGCACCTACGAGGGCGAATGGCTGGATGGAAAGATCAACGGCCAGGGCACAGCGACCTATGCGAATGGCGTGAAGTACACGGGTGGATTCGAAGAGGCCTTGCATCACGGCCAGGGCCGGATGGAGAGCCCGAACGGATATATCTACGAAGGCGCCTGGGTACGAGGCATCAAGGAAGGTGAGGGCACGATCACCTATCCCGACGGCGCGGTCTACTCCGGCACTCTGGTGCGAGGCGTGCGCGAGGGAACCGGCACCCTGACGATGCCGGACGGTCTGGTCTATGAGGGGGATTGGTCTCAGGGCCAGATCCACGGGACCGGCAAGCTGACACAACCGAACGGCGACATCTATGAAGGCGCTCTGGAAAACGGGAAGCGCCAGGGCATGGGCAAGGTAACCTACGCCAGGATCGTCGACGGCCAGATCAGCTATGAAAACACCGACGTGTACGAAGGCGAGTTCGCCAATGACCAGCGTCACGGACAGGGCACCTTCACCGGGGCAGATGGCTATGTCTACACCGGGTCGTGGGTGAACGGATCGATCGAAGGCGAAGGCCAGGTCACCTATCCCGACGGTTCGGTCTATACCGGCACGTTCAAGAACGATCTGGCCGACGGGTCCGGCAAGATCGTCTATCCCGATGGCAATACGTATGAAGGTCAGTGGGTCGCCGGCGTGATCGAAGGCACCGGCGTGGCGACGTATTCAAACGGCCTTGTCTACGAGGGCGAGTTCAAGAACGCCAAGATGGACGGCCAGGGCAAGATGACCTTTGCCGACGGCTATACCTATGAAGGCGGCTGGAAAGCCGGTCAGCGCGACGGCGAGGGTGTCGCCCGGTACTCGGACGGCACCGTCTATGAGGGCGGCTTCGTTGCGGGGCAGCGCGAGGGACAGGGCAAGATCACCATGGCCGACGGCTTTACCTATACCGGAGAATGGAAAGCCGGAGAGATCAACGGCGAGGGAGTCGCCACCTATGCCAACGGCGATGTCTATGAGGGCACCTTCGTGCGCGGGAAGCGGCAGGGTGAAGGAACTATCCGGTACGCATCTGGCGAGGAAAGAACCGGGACCTGGGCCGATGGAGTTCTGACAACACCATCGGAATAGTGAACAATCCGAGTTATTCGGCGGTTTCGTTTCCAAGCCCTTCGAAAGTTTAAGAAAAATACTACCTTTGAGGCATCGAATCGCCGCAATTCGCCTCTAGGTTGATACTTGCTCGGAGGGGATGCTGAGTTAGAGGTTGTGTACCATGAACAAAGAATTGAAGACACGTATCGCAAAGGCAGCCAAGCTGTTCCGTTACATCAATTACGTGGCGGTTTCTCTGAAACCAGAAAGCTTCAAATCCTGGATGGAAAAGGGCGCGCCAAAGCCGTTCGCAAAGCCGAAACGGCACTTCGACACGACGACCAAATCTGAAATTCTGCGGGTGTTCTCGCGCAATTTCAGGGTCCAGACGCGTTGCGTTCTGGATACCAGGCAGCGCGCATTGAGCAGGTCGGGCATTTAAGCCCGGCCTCTCGATAAAACCAGTTCGGCGTCATATTGTCGAAAGCGAAACACTCCGTTCGGGATCGAGTGGTTGCAACTGTTAAAGTTAAGGGCGATTTTGTTTATGTGAAATCCACCCAAAGTTGCGTTCGCGCGTTTACGAGTAAGAGAGTTTGCACGATATGTTCGTCATCAGATCCGATGCGCTTCAGAAGCGCTCAAAGGTCTTTCGCTACATATACTTCCTGATCAGCGGTTTCCGCTTCTGCTCGCCCTCCAACTGGGTCCGCGACGGTGAGCCGAACCCGTTTGTGCGGGCCCTGCCGCGCAACCGCATAACCCATCAGCAGGAAATAGAGGACATTTTCGAGGACTCACTCGGGCGCCGTTAAATCACGGCGGCGCCGAACCCGGCGCGGGGCCTCGCTGAACCGTGAGGCCCCGCGCCACTCACTCCTCGGTCCGTCGCGCCGGTTTCGAAATTTACAATTCCAACCGAAGGCGATTGATCTGCGAAAATGCAGGCGGATCATTCGGCCGTTATCTCGGAACGGACCATCAGCCTCGAGAAAGCGCTGCGTCGCGAAAAGGCGCTGGCCGAAGTGCCGCGCATCATCAGTCGCTCGCAGGGCGACATCGACGCGGTGCTGACCGCCTTGCGCTCGGCATCGCTCAGCCCGTCCCACGCTCCCTTTGAAACGCCCAGAACATATGGAGCTCTCAGCCACCGGGGAGAGGTAAGAGGGGTATTGGGTCACTTCCTGCAGCGAAATCGCATGCGCGAACAGCGCGGGAGAAACGGCGCAATCGACGACGCCGGCCAGCGGAACTCCGTATATATCGTCTTTCCGACGATCTGCGCCGAAACACTCAGCCTGGTGAAGGTTTCGGCCTGATCATTGCTCCAGACACGCAGTTTCCTGGCTTTGAGATCCGCAAGCGTACGGACCGGATCTTCGCGACAGAAGAACGAAGCTTTCAGAAACAGCAGCGCCATGAAACCGGTCGGGACGATGGCCGACCAAAATGCTCGAGCATCATTTCCCCCCGGCTTCGCTGAATTCCAGTCGCAAGCCAGTATCGCAGCAATGGTTGGAAACTCGTTCAACACCAGACGTTAGGTACACCAGCCGCTTTGCGCTCCAACTCACGATACGTCCACCAGCAGCCCTGGGTCCGGTTTTGATAACCAGACTACAGACCCGCCAGAAACGTATCGGCCTCTTGCAGGATCGTCTCACGCTTGCCCGCATCCATCCGGTCCCAGGTGCGATACATCTGAGCCATGCGGGGGTTTTTCTCGAAGCGGTCGCGGTGGCGGTCCAGGAAGCTCCAGTAGAGCAGGTTGAAGGGACAGGCCCCCTGCCCTGTCTTGGTGGTGACCGAGTAGGCGCAGCCGCCGCAATAGTCGGACATCTTGTTGATGTAGTTGCCGGACGAGACATAGGGCTTGGAGCCCACGATGCCGCCGTCGGCGAACTGGCTCATGCCGATGACGTTGGGCGCTTCGACCCATTCGTAGGCGTCGGCGTAGACGGCGAGGTACCATTCGTGGACCTCGTGCGGGTCGATGCCCGCCAGGAGCGCGAAGTTGCCGGTAACCATGAGGCGCTGGATGTGGTGGGCGTAGGCCTCGTCGCGTGTCTGCTCGACGGTTTTTGCGATGCAGCGCATGTCCGTCTTCGCGGTCCAGAAGAAGTCGGGGAGTTTCCTCCGGTGGTTCAGCACGTTCCGCCGCGTGTAGCCGGGGCCTTCGCGGAAGTAGATGCCGCGCATGTACTCGCGCCAGCCGATGATCTGGCGGATGAAGCCTTCGACGGCATTCAGGGGCGCATGTCCTGACCTGTAAGCCTCCTCGGCGGCCCGGCAGATCTCAAGCGGGTCGAGGAGGCCGGCGTTCAGGTACATCGAGATGACCGAATGCCAGAGGAAGCGGTTGTCGGACAGCATGGCGTCTTGGTAGTCGCCGAATTTCGGCAGGCCGCCCCTGATCCAGTGGGCGAGCGCCTGTTTCGCCTGACCCGGCTCGACCGCGAACCAGAAGGGGCGGAGCGTGCCGAAGTTGTCGGGGAAGTGCGCCTCGACGAGGGTCAGCACCTCTTCGGTGGTGGTGTCCGGGGTGAAGTGCATCGGGCCTGAGAAATCGACGTCGCCGGGGGCGGCTTTCCGATTGTCGTGGTCGAAGTTCCACTTGCCGCCCTCTGGCGCGTCTCCGTCCATCAGAAGACCGGTCTTGCGGCGCATCTCGCGGTAGAACCACTCCATGCGCAGTTCCCTGCGCCCCTCGGCCCAACGGTCGAAGTCGGCATGGGAGGCGATGAAGCGGTCGTCTTCCAGCTGGGTCACGTCGAGCGGCGTTTCGTCGAGCGCTTCGATCAGACGCCATTCGCCCGGACGGGTTGCCAGTACTTTCGTTGCCCCGTGTCGGTCGGCAGCGGCGAGAAGGGCGGCAGGGATGCTTTGGTGCGGCTGGTCGGCGTCGAGTTTCGTGTAGTCGACCGTCCAGCCGTCCTGTTCGAGACGCGCCGCGAAGTGGCGCATGGCGGCGAAGCAGAAGGCGATCTTCTTCGGGTGGTGGCGGACATAGGCGGCTTCGTCGGCGACCTCGGCCATGACCACGACATACCTGGCCTTGTCGGCCTGGCGAAGGGCAGCGACGGTTTCGGTCAACTGGTCGCCGAGCACGAGGATGAGGCGCGTCACCAGGGGATTTCCCTGCCGGCATAATCGAAGAAGCCGCCGGTCTGTGCGGGGGTCAGAGACTCGATCACGTTGACGAGGTTCGCCGCGGCCTGCGGCGCCGGAACGGTCTTGTGGCGGCCCGCGTATTTCGCGGTGAAGGGGGTCTCGACCGTACCAGGGTGAAGGCAGACCGCGATGGCCTGCTTGTGGCTGCGCTTCAGCTCGATCGACGCGCCGTGGATCAGCTGGTTGAGCGCAGCCTTGGCGGTGCGGTAGCTGTGCCAGCCGCCGATGGCGTTGTCGCCGATGGAGCCGACGCGGGCGGAGAGGGCGGCGAAGACTGCGCGGCTGTCCCTGGGCAGCAGCGGAAGCGCGTGTTTCAGGACCATCATGGGGCCGAGAGCGTTGACGCGGAACTGGGCCAGAAGCGCCTCGGGGGTTACCTCGCGGATCGCTTTTTCGGGGGTGTGCCCGCCGATTTCGAGAGCGCCCGTCGCGACGAAAACCAGGTCGTAAGGCGCGGAAAGTGCCCCCAGCGCCCGCGCAACGCTGGTCTCGTCGGTCACATCTAGCCCATCGCACGAACGCGACAGGCCGTCCACGACCACGCCGCGCGCTCCGAGTTCAGAAACGATTGCCGATCCGATGCCGCCCGAGGCGCCGATCACGAGTGCGCGTTCCATGTCCTTCTCCTTTGACTTGGCGTGACGTAGCGCCATCATTCCGGGTGACGAGGGAGACAGAATGACACGCGCTTTCCTGACCTGGCTTTGCCTTGCCGCCGCCCCGGCTCCGACCGCCGCCCTTGAGCTGACAATGACCGGCAGTTACTTCCTCAACCGCCCCGCCAGCCTGGACTATGACCCGACGTTCTGCGGGCTGTGGATCGCGAACGAGGGGCCGGAGGTGATCCTGGTAACGCTGGAGGGGGACGAACTGCGGCGTCTGCGCAGCGACCTTTCGCGCATCAAGGCTATCACGGTCGAGGGTAACGACCTGCTTGTCGCGGACGGCATGGGCGCGTTCCAGAGGATCAGCAAGAACGGAGATATCCTGGGGGTCCCGTTCCGTGTTTCGGATGGCTGGGCCGATACGGAGGGCATCGTCATCGGGGAGAATGGTGAAATCATATCGGTCGAGGACGATCCGGAACGCCTGACCTGGTTTTCGCCCGATGGCGAGGTGATCCGGCGCATAAATACTTTGGAACTGACACCGCCTCTCTACGAGGCACAGGGGATCGCGCGGGATCCGCGCACGGGGCATCTTCTGATCGTGGACGACCTGGAAGGCACAAACAGCCTTTATGAGTTCGATGCCGAAGGGCGGCTTCTGTCGGTGGCAGGTCTGACGCAATACGGGATCGATCCGGAAGGCATCGCGATCCGCCCCGGTTCGGGGCAGATGTTCATCGCCTTCGACCAGGGTGCGCGGATTGTCTCGTTCGACTATATGCCGACGCTGCCTGAAGGCGCCGAAGCGTTGCCGCCCGGCGCCGACTGCATGATGTTCTAGGGCAACGAAACCTTGCGGATGTAGACCGGGATCATCGTGATCGCCTGAATGTCCTGTGTGCCGTCAAGAAGCGAGGGAACGCTGGCTTCGAACGCGATCTCTCCGTCGAGAGGACGTCCGAGGCCGGTGCTCATGGCCAGATCGGCCAGTTGATCGTAGCGGTAGATACGGTGGAAATCCGGGGTTTCAGCGGAATAGGGCATCGCCTCGCCCGACGACCAGCCGGGACGTCCCTGGCGGTAGTCCAGCTCCAACGACATACGGTCTCCGTTCTCGGCCTCGACCACCCAGGTTTCGGTCCGCTCGCGCGGGCTGTCACCGCTTCCGGAGAGCGCGGAAACCCTGCTGATCTCCGCGGCGACGGCGTTGCCGTAGACCGCTACGACCGGCGGTGTCTCGTAGGTGCGAAGCACGAACATGCGCGGCCCCTTCGTTTCGGGCGAGACGCCATAGGCCACAAGCGCCGCGTAGCGGCTGGCATAGGGATCGATCGGGTTGCCGTCGGGATCAAGGCCGAGATGCCGGTCGGACAGAAGAACGAGCAGGTTCGCGCCGGCGAACGGTCCCTGCGGCAGGGTCAGTCCGCGCCATCCCTCGGGCATGAGCGCTGTCACCGCCGCGTCGTCGGCCTTGAGAGCCAGGACCAAACGGCTTTCCACGTTTGAGCCGACAGGTGTTTCCGCAGAAGCCGGCTGAGAAAGCGTGATGGAACCGGCCGCAGCCATAAGTGTCAGGCATTTGACAATGAATTTCATGATCTCCTCCCCCCAAGATGACATCTTCAAACGAGGACAAGGCTAGGCCCGCGGGACATTCACGCATTGACATGCATCAATGGGGTCGAGCGCTCACTCCAGCCAGATCATCTTGTGCGTCATGCCCCCGTCGACGGTGATCGTCTGGCCGGTCACGAATCCGGACGTGGCCAGATAGAGCACGGTATCGGCGATATCGTCGACCGTTCCGATGCGCCCGGCGGGATGCTGGGCGTGGTCGGCGGGCCGGAAACTTCCGCCGTGAGCGTTGATCCAGCCTGGGGCGATGCAATTGGCGCGAATGCCGGGGCCCAAACTGACGGCGAGAGCATGGGTGAGGCCGACAAGCCCCGACTTGGAGGCGGCATAAGCCTCGGAGTGCGGCTCCGACTGGAACGCCCGCGTGGACGAGATGTTTACGATGCTGCCCTTCGCCTTCCGCAGGTACGGCACGGCGGCACGGGTCATCAGGAATGCACCGGTCAGATTGGTACCGATCCAGCGGTTCCAATCGTCGAGCGACAGGTCCTCGACGAGCCCGGTGTAGGGATGCGCAATGCCCGCGTTATTCACAAGGAGATCGAGGCCGGGCGCCAAACGTTCGGAGAGGGCGTCAAACGCGGCGGCGACGGAGGCTTCGTCCGAGACATCGCAGAAGATAACACCCTCGCCCTCGCGGACGTCGAGCCGGGTGACATCCCAGCCCTCGGAGACAAGACGGTCGGCGATGCCCTGCCCGATCCCCTGTGCTGCTCCCGTGATGATTGCGCGTCTGCTCATGCTTCCAGAGTACCCCCGCTGGCGGCGGGTGCAATTCCTTATGGTCAGGTTGAAATTTCCGTGTCTAATGGCGCCATGGAGACCCGTACGAATTTCCCGCGCAAGGTCGTCGAATGGCCCGATGTCCGCATCCCTATGCCGGATGGCGTCGAGCTTTCCGCGCGCATCTGGCTGCCAGAAGACGCAGACGACAGCCCTGTGCCGGCCATCCTCGAACACCTGCCCTATCGCAAGCGGGACGGAACGATTGCGCGGGATCAGCTGACGCATCCCTATTTCGCCGGGCACGGCTATGCCTGCATCCGGGTCGACATGCGCGGCAATGGCGACAGCCAGGGCCTGATGCATGACGAATACGAGCAGCAGGAATGGGACGACGCGATCGCGGTGATGGAATGGGTCGCGGCACAACCATGGTCGACCGGCAGCTGGGGCATGATGGGGATCAGCTGGGGCGGCTTCAATGGGCTGCAGGTCGCCGCGCTCAGGCCCGAAGGACTGAAGGCGGTGATCTCGCTCTGCTCGACCACGGACCGCTATGCGGACGACATCCATTACAAGGGCGGCTGCATGCTGGGCGAAAACCTCGGATGGGCGGCACAGATGCTGGCCTACTCGTCTCGCCCGCCCGACCCCGAGGTCGTAGGTGACGCCTGGCGCGAGATGTGGCTGGAGCGGCTGGAGGCTCAGCCCTTCCTGCTGGAGACCTGGCTGGCGCACCAGCGGCGTGACGATTACTGGAAGCACGGGTCGGTCTGCGAGGACTGGAGCGCGATCGAGGTGCCCGTACTGGCGGTCGGCGGATGGCACGACGGGTACCGCAACACGCCGGCGGCGCTGGTCGAGGGGTTGAAGGCGCCGGTCAAAGCCATCGTCGGCCCGTGGATTCACAAGTACCCCCACTATGCCAAGCCGGAACCCGCAATCGGCTTCCTGCAGGAGGCTCTGCGCTGGTGGGATCACTGGCTGAAGGGCATCGACACGGGCGTCGAGGGCGAGAGCGATCAGCGCCTTTGGCTGATGGACTCGATTTCACCCGAGCGCTGGGTCGACGAACGGCCCGGTCGGTGGATCGCGGTCGACGGTCCGGTTGAACAGCAGGGGCTGTACCTTGGCGAGCGCGGACTTGTGACCAGCCAGTTGCCGTTCGAACGCGATATCGCCTCGCCTCAGATTTGCGGCGATGGGGGCGGCGAGTATTTCCCCTTCGCTTTCGGCCCGGAACTTCCGGGCGATCAGACAGCAGACGACGCGATGTCGGCCTGCTTCGACGGAAGCGAAATGGGGCGGGATACCGATATCGTGGGTGCGCCTTCAGTCCAGCTAACGATCACTCCGAAAGGGCGGTCGGGACAACTGGCGGTGCGGCTCTGCGACCTGAGGCCCGATGGCACCTCGGCCCTGATCAGCCATGGATTTCTGAACCTGCGCCACCATCTGTCGCACGAGACGCCCGAGGATCTGGAACCGGGACAGCCGATCGAGGTCATGATCACGCTGGACCGCTGCGCCTATCGCCTGCCGCAGGGACACCGGCTGCGCGTGGCGGTCTCGACGGCGTATTGGCCGTTCATCTGGCCCGACGCCGAGGCGGCGGGTGTGACGATCACAGGCGGCCTGATTGCGCTGCCCATCCGGCCAACCGCGATGAGCGACGAGACGGCTTTCGCGTCACCCGAAGGTGCGCCGAAGTGGGACGCCGAACAGGTCCGCGCGCCCGGCATGACCCGGAACATACAGGAGAGCCATGACGGCACACGCACGATTCGTATCGACGTCGATGACGGCGCGCACCAGGACCGTGCGCACGGACTGACGACGGGCTCGACCTGCCGCGAGGACTGGCAGATCAGACCGGATGACCCGCTGTCCGCATCGGGCAACATACGGTGGGTTACCACGCTGGAACGCGGTGAGTGGAGCGTGACAACCGAGTGTCGGGCCTGGCTGACGGCAACGGCGACGCATTGGCACCCCCGCGCCCGAATATCTGCGTGGGAAGGTGATAAGCTGGTCTTCGAAAAGACGTTCGCAACGGACAAGCCAAGGGACGGGATCTGAGTTCCGGCGCACAGGCTCAGTGAAGACCGCGCACGGGCCGGCGTCCTCCCGGAAACCGGCAATGAAATCCGCTCGCCAGCATCGGTGTGACGCTTTAGCCTCGTAGCATGGAGATAACGCAGGCCACGCTTGAGTCGGACACACCGGGGCAGAGTTTCTCGCTTCGCATCTACCGGTTTCGCGGCACGGGAAGCGGCCCGAGCGTGTACATGCAAGCTGCTCTGCACGCCCACGAAATTCCAGGCATGGTTGCGTTGGACAGGCTCATCCCCCGACTCGAGAAGGCCGAGAAGGACGGCCGCCTGCTCTCGGACATCACGCTTGTTCCCCATGCGAACCCCGTAGGCCTTGCACAGGCGCTGAACGGGGAAACACTGGGACGCTTCGATTTCAATTCAAGGGTCAATTTCAACCGATCCTTCCCGTCCGGGCCACCTGAAAGCCGCGTCGGACGGGCGGCTGACGACCGGCTGAAGGCCATGTTGCTGTCCATGGCGACAGCAGCTGATACGGTTCTCGATCTGCACTGTGACGACGAGGGCCCGGTCTATCTTTATGTCGCCGAGCAACGTCTGGACGAGGGCAAGCGCCTGGCGCGGTGCGTCGAGGCCGAGGTTATCCTGTTCGACAGCGGCGATCACTCCGTCTCGTTCGACACGGAAGTCGCCGCGCGCTGGAAATCCCAGAATCGTCCGAACGACATGCGCTTTGCCACGACGATCGAATACCGCGGAATGCGGGATGTGAGCCACGAGTTCGCCGAGAACGATGCAACAGGCCTTTACCGATATCTTTGCGAAATCGGCGCGGTCGGTGACAGCATGCCGCCTTCGGACACAAGCGAACCCGTGACAGGTCACGCCGACGAAGCCGAGCTTCTTTCGACGCCGGTCCCGGGAGCGGTTCTATACGATGTGACTGTCGGCGAGCGGGTTGTGGCAGGACAGCGCCTGGCCGTCATCCAGCCAGAACCCGGTTCGGAGCCCTTCGACCTGCGCGCCCCGTTCGATGGCCTTGTCATGACCCGTCGCAACCTGCGCTTCATCAGGCGCGGCGATTACGTCTTGAAAGTCCTGCGAACCGGCTGAGCGCACTTGCGCCCGTTCCTTGCAGGTCAAGCAAGCTCAATCCCTTCCGGCACCTATCCGACAAGACGGTTGCTTTCGCGGCTTTGCTTGGCCTAGGCTTGTGAAAAGCGCCGGCAAGGCGCGGGGGACACGGGGAGATCGACTTGCATCCGATCCTATCGACGGTGCTGCAGCGATTGGGGCTGGGCTTCCTGACGCTCTTTTTCGTGTCGATCATCATTTTCTCGTCGATCGAGTTTCTGCCCGGCGACTTCACCGAGGCCGTTCTTGGACAGACGGCGACGGAAGAGACCGTCGCGGCCTTCCGCAGGGAACTCGGCCTCGATAAACCGGCCTATGTCCGATATTTCGACTGGATCGGTTCCGTTGCGACCGGAGATCTCGGACAGTCGTTCTCGGGACGCGCGTCCTCGGGCGTGGACCGCTCCCGCTCCGTTGCGGAACTGGTGGGACCAAGACTCGCCAATACACTTTTCCTGGCGGCGATGACTGCGATCATCGCGGTTCCCCTGGCCCTGACACTGGGCATCACGGCGGCGCTCTATCGCAACTCGATCTATGACCGAAGCGTCAACGCGGTAACGCTGTCGACGATCTCGATGCCAGAATTCCTGGTCGCATACCTGCTGATCCTCATCCTCGCGTCGCTGAACCCGATCTTCCCCTCCCTTGCCAACGTGACGGCGGACACGCCGTTCTGGGAACGGGTCTACAAATGCTCCCTGCCCGCCTTGACCCTAACGCTGGTGATCGTGGCGCACATGATGCGGATGACCCGCGCGGCTATCATCAACCTGCTCGCGTCGCCCTATATCGAGATGGCGCGCCTGAAGGGGCTGTCACCGGCGACTGTGATCCTGAAGCACGCCCTGCCCAACGCCTGGGCTCCGATCGCAAACGTCATCGCCTTCAATCTGGCCTATCTGGTTGTCGGCGTCGTCGTGGTTGAAGTGGTCTTCGTCTATCCGGGCATCGGGCAGTTGATGGTGGATGCCGTGACCACGCGAGACATTCCCGTGGTGCAGGCCTGCGCGCTGATCTTCGCGGCGACCTACATCATCCTGAACCTGATCGCGGACATCATCTCGATCGTCACAAACCCAAGGCTTCTGCACCCGAGATGAGCGACGCACCCGAGACATACTCCGCAAAGGACGAGGTCGGCCAGATACGGGCCCGGCGCACGCGCTGGCAACGTGCCAAGATCGAACTGAAGAAAGCGCCGATGACCGCCTGGTTCGGGATGATCGTGATCGCGCTTTATGTCTTCGTCGCGCTCTTCGCCCCCTGGCTGGCACCCTATGCCGAGGCAGACAGCTCGTTCGGCGCCTATCTGCCCTGGGGTGACGGGCATGTGTTCGGGACCGACCAGATCGGGCGGGACATCTTCAGCCGCCTGATCTACGGCGCACGGAACACGATGGGCATCGCTTTCGTCACAACAATCCTTGCCTTCGTCATCGGCGGCGGTCTTGGCCTTGTCGCCGCGATCAGCCGGGGCTGGGCCGACCAGATCATCAGCCGCGCGGTGGACGTCCTGATGGCGATCCCGTCGCTGATCTTCGCGCTGATGCTCTTGTCAATCTTCGGCTCGTCGATCCCCTCGCTGATCTTCATCATCGCGGTCCTCGACTCGACGCGGGTCTTCCGCCTGACGCGGGCGGTCGCGATGAACGTCGTGGTAATGGAATATGTCGAGGCCGCGCGGTTGCGCGGAGAGGGTCTTGCCTGGGTCATGCGCCGCGAAATCCTGCCCAATATCATGCCGCCCCTGGTTGCGGAATTCGGGCTGCGGTTCTGTTTCGTGTTCCTGACCATCGCCGCACTGTCCTTTCTTGGCGTCGGCATCCAGCCGCCCACGGCGGACTGGGGTTCAATGGTTCGGGACAACGCCTCGCTGATCCAGTTCGCGCAATACGATCTGAAGGCGGGGATCACGCCGCTGTTGCCGGCGGGCGCGATCGCACTCCTGACCGTCGCGGTCAACTTCGTGGTCGACTGGTTCCTTATGAAGACGAGCGGGTTGCGCGATGAGCAGTAACAAAGGCGATCTCCTTCTTCACATGAAGAACATCGTGATCGACGGCTACTCGGACGAGAAGTGGCATCCGATCGTAAAGGGCGTGGACCTGACCCTGAAGAGGGGCGAGGTTCTGGGTCTGATCGGGGAGTCCGGCGCTGGCAAGTCCACGCTGGGACTGGCGGCCATGGGCTTTGCGCGTCCGGGATGCCGCCTGACGAGCGGCGAGATCTGGTTCGACGGCCGAGACCTTATGAAGGTGTCCGAAACCGAGAAGCAGGCCCTGCGCGGCGCGCGCATAGCCTATGTGGCGCAGTCCGCCGCGGCGGCGTTCAACCCGGCGCACCGGTTGATCGACCAGACCATCGAGGCCAGCCTGCGCCACGGGGTGAAGGACGAAAAGGATGCCGAGGCGGACGCCCGCGCCCTCTATGCTGCGATGGACCTGCCCGACCCCGACCATATCGGCGAGCGCTACCCGCACCAGGTCTCGGGCGGGCAGTTGCAGCGCGCGATGACAGCGATGGCGATGAGCGCCCGACCCGACCTGATCATCTTCGATGAACCGACAACGGCACTGGACGTGACCACGCAGGTCAACGTCCTCGCGGCGATGAAGCGGGCGGTGGAAGAATTCAACACCGCTGCGATCTACATCACCCACGACCTGGCGGTCGTCGCGCAAATGGCCGACCGCATCAAGGTTCTGCGCTATGGCGAGGAGGTCGAAGAGGCCGAGACTCGCGAGATGCTGTCGAACCCGAAGCACCCCTATACAAAGTCGCTTTGGGCGGTGCGTTCGATCGAGAAGCCGGCCGAGACGAGCGACGATCATATCCTTCGGATCGAGAACGTGACTGCGGCCTACGGGACGGTGCCGGTTCTGCACAACGTCTCGATCAGCGTTCCGCGCGGGAAGACCGTTGCGGTCGTCGGCGAGTCGGGCTCCGGCAAATCGACGACGGCGCGGGTGGTGACGGGGCTTCTTCCGCCTTCGAAAGGCCGGGTCACGTTCAACGGCGATCCCCTGTCTCCCGATCTGAAATCACGGACCAAGGACCAGTTGCGACGGATCCAGATGATCTACCAGATGGCCGATACGGCGATGAACCCGCGCCACACCGTGCGCGAGATCATCGGGCGTCCGGCGGAGTTCTATCACGGGCTGCGGGGGCGGAAGCTGGACGAACGCGTGGCCGAACTTCTGCACCAGATCGAACTGGACGAAAGTTTCATGGACCGGCTTCCCGGAGAACTGTCGGGAGGGCAGAAACAGCGCATCTGCATCGCACGCGCTCTGGCCGCCGAACCGGAGCTGATCATCTGCGACGAGGTCACCAGCGCGCTGGACCAGGTTGTGCAGGAAGGCATCCTGAAGCTGCTCTTGCGGCTGCAGGCCGAGTTGGGCGTCAGCTACATCTTCATCACTCACGATATCGCGACCGTGGAGGCGATCGCAGACGAGATTGTCGTGATGTGGAAGGGTGCCGTGGTGGAACAGGGGATAAAGAACGAGATCCTCGAACCGCCATATCCGGAATATACCGAACTTCTCCTGTCATCCGTGCCGACGATGGACCCCGGCTGGCTGGCAGGCGCGGTCAAGGCACGGCAAGCGCTGGACGTTGCGGACAAGGTCGGAGAGACCTGAGACAAGAACCTTCCAGTCGGCTCAACACCCCGGATACAAACAGAACCTGGTAAACTCTCTTGGCAGGTTCGCGCCGAAACCTGTGTCAAATTGGAAACAATAAGCGTCCAGAAACGCCACCGACAGCCATTCTGGAACAGACAGCCCCAAAATGGTCTCAAATCGGCCCGCGCCCGGTCTCATATGCCTGTTCAAGGACTCACCTATTGGATGAACTTGTTCCCAGAGGTCCGAGATGTTTCAAACACGGATTTTTCAGAGATTCGTTCGCCGTGAGGATGGGGCCCTTACCGCTTTCGGTCTTTTCCTGATCATTGCGATGATCTGCGTCGGCGGAATGGGGCTCGATGTCGCCAACGCCGTCATGGTCAAGACACACCTCCAGGTTGCAGCCGATTCAGCAGCCCACGCGGCGCTTATTACAAGGTCCGAGCGGACGGAGGCCGAAGCCAAAGCCGCAGCCATCCAGGTTGCCCAGGCGTCGCTGCCCACTTCGACGTTCGGCGACAGCATCCGTGAAGAAGACATCCAGTTCGGACGCTGGGACAGTGCGAACGACCAGTTCCTCATAATCCCCGGATCGAACGAGGCGGTGATGGTCTCGACCGCGCGCCTTGCAGCGCGAAACAACGCTATGGTCACGTATTTCATGAAGTTCGTCGGAATCTGGGAAATGGACGTCGTGTCCGAGTCGGTCTTCGAGACCTATTATCCGACGTGTTTTCGCGAAGGTTTCGTCGCAAATGGCCGCGTGGACGTGCAGTCGAACAACTACTACCGCGCGGGGTTCTGCATCCACTCTAACAGCCACGTCGAGGTGAACAACAACAACACCTTCGAGAACGGTGTGATCGTTTCAATGCCGGACAAAACCAACGTCGTTCTGCCGAACAGCGGCTGGAGCGCCAACCCGGGCCTGGAGAATGCATTGCGCAGCGGCGCCTACCACGTCAGGATTCTTCAGAGGGTTCAGGACATCGTTGATGGTTTTGACGACCATAATTCGGAATACTTCAGGTCCGATTACCTGAATACACCCGTCAGAACCAATTCCCTGACCCCCAACACCAACCTTGACAACTCGGTGTGGCAGCCTGGCGAAGTCCACGAGTTTCTCTGCAACAGCGCTGGCGGCGGAGGTGGCTCCATCACCAACGGTGGCGGAAACGGCAATGGGAATGGAAATGGAAATGGAAATGGAAACGGTGGAAATGGCGGCAACGGTGGCAACGGTGGCGGCAACAACACAGTCAGCATCCCGTCGAACACCACGCTGGTCAATGGCGTCATCTATACGGACTGCGAACTTTCGATAGGCTCCGGCGTCGAGTTGCGAGACGTGATGATCATTTCGACCAACACTTCGACAACGGCCATCGACGGCGCCTCCGGGGTCGTATTGGGAGATGACGACAATTGCGCCGCTGGCGGCGGGGTCCAGATCATCACCATGGGTGGCGTGCATTTCCCTGCACAGCTTCACATCTACGGAAGCCAGATCATCGCGATGGGCGATATCGACTTCGAAGCCAATGCCAACGGCATCCAGGGCGTTTCCATGGTTGCGGGCGGAGAGATCGACTCCACCTCGAACATGGACATGGGTTTCTGTAACGGCGCTGGCCTGGAAAACCGGTTCGAGGCCGAGTATTTCCGCATGGCGCGATAAGGCTTGCGGGGCTTTACAAGCCCCCCTGCTCTGCCTATCGTCTCGCTCCATGAACCAGACCCTGCATATCATGTGTGCGCGCGCAAACCTGCGCGACGGCCTGCTTCTTCTCCTTAGCCGCCTCTGAGCGTGCCTTTCGGCGCGACCGCTCAGAGGGGATCACGCGCCGGATGCACAAGGCCTAAGGACAAAGAGAGACGATCATGACCCAAGACAAGAACCGCGTGTTGATCTTCGACACGACCCTGCGCGACGGCGAACAATCCCCCGGCGCCACCATGAGCCATTCCGAGAAGCTGGAGATTGCCGAGCTTCTGGACGACATGGGCGTCGACATCATCGAAGCCGGCTTTCCCATCGCTTCGGAAGGCGACTTCCAAGCGGTCACCGAGATCGCGAAACGCTCCAAGAATGCGGTGATCTGTGGCCTGAGCCGCGCGAATTACAAGGACATCGACCGCTGCTGGGAGGCCGTTCAGCATGCCGGGCAGCCGCGGATCCATACCTTTATCGGCACGTCGCCCCTGCACCGGGCGATCCCGAACCTGGACATGGACCAGATGGCCGAGCGCATCCACGACACGGTGACACATGCGCGGAACCTTTGCGACAACGTGCAGTGGTCGCCGATGGACGCCACGCGGACCGAATGGGACTATCTGTGCCGCGTGGTCGAGATTGCCATCAAGGCCGGTGCCACGACGATCAATATCCCTGATACGGTGGGATATACCGCGCCGCGCGAAAGCGCCGACCTGATCCGACGGCTGATCGAGACGGTGCCGGGCGCGGACGAGGTGATTTTCGCCACCCATTGCCACAATGACCTTGGCATGGCGACAGCGAACGCCCTGGCCGCCGTCGAAGGCGGGGCGCGGCAGATCGAATGCACGATCAACGGCCTCGGCGAGCGCGCAGGAAACACCGCGCTGGAGGAGGTGGTCATGGCACTGAAGGTGCGGCACGACATCATGCCGTATCACACGGGCATCGACACGAAGAAGATCATGCACATCTCGCGGCGGGTCTCGACCGTTTCGGGTTTCCCGGTGCAGTACAACAAGGCCATCGTCGGCAAGAACGCCTTTGCGCATGAGTCCGGCATCCACCAGGACGGGATGCTGAAGAACGCGGAAACCTTCGAGATCATGCGCCCCGAGGACGTGGGTCTCTCCGAGACGAACATCGTCATGGGCAAGCATTCGGGCCGCGCAGCGCTTCGCGCCAAGCTGAAGGAACTGGGGTACGAACTGGCGGACAACCAGTTGAACGACGTCTTCGTCCGCTTCAAGGCGCTCGCCGACCGGAAGAAGGAAGTCTTCGAGGACGACCTGATCGCACTGATGCGAGACCAGGAGTCCGGCGAGGAGTATGACCGCATTCAGGTCAAGTTCCTGCGCGTGATCTGCGGTACCGAAGCACCGCAATCGGCCGACCTGATCCTCGAGATCGACGGCAAGGAGCAGCGCACCACGGCCCAGGGCGACGGTCCGGTAGATGCGACGTTCAACGCGGTGAAGACGCTCTTCCCGCATGACGCTCGGCTGCAACTGTACCAGGTGCATGCGGTGACCGAGGGCACGGATGCGCAGGCTACCGTCAGCGTCCGTATGGAAGAGGCGGGCCGGATCGCCACCGGTCAGGCCGCGGATACCGATACCGTCGTCGCTTCGGCCAAGGCTTATGTGAACGCGCTCAATCGTCTTCTGGTAAGGCGCGAGAAGTCCGACCCGGATTCCGACGTGAAGACGGTCAGCTACAAGGACGCCGGCTAGGCTTGCATCACACATCTCGTCATATGAAAGGCCGGGGGTCCGCTTCCCGGTCTTTTTCATGCCAGGTGTTCGAGAGCGAAAATCCTTGCCCTATTTCCGCCCGATTCGAACGTATCTCTTGCAGCGTAAGACGTCTCGGGGGCGGGAAATCAGGTTATTGTTCTTGAAGTATATTCAATCCTACCCAAGGTAAGCGGATAGATTACGGCAAGGCTGCCACAATCGTGTTCTAGCGCCCAATTCTCGCCACATTCCTGCCCTATAAATGTCTTCGAGGCCAACGTGTCCCTCGGCCTCGTGTGTAAGAGTAAGTGGTGATGTCGATGGTCCGCCCGGTTGTTGGTAAGTTGGTATCAGTAAGCCCTGTAGCGGTCCTTGCAGCTTGCGCGGCACCTCAGTCCCTCGAGATGTCGCGCTCGCTGACCATATTCCAGCCTCCCCAGCCAATGGCGATCAGTGCTCTGTCCCGACAGTTCCGAGCCGAAACGCCCTATATCGTCAATTTCAACTTCGACTCGGACGCCCTTGACGCCGCGGCCATGGCAAAGCTGGACATCCAGGCAGGTTGGATCATCGACCACCCGAATGTTAAATTTCGCGTTTATGGGCATACCGACAAAGTTGGTGACGTTGTCTATGACGCCGAACTCGGTCTCCGCCGCGCGCAGCGCGTGGTCGCCTACCTGATGTCTCACGGAATTGGGGAAGAGAGACTGGAGGCCATGAGTTCGTTCGGTGAAGATTTGCCCGTCGTCTTTACCGAAGCGCCCGAACGTCTGAACCGTCGCACGTTGACTGACGTGATCGGATATATCGAAACTCCGGCGCCTAGAGAGCCCGTCGTCGATCCGGAGCCGCTCGCGATGCTCGGCTACGACGTGGCGCCAGAGACCGGGGACGACGTCAACGACACCCTGGCGAGCGATCCCGTTTCGGAAGGTCCGACAACTGCCGATCCCTCGAACGACACGCCGACCGCCACCGCAGACAGCGGCAACAATGGCGGGCAGAATCCGAATGCGGGCCGAGGCAACCGAGATGACGGGGGCGACCCCGGCAAGTCCGGCGGCAAGAATAAGGGCGGCGACGAAATTTCCTGAACAGAATGCTCGGAGGCGTGCAGTGCTGGTGGGGGCCGGTCGCACGCCTGCTGGGTGGGGCAAGGGCGCGTTCCTGTGGGGGGAACGCGCCCTTTTTAATTAAATCACTGATATCTATTAACTAAATTTACGCTTCATGCGAATTCGCCACATTCTTGTCACATTCTCGGCGCATAAAGGCCATACGGCGCTTAGTGTTCCGGCGCCTTGTTACGAGTAGCCTGAGGGTAGCGAGACATGGCATGTGGCTTCAAATTCTGCCGCAGCGGCGGAAAGTGCTTTCTTGAAGGCGTGTCACCTTGCAGCAATCACCTGACCGATGAATCCGACATCCGGGTAGACGCGAGCTCCCTGTCCCGGCGGATGCGGCAGATGGGCCTGTCCCGAACCGGTTTCCTGCACAGCACCGTCCTGGACGAGACCGGGTTCGCCGACCCTTTCTACACCATCCGGGAAATGCGATAAGAACAATCCGCAGGCCTTGCCTGTCCCGCCACGCCGCCGTAGGTTCCAACCGGATACTCGACGGCGTTTTACCTCATGACCTATTGCGTTGGACTTCTTCTGAAAGACGGCATTGTGTGCCTGTCCGACACCCGTACCAATGCCGGTCTGGACAATATCTCCACCTACAGGAAGATGTTCACCTTCACCGAACCGGGTGAACGGGTCATCCTGATCATGACCGCCGGAAGCCTGTCGGTCACTCAGACCACGCTGGCGCGTCTGGACGAGGCGGCATCGGACATCGAGGCAACGCCAAATACCTCGATCATGCTGGCGCCTACCATTCTTCAGGTCGCCGAGATCGTCGGACGGACACTTGCAGAGACCAGTCAAGAGGTCGCCAGCCGTATGGGTTCGAACGCATCCAGCGCATCGGCATCGATGATCCTGGCGGGTCAGCGCAAGGACGGGGACATGCGCATGTTCCTGATTTATCCGGAGGGAAATTTCATCGAGGCCACGGCGGACACGCCCTATCTTCAGATCGGCGAGCACAAGTACGGCAAGCCCATCCTGGATCGTGTCGTGACGCCTGAAACCAGCCTGACCGATGCAAAGAAAGCGGTTCTGCTGAGCATGGATTCGACGCTGCGCTCGAACCTCAGCGTGGGCATGCCTCTCGACCTTGCCGTCATCGAACGAGACGCGCTTGCCATCAGTCAGCAACGGCGGATCGAAGCGCAGGACCCATCCTTTGCGGCAATGAGTCGGTCGTGGTCGGATGCGCTGCGAGACGCGTTCACCAAGATCGAAGTCTGAGGTCAGCCCGACCTGTTACCGCCCAGAAACGCAAGCTTCTCGGACAGAAATCGGTCCCGGCGTTCAGGCGTTTCCATCATGAGTTCATGGCGCGCGCCATCGACGACTCTGAGTTCAGCTTGCGCCCAGCCCTCGTGCATGCGCTGAATCTCCGGCGTTGAAACGATTATCTCGTCAGTCCCAACGAATGTCAGGACCGGAAGCCCCGGGCGAGGAAGCGCGTGGAGCCTGCGGCACTCGGCGAGCGCTTCGCCAAGCCAGTGCAGCGAAGGCCCGGCAAGCAGGAACTGTTCCTCTTCCTGAAGTTGCCGCGACAGGTATGCGAAATGATCGGGATCGTTCGTCAGCGGATTGCCGTCGAACGCAGCGCCGACTTCGTAGACGATTTCCCGGCTGCCGGGGGTGTAGCGCATCCCCTGCCTCGCCAGTCGCGCCAGCGTCGGAAGGACCGCCGCCAGCCTGCGCTGCCGGGGGGACATGTATATCCCCCACATTGGCGCAGAAAAGACTGCGCGCTCCACTGGAAGACCCTCGATCAAGGCGCGAAGGCCGATGCATCCTCCCATCGAATGGGCCAGCAGGAACAGCGGCGACGGCAAATCGAGGGCTTGCACGACTTCTAGGAGAGCTGCCACATCCCGCTGGTAGTCGCGGAAGCGCAAGACATGACCAAGCAGACGATCACCGGCCAGACGGTCGGAGAAGCCCTGTCCGCGCCAGTCGATGCTTGCGACAGCGTAGCCCGCTTTCGTCAGATCACGCGCTACCCGGCCGTATTTCTCGATATACTCGGTGCGGCCGGGAAAGAGCAGGATCGTCCCTTTGCCGCCAGCTGACGGCCAGACGGCGACACGCAAGCGGGCGTCATCCGACGCGGTGACCCAAACCGCTTGAACCTCGTCGGGACCCTCCGCAAGGTCCGCTCGATAGGGCGCCGTTTCCAAGGATCAGGACAAAGCCGGGGCCAGCCGCATCGCTGCGCCCATGTCGCCGTCTATTTTCAGGCGGCCCGACATGAAGGCGGCCGTCGGGTTCATGTTTCCGGCCAGGATGTCCCGGAACGTATCGGCGTCCGCCGTCATGGTGACATCCGCGACCTCGTCACCGGAGCGCGCGCCGCTGGCGTCCAGCATGATTGCTCCTTCACCCTCGATGACGAATTTTGCGGTACCGTCGAATGCGCTTCCGCCCAGTTTATCGTTCAGCGCGGCCACGGCCTGTTCAATCACATCGCTCACTATGGTCTCCTTCACCAGTTCGTCATCGGGGCTCGCATTCGGCCCGATTTGGATTACACTTAATCTCGTTATGATGTGGATTGCCGGGATTCTCAAACGCGCCGTTGCGGCACTTGGCGTAAGTGTTCTGCTCACGCTTCCCGTTGCCGCTGATGATGCCGAACTGGAGGCCCTGTTCGAGGGGCTCAAGAACGCCGACTCGATGGCTGCGATGCAAATCGAGTCCCGCATCTACGAGATTTGGTCGAACTCGGGTTCGCCGTCGATGGACCTGCTTCTGGAGCGGGGGCGCGAAGCCATGAACAAGGGCGACACCAAGCTGGCGATCGAGCATTTCACGGCGTTGGTCGACCACGCCCCGGAATTCGCCGAGGGCTACAACGCGCGTGCGACTGCGTATTTCCAGAATGGTCAGTACGGCCCCTCGCTGGAAGATATCCGACACACGCTTGCACTGAACCCACGCCATTTCGGTGCGATGAGTGGTCTGGCCCTGATCCTCGAAGAAGTGGGGCGCCCCGAAGACAGTCTTGCGGCGTGGCGCGAGGTTCAGAAGCTGCACCCTTCTCAGGAAGGCCTCGAAGCCGCCATTCAGCGTCTTGAACGGCAGGTAGACGGCGAAACGCTCTAGCGCGGCCGGGCCTTGGCGACACCACAGGTTCTGGGGTATCAGGACGTGAGAGCTCTTCAACACCATGAAGATCGCGTATTCCCTTTCTGCCAGGACAAGACCCATGAATGACCGCGCCAATGTTTCGCTTGCCGATCTTGATCGCGAAGCGCTTTTTCACCCTGTGAGCTCGATCCATGACATCGAGACCAACGGCCCCCTGATCTATACCGGTGCGAAGGGCGTCGAGGTGACCCGTGACAGCGGACAGACACTGATCGACATGGGCGCGGGGCTTTGGTGCGTGAATGTGGGCTATGGCCGGACCGAGCTGGTCGAGGCCGGCGCAAAGGCCATGCAGAACCTCAGTTTCCAGCATTTCTTCGGCAGTTCCTCGGCCGAGCCGACGATCCGACTGGCCGACCGCGTGCTGAACCTCTTCCGCGAGACGGTACCGGGCAGTGATATGGCTCGGGTTTTCTTCGGCTGCTCAGGCTCGGACGCCAACGACACGGCCTACAAGCTGGTTCGCTACTACAACAACCTGCGCGGCAAGCCGGAGAAAAAGAAGTTCATCGCCAGACGGGGCGCCTATCACGGGCTGACCTATGCCTCGGGAAGCATGACCGGGATCGAAGCCTACCACAAAGCTTTCGATCTGCCGATCGAGGGCATCCTCCATACCGAGTGCGCGCATTACTACGGCTTCGGCAAACCGGGAGAGACCGAAGCGGAATTCACCGACCGGCTGGTCGCGGACCTTGAAGCGATGATCGCTCGGGAAGGCGCGGACACGATCGCCGCGTTCATCGCGGAACCTGTCATGGGCACGGGCGGCGTGTTCACCCCGCCCGAGGGCTATTTCGCCAAGGTGCAGCAGGTTCTGGATCGCAACGACATCCTGATGATCGCAGACGAGGTGATCACGGGCTTCGGGCGGACGGGGCAGTGGTTCGGCAGCGGCACCTACGGTATCCGACCGGATATCGTCTCGCTCGCCAAAGGCATCACCAGCGCGTATTTCCCGATGTCGGCGTCGATCGTGTCGAACCGTATCTGGGACGTGCTGGCAAAGGCGTCGCCCGAGATGGGTCCCATCATGCACGGCTTCACCTATTCCGGGCACCCGGTGGGAAGCGCTATCGCGTTGGCGAATATCGACCTCATGGAGCGCGAAGGTCTGCCGGATCGCGCGGCACGGCTGGGACCGGTCCTTCTCGATGCCCTGCGATCGAAGGTTGGCGATCACCCCTTCGTGGGTGACATCCGCGGCGTCGGACTGATGGCCGCCGTCGAGTTCGTGGCCGACAAGGGCAGCAAGGCGCGCCTGCCCGCCGGAGCCCACAAGATCGTATCGGCTCATGCAATGAAGCAGGGAATGCTGACCCGCGCCCTGCCCTTCCTTCCGGTGACAGCCATGTCCCCGCCCCTGACGATCACGGAAGCCGAGATCGACGAGGCGACCACGCGATATGCACGTGCGCTGGCGACGGCGACGCCGGAGATCGAAGCAATGAGCTGACCTTCGGGCCGGCGTGCAACCGCCGGCCTTGGAGCATCAATCGATCACTTCCACCCGCATCGAGCTCGTCCTTGGACCGCGGACGGTCTGGCCTATTCCACGCACGATGGCCCCGATCTGCATGAATTCGTTCGAAAGCGGATTGGTCTTTCGCCAGACCATGCCAACGGTTCGAGACGGCCCTGGCGGCGGAAACCGCGCAACAGATACCCTTGCGGCCCGTGTCTCGAATGGCACGGCCATCTCGGGGATGAGCGTCACGCCTATGCCCGCGCCCACCATCTGAACCAGCGTCGTCAGCGACGATCCCTCCATCAGGTCGCGCGGTCCCAAGGCATCGATGGCGCAGAACGACAATGCCTGGTCACGGAAGCAATGGCCCTCTTCCAAGAGCAAGAGCCGCATTTCCTTCAGCTTATCGGGGCTTGGGACGGGCTGCCCGGCGTCGGCCGCCTGGCGGACCAGAACAAACTCCTCGCGGAACAAGGCAAACTCGCGCAGGGACGGCTCGGAGATCGGCAAGGCCACGATGGCGGCATCGAGGCGCCCTTCCTGCAACCCGGCGATAAGAGTTGCGGTGACCGCCTCACGCGGCTGGACTTCCAGTGTCGGATAGCGCTGCGCCAGAGTCGTGACGACCTGCGGCAACAGGTAGGGCGCGACAGTCGGGATCACTCCGAGGCGCATGCGACCGCCAGCAGCGCCCTGCGATGCGCGCACAAGATCGTCGATCTCGTCTACTGCCAGAAGGATCTCTCGACCCCTGCGCAAGAGTTCCTCGCCGGTCGGCGTCAATCGAACAGACCGCGCCCCGCGTTCCACCAGAGGCGCTCCGAACATCGATTCGAGTTCCTTGATCTGCATCGACAAGGCCGGCTGGCTGATCCCACAAGTTTCGGCGGCGCGTCCGAAATGGCGATGCCGCGCAAGAGCGTCGAGATACCGCAAGTGTTTAAGTGTCAGACCAATCATAAGCTCAACTTATCGCAGAGGTAAGGAAATTCAATTGGGGTTAATCGCCACCATCTGGTAGCACCGCACGCGGGAGTGTGGATCCCCCGTAATCACATCAGCGAAGGAGATTGTCATGGATGGCAACAACGAGAACATCAGCGGCGGCTGCCCCGTCATGCACGGTGGCAACACGGCCATGGATGCGCCCGTCACCAAGTGGTGGCCCGATGCGCTGAACCTTGACATTCTTCACCAGCACGGCGCCCGGACCAACCCGATGGATCCGGACTACAACCATCGCGAGGCCGTTAAGGGACTGGACTTCGAAGCCGTCAAGGCCGATGTCCGCGCCCTGATGACCGAAAGCCAGGACTGGTGGCCGGCGGACTGGGGTCACTACGGCGGCCTGATGATCCGCCTCGCATGGCACTCGGCCGGGTCCTACCGGATGGGTGATGGACGCGGCGGCGCCGGGTCCGGCAACATCCGATTCGCGCCGCTGAACTCGTGGCCGGACAACGCCAGCCTCGACAAGGCCCGCCGTCTTCTGTGGCCGGTCAAGAAGAAGTACGGCAACGCGCTGAGCTGGGCCGACCTGATCATTCTTGCGGGCAACATGGCCTATGAATCGATGGGCCTGAAGACATTCGGCTTCGGCTTTGGCCGCGAGGACATCTGGGGACCTGAAACCGATGTCTACTGGGGTGGCGAAAACGAATGGCTGGCCCCGTCCGAGAACCGCTACGGCGATCTTGAGACGCCCGCGACGCTGGAGAACCCGCTGGCCGCCGTGCACATGGGTCTGATCTACGTGAACCCCGAGGGCGTGAACGGCAAACCCGACCCTGCCAAGACAGCTCTTCACGTCCGCGAGACTTTCGCCCGGATGGCGATGAACGACGAAGAGACGGCGGCGCTGACCTGCGGCGGCCACACCGTCGGCAAGGCGCATGGCGGCGGCGATTTCGCCCATATCGGCGCCGAACCCGAAGGCGCACCGATCGAGGCGCAGGGCTTCGGCTGGTCCAACCCGGGCCATGCGGGCAAGGCGACAAACGCCTTCACCTCGGGCATTGAAGGCGCATGGACCAAGCATCCCACCCAGTGGGACATGGGCTATTTCGACTATCTGTTCGATTATGACTGGGAATTGACGAAGTCTCCCGCTGGCGCCAACCAGTGGGCGCCTGTCAACATGCCGGAAGACGAGCGGCCGGTCGACCCGACGGATCCGTCGGTGCGTCGCATGCCGATGATGACGGATGCGGACATGGCGATGAAGGTCGATCCGATCTACAACGAGATCTGTCAGCGCTTCCGCGCCGATCCCGAGTATTTCGCAGACACTTTTGGCCGCGCATGGTTCAAGCTGACTCACCGCGACATGGGACCCAAGGCCAACTACTACGGCCCTGACGTACCCGCCGAAGACCTGATCTGGCAGGACCCGATCCCCGCAGGCTCAACCGACTACGACGTCGCGGCCGTCAAGGCCAAGATCGCTGACAGCGGCCTTACCGCCGCCGAAATGATCGCCACCGCATGGGACAGCGCCCGTACCTTCCGCGGCTCCGACAAGCGCGGCGGCGCCAATGGCGCACGCATCCGTCTTGCCCCGCAGAACGGATGGGAGGGGAACGAGCCCGAACGGCTGGCGAAGGTGCTTGGCATCCTCGAGCCGATCGCCGCAGAAGCAGGCGCATCGGTCGCCGACGTGATCGTCCTGGCCGGAAACGTCGGTCTTGAAAAGGCGATCAAGGCTGCTGGTCACAATGTCGAAGTTCCGTTTGCCCCGGGCCGTGGCGACGCCACCGAGGAGCAGACCGACGCCGACTCGTTCAGCGTGCTTGAGCCTCTGGCCGATGGCTTCCGCAACTGGCAGAAGACGAAATACGCTGTCAGCCCGGAAGAAATGATGCTGGACCGGGCGCAGTTGCTGGGCCTGACCGCAGCGGAAATGACGGTTCTGGTGGGCGGTATGCGCGTTCTGGGCGTCAACCATGGCGGCTCGAAGCATGGCGTGTTCACCAACCGCGAAGGTCAGCTGACGACGGACTTCTTCGTCAACCTGACCGATATGTCCTACAGCTGGCACCCGGTCGGCGAAGATGGCGAATACGAGATTCGCGATCGCAAGACCGGCGCGGTGAAATGGACCGCGACCAGCGCCGATCTCGTCTTCGGCTCGAACTCGATCCTTCGCGCCTATGCTGAGGTCTATGCACAGGACGATAACGCCGGAAAGTTCGCCAAGGACTTCGTGGCGGCCTGGACCAAGGTTATGAACGCCGACCGCTTCGACCTTCTGGCCTAAGTCTTCCGTCCGGGCGGCCCAGCCGCCCGGACGCTCTGGCTGGGCGCATCAACGCCTCCACGCGCTCCAAAAACACCAAAATATTTCTGTGAATCTTGCCGTCGCGCACAAGGCAGCGCATGCTGAGCCAAGCCGCGTTGTTGCGCTGTGGCAAACACAGGAAAGTAAACCGGAATTGCGGAACAGACACGCAGTCGAGCGCCGCCCGAACAAACATGCGTTTCTTCGCGGTTCCTGTTCGGCGCGCCGGATATGCCGGGCCGTGTTTGACGGAGCCGGGTATACGTGATGCATCTTCATTGGTTCAGTGTTCCTCAGATGAAGCACATCGCCCTGGTATACTCAGGGGCCCTCGCTTGCGGATTTGTCGGGAACTGGATCAAACTTCCCCTGCCCTGGATGATTGGCGCGATGGTGTTCGCCATGTCGCTTCGGCTGTCGAACCGCCCTGTTCAGGTGCCGGCCATCACGCGCCCAATCGGACAGATGCTGGTCGCCTCGTCTGTCGGACTATCGTTCACACCGGCTGCGGTCGCGGCGATGTCGGCTCTGTTCATCCCCATGGTTGGCGCGGCGATACTCACAATAATCGCCGGCTTCATGGTTGCAGCGCTTCTCATGCGCCTGACCCGTGTCGACGTGATCACGGCCACCCTCGCCTCGATTCCGATGGGGCCGGTAGAAAGCGCGCATCTTGCCGACCGGCACGGCGTCTTTCCGGGTCCCATCGTCTTTGCCCAGATCCTGCGGATCCTGATTCTGGTGGTTTTCATTCCCCCGGCGCTCGTCACCCTTTCCGACGAAATCCATGACCCCACCGCAGTGCTGCGCGCGATCCCCTGGACAACAACCGGAGCGCTCCTGCTCTGCACCTTCGGCGTGCTTGGCGCCTTTACTGCGCGGACGCTTCGCATCGGGAATCCTTTCTTCGTGGGTTCGATCGGCGGCGCTGCACTGGCCGCAGCGCTGAGCCTTCCGGTGTCGGCTTATCCCTATCCCGTCCTCGTTATCGCTCAGGTCTTCCTCGGCGTTTGGCTGGGAGCGGTTTTCGACCGGCAACTTCTGCGGAATGCCGCCGGGTTCATCCCGGGCGCGATTGCCTCATCGCTCATGCTGGTCGCGATCTGCATCGGGATGGGATTCGGGCTGGCTTGGTTCACCGGCGAGAAATGGACGGTGATGATCCTGTCGACTGCGCCGGGCAGCGTAACCGAAATGGCCCTAACCGCTAAGATCCTCCAGGAGGGGATAGCGGTCGTGACCTCCTTTCACCTCATGCGCATTTTCATCATCCTGCCGTTCGCGCCGCTGATCATCAGCCTTACCGCACGCGTGGCCAAGGCCTGGGGGTTGCCCACCCATATGCGAGACCTGCCTTGAGATTTGAGCGACAGGCACCCTGCTCTCAAGGCCTCCCAGAACCGGTTCTCTTTCGCTTCGTCCTCAGGCGATAGCTCGTGTTCTCGATCCGCGAGCGCTGAGAATCTGTTCGTAGAACGCATCCGTCCTTGGACCCATACGGCGCCAATCCCAATTCGACAGGTCCGAGGCTTTTGCAGCGGCCGCCATCGACACGCGCAGATCCGCATCTCCAGCCAGTTGCATGAGCGCGCGCCCGAAGGCAATCCAGTCATCCATGGGAACGATGAGGCCATTGTCGCCAGTACTGATGACGGCCTCCAGGCCGGGCAGATCGAAAGCCACGGTCGGCCTGCCGCCCACGATGGATTGCAGAATGCAGCGGGGCAGTCCTTCCTGTCCCGAACTCAGGATGGAAATGTCAGAAAGGGCAATCAATCGCTCTGGATCCCGCCGGTATCCCGCGAGCTTCACGGAGGGACCAATACCAAGCACGTCGGCTTTTGCCCGGATCTCGTCGCGCAAGCGACCTTCGCCCGCAAAGACAATGCGCGTCTCCGGATATGCAGCGATCAGCGGCGGCAGTTGCTCGAGGAGTTGCAGGTGCCGTTTGCGAGGCTCAAGCGATGCCATCATCAGAACAACGAACGGCTTTCGGGCACCCTTTTCGACATCGAGCAACGTTTCCCAATCCTCCGGCAATTCCGCTTGTCTAGCCCCCTGTGTATGGGCCACTGATCAGGGGTTTCTCTAATAGGGTTTCAGGAACGGGCGGGCGCATGTTGAGTGCCTGATGCGGCCGGGTGTGATTGTACTGCCTGAGCCAGTGATTGATGACGATCTGAGC
>NZ_JBLBVK010000033.1:0-48889 GCF_047314965.1 Silicimonas lutimaris | reverse complement strand
CCAGCGGGCAGCCGTTTCTCCGGTCTCGGGATAGAGGAGAACATTGAAGTGGGCTGCGGGGATGCGCTGGATGTCTTCGGGAGAGGCACCCATTGGTGCCACGACGTTCAAATCGACGCCCATGTCATTCAGGAGAGCAGTGACTTCGACGACATCGTCCCGGTGGCGGAAGCCAAGACCGGTCGGACCAAGTAGATTGGCTGTTATGGTCGGGGTTCGATGCTGTTCCCTGGCCAAGTGCCGTACGATTTGGAAGAAGGTTTCGTCCGCGCCGAAGTTTTCCTTGCGCTGATAGGACGGCAATTCGAGCGGAATGACAGGAACAGGCAAGCCCATTGCCTCCGCCAGACCGCCCGGATCGTCCTGGATCAATTCCGCCGTGCATGATGACCCGACGATCATGGCTTGCGGCTGGAACCTTTCGTAGGCTTCGCGGGCGGCTTTGGAGAACAGATTGGCCGTGTCGGAGCCCAGATCGCGGGCCTGGAACGTTGTGTAGGTGACCGGCGGACGGTGGTTCCGCCGTTCGATCATGGTGAAGAGCAAGTCGGCATAGGTGTCGCCTTGGGGTGCATGCAGCACGTAGTGCAGGCCCTTCATCCCGGTGGCGACGCGCATGGCGCCGACATGGGGTGGGCCTTCGTATGTCCAGACTGTCAATTTCATTCCGCGGCCACCAATCTGTTCGGGTGGCTTGCCTGCAGCAGAGCCTTTCGGCGGAGCGGTCGGGCGAAGAGTTCGGCAAGGTCGCCGGCCTGCTCGTAGAAATGAACTGGTGTGAAAACCAGTTCGATGGCCCATTTTGTGGTCAGGCCCTCGGCTTCCAAGGGATTTGCGAGACCAAGTCCGCAAACGGTGATGTCGGCACGAGCCTTGCGTGCGCGGTCCAGTTGTCTTTCGACGTCCTGGCCTTCGGAAATGGTGGTCCGCGGCAATAGATCGAGGTCCGGTCCGGTCAGAGTCTTGTGAAGGAAGGGCGTTCCGACTTCGACGGCTTCCATCCCGCATTCGCGGGTCAGGAAACGAGCCAGGGGGACTTCAAGCTGGCTGTCCGGAAAGAAGAAAATCCTTTTGCCTCGGAGCGTTTCGGCTTGGCGGGCAAGGGCGGCGCGGGCTCGGGCGCGGGGCGCCTCCGTTACTTGTGTCACGTGTTCGTGGGATATGCCGAAGGTTTCTCCGACAGCCTGCAGCCAGAGCGTCGTTCCTTCTTCGCCGAAGGGGAAAGGGGCGGCGATGTGTTTTGCACCTGTCCTGTCGAGTGCGGCGGCCGTGTCACCAAGAAAAGGCTGGCACATTGCATAATAAGTATTGGGGCCAACGGATGGCAGGTCCCCGGCCCGCCTTGACGGAAGGCAGGACACGGCCCGGATGCCCATATCCGCAAGAAGACGCAGCGCTTGATCTTCAACGACGTCGGGCAGGGCGCCAACGAGAAGGAGTTGCCTTTCGTCGGTTGCGGACATCTGAGGAACCAATGCCGCCAGGCAAGCATCCTCGCCTTGGGTAAACGTGGTCTCGATTCCCGAACCCGAGAAATTGAGAACGCGAACATTGGGACCATGAATAGAGTTCAGACGTTCGGCTGCGCGTGCGAGATCAAGCTTGATCACTTCCGATGGGCATGACCCGACCAGGAAGAGTTGTTTGATGTCCGGGCGGCGGGAAAGGAGGCGCTCGACTTCGCGATCAAGCTCCTCGTGCGCATCCGCCATGCCGGCGAGATCCTTCTCCTCGAGAATCGCTGTGCCGAATCGGGGCTCTGCGAAAATCATGACGCCCGCGGCCGATTGCAGGAGATGTGCGCAGGTGCGAGACCCGACGACGAGGAAAAAGGCATCCTGCATCTTGCGGTGGAGCCAGATGATTCCCGTCAATCCGCAGAAGACTTCGTGCTGGCCGCGTTCCTTAAGGACAGGAGCGTCCCGACAGCCACTGTCGGCCTGATATGCTCCGGTGGCCGTCATGCGGTAACGCCGGCTTCGCGCCGGGCGAGTCGGAGTTTTCGGAGAAACTGACCGGCGTTGATCACGTATGCGACATAGGCCGCCAAGGCGATGGTCATGAGTTGTTCTGGCGACCATGTGCCATCGAAAAGAGCCCATATATATAATGTATGAAACGCAATAACGACGAAGCTGAACACGTCCTCCCAGAAGAATGGACGTGCGAAGAGCCACTTTCCGAATACGACCTTTTCCCAGATCGATCCGGTAATCATGATGGCGTAGAGGACGCCGGTTTTGAGTACGATCGAAATCGTGGCGGCCTCATAGCCGCTGCCGGTTGTCAGGTATCTGAGGACCAAGGCAAGCGAAACGATGAACACGAGGAACTGCAAAGGGGCCAAGACTCCCTGAACGATGGTCCATGGTGTCGCGTCTCTGCGGGCTCTCTCCTCTGAAGTATAAATCCGCATTGCAGGCGCTGTCGCAGCTTCCGGACCAGCCATCCGTCGCCTCCCTCGGGCTTGTGTAAGGGAAAGGTACCCGTGAGTTCCCAAAAGTGTCAATCTAAACTTACACTCTATATGTACCGATGACGTGACATCCGAAAGCAGGCTGCAAGACGAAAATTTTCTTGAAATAATTGGCTGATCTACGTGACCTACATGATCGCCTAGGGGGCGATGCGTCTCAGTATGTCAATTCACTTTGACATTTTGTCTGAACGGCGCGACAGTTGAGATAGCGAGCTTTTGAGGAGTCGCGGCCATCATGGCAGCGCGTATCTTACAGCTTGCAAGGACAGGCCTATGACGGACGGCCCAGAATCGCAGCGCAACGTGTCGAGGCTTGTTTCCGACCAGTCGGTCGAGAGCCTTGCAAGCCAGGCGCTAAATCTTTTGGCAAAGAAGCGATTTGCCAGGCCCAGAGTGCTTTCCGGAGATTATTTGCGGCGTCTCAGGAGTGCTGCGATCGATCGCGACTTAGACTCACGGTTCAGTATCGTGAAAGAGATGCGGGCGGCCGGTATTTCTCTGGAGGATATTGCGGATCACTACATTCCCGAGGTTGCCCGTCAACTTGGCGAACAGTGGTGTGAGGACCAGCTGGGTTTCGCGGATGTCACGATTGGGACCGCCAGACTTCAGTCTCTGTTAAGAGACCTTTCTACCGAGTTCCACTACCCGACAGACATGAAGAACGAGTCCGGAATCGCGGTGGTGGTTCTTGCTGACGAATACCACACCTTGGGCGCCATGGTTCTGACGACCCAATTGCGGCGTTTGGGTATTTCCGTCCGCCTGTTGCTTGGCGTTTCCGAAGCGGACGCGTTGCGAGAGTTGCAGCAGGATCGATATGACGCAGTCATGATTTCGGCCTCACATATTGAAAGCCTTGATAAACTCGCAAAATTTGTTGAAAAAATAAGGAAACAGACGAGAAGGAACACGCCGATCGTCATTGGAGGTCCGGTTGTCGGACATTCTCAGGACGTCAAGGCGTTAACAGGTGCAGATGTCGCGACTTCGGACGTTCATGAGGCTATCAGGGCATGCCGGCTGAAAACTTTTCACGCCGGAGTACCCGCAAGTCCGAAGGGTATGTGAGCGATGTGCATCCAGATGTTCAACGGAGGGGATGGCCGGTGACTTCGCGCGGGACAAAATATTGGAGCAGTGGATCGATTCCATTGATCGCTCCTGATGTCCTTGGCGATATCATCTCCAAGGCGTCTGATATTTCTATCGTCATTTCCGAGACCGGGCGAATCCTCAGCGTTCTAGTCAATCCTGATCACCCGTCTTTTGGGTCCCTGGACAGTTGGGAAGGCCGCGATGTCCGCGAAGTACTGACGGTCGAGAGCATTCCCAAGCTTGAAGCTCAACTGGAACGCTTCATGGAAGAAGGGCCGGCGGATCAGGCGATTGAACTGAACCATGCCGGAGATGTCGATCTGGAATTCCCGATCCGATACTCGTTCCATGCCATCGGCCCAGATGGCGTGATCCTGATGCTTGGACGAGATCTGCGCCCGATTGCGGAGATGCAGCAGCATCTGGTCAAGGCGCAGATGGCGCTTGAGAACGATTATGAAGTCCAGCGTGAATATCACACCAGACTTCGGGTCGTCATGGAGGCCGCTCGCGATGCGTTTCTCTTCGTCAATCAGTCCACGGGACGGATCATCGATATAAACACATCTGCCGCCGGATATCTTGGAGCTTCAGTGGAAGATCTGCAGGGATCGATCCTTGCGCACGAGCTCGATGGGCGTCGCCGGGGAGACTTGCTGGCCAATTTCGCCGCGCAGGCTCTGGCCGAGTCCAGCCAGCCGGTTGAGGTCACCGCACGGCGTTCGAAGCGAGCGTTGCGCGTGATGTCCACTGCGTTTCGTGCTGCTGGTGAGCGGATGTTGCTTTGTCGTCTTGCGACCGAGGAGGATAGTGGTTCGGAGGACGAGTTGGCCGAAAACCTCTCGGCGTTCTACCAGGAGGGCGTCGAGGGCATCGTATTTGCCGATGAGAACGGTCTCATACAGACAGCGAACGAGAGTTTCTTGGGTTTTGTCGACGCCTCTCATCTTACACGGCTGAAAAGCCGGTCTTTCGGTGATTTTCTTGCGCGCGGTGCGGTTGATCTCAAGGTTCTGATCGAGAACGCGCGGCGTGTCGGTCAAATGAGGATCTACTCGACCAAGCTTGTTTCCGAGTATGGAAGCCAGCTGCCGGTGGAGGTGTCAGCAACTTGGTTGAATGACAGGGCGCATCCTTCTGTTGTTTTTGTCATTCGCGACGCAAGTCGCGCGGAAGCAATCCGCAAGCCAGGACCTGCGATGTCTGAGGAAGGCGTGGCGAGCGTCATGGAGCTTGTTGGATCGGCATCTCTGAAAGAGATCGTGTCGGACACGACTGACGTTGTCGAGAAGATGTGTATCGAAACCGCGGTTGAACTGACCCGGAATAACAGGGTTGCAGCTGCCGAGATGTTGGGTCTCAGCAGGCAAAGCCTTTATGTCAAACTGCGGAAGTACGGTCTTCTGAACAAAGAAGACTAGGGCAGTTCAACACACACGTCAGACTCTCCTTGCCAGACTCAATGTTGTAGTGTGTAATTTACACTATGACTGTCAGCGAAAATTTACACTCATCTCATATTGGAGGCCGTCGCTGGCCGGAAGCCAAGGGATTGGTACAGCTTTTAAAGCCAATCACATGGTTCCCGCCGATGTGGGCGTATCTGTGCGGGATCGTTTCCGCGGGTGTCTGGCCTGGGGAACGATGGGGTCTTGTCGCATTGGGTGTCATTCTCGCCGGACCGTTGGTTTGTGGAATGAGCCAGGCGGCGAATGACTGGTGCGACAGGCATGTAGACGCAATCAATGAGCCCAATCGACCGATCCCGTCAGGCCGCGTTCCGGCGCCATGGGCCTTGGCAGTTGCAATTGGAATGTCAGTGCTGGCGCTATTCGTGGGCCGCTTGCTTGGCCCGTGGGGTTTTGGGGCGACGGTGGTGGCTGTCTTTGCCGCTTGGGCTTACTCACTGCCGCCGATCCGCCTGAAGCGTTCGGGTTGGTGGGGACCGGGTCTCGTGGGATTGTCCTATGAGACCTTGCCATGGTTCACGGGAGCTGCGGTTTTGAGTCTTGGAGCACCGTCGTTTCCCGTGGTCGTTGTGGCAATCCTGTATGGCATTGGCGCGCATGGCATCATGACGCTGAACGATTTCAAGGCGCTCGAAGGTGACCGAGCAACGGGCGTGCGGTCCTTGCCGGTTGTTGTCGGTCCCGAGGTTGCCGCCAAGATTGCCTGCACGGTAATGGCCTTGCCACAGATGCTGGTCATTGTGCTGCTGTTTATCTGGGGTCGGCCGTTCTTTGCCTTGGCAGTAACGGCAGCACTTCTGCTTCAGTTCGGGGCTATGCGTGTTCTCTTCCGTGACCCGAAGGGCAAGGCGCCTTGGTACAATGCGACCGGTGTATCCCTTTATGTTACCGGCATGATGATCACCGCCTTTGCCATCCGAAATCTGGAGATCGTGCCATGAATTTGGGATGGCTTTCGATTTTCCGTCTTGGCCTTGTCCAAATGGGTCTTGGCGCGATTGTTGTTATGACGACATCCACACTGAATAGGCTGATGGTCGTCGAGCTGGCTTTGCCCGCAGTCCTTCCCGGACTGCTTGTAGCGTTACACTACGGTATCCAGATCACTCGGCCGAACTGGGGCTTCCTGTCGGACCAGGGCGGTCACAGGACAAGATGGATCATTGGCGGCATAGTCATATTGGCAGTGGGAGCCATGCTGGCGGCCGCGGCGATTCCGCTCTTCGAAAGCAGTTTCTGGTTGGGTTTAGCTCTCAGCATTCTGGCCTATGCCCTGATCGGCCTAGGAGCTGGAGCGTCGGGCACTTCGCTTTTGGCTTTGCTTGCAACCGCAACCGCACCGCATCGCCGGCCGGCTGCCGCAACGATCACTTGGCTAATGATGATTTTTGGCATCGCGGTCACGGCGGCGTCGGTCGGGGCATTTCTCGACCCGTACTCTCATGCGCTGCTTCTGCGCATCGTGGGTATTGTCACGAGTGGCGCGGTCCTGATGACAGTGCTTGCTGTTTGGGGAATAGAACGCGGCGTGAAAGCAGGACCGCCGCCGGAGCCAATGCCTTTCCGTGAAGGTCTGGCAGAGATCTGGAGCGAAACAAAGGCAAGGCACTTCACAATCTTCGTGTTCCTGAGCATGAGCGCGTATTTCATGCAGGAGCTTATCCTGGAGCCTTATGCCGGACTCGTCTTCGGCTTCACACCCGGAGAATCCACATCGCTTTCGGGGGCGCAGAACGGCGGCGTCTTCGTTGGCATGCTGATCGTCGGCATCGCAGCAACGGGTTTCCGCTTTGGGTCGCTTCGAAGCTGGGTCGTTGCTGGCTGTCTTGGTTCCGCAGGTGCACTTACCATAATTTCGCTTATCGGACAGCTTTCCATCGCCGGTCTTGTGCCCGCCGTCATGCTTCTTGGTCTATTCAACGGGATGTTCGCGGTGGCTGCCATCGGCTCGATGATGGCCCTTGCGGGCGAAGGCCGCGAGGCGCGTGAAGGTACGCGCATGGGACTTTGGGGTGCAGCCCAGGCGATTGCTGCCGGCTTCGGAGGTTTGTTGGGTGCTGCCGCCGTGGATCTGTTGCGCCAGACGATCGACACACCTCAGGCGTTTGCGTCGGTCTTCATACTTGAGGCGGCGTTGTTCGTGGCGGCAGCGGTGATGGCCTCCAAAATAATTTCAAATCGTGCGTACCAAACAGGTCGCGCAATCATGCCGGGAGAATGAACATGCGCTACGATGTCGTTGTCGTGGGAGGCGGGCCGGCAGGAACGGTTGCGGCGGAAGATCTTGCCAAGGCCGGGCGCAAGGTGGCCTTCATTGACCGGGCGGGACGCATAAAGCCCTGTGGCGGCGCGATTCCACCAAGGTTGATTGCCGATTTCAACATTCCTGACAGCCAGATTGTAGCCCGCATCCAAACGGCGCGGATGATTTCGCCAACGCAAAGGCGTGTCGATATTCCCATCGAAGACGGATTCGTTGGGATGGTCGACCGCGAGCATTTTGACGAATTCCTTCGGGAGCGGGCGAATAAGGCCGGCGCGGATCGCGTTACCGGGACTTTCCTTCGCATCGAGCGCAGTGAAGGCGGGCCGACCGTAGTGTATCGCGAGAAGGCAACTGGTCAGGAAGCTCGATTGGACACGCGTCTGATAATCGGGGCGGATGGCGCCCGGTCCGATGTCGCCCGTGCCGAGGTGCCGGGAGGCGACAAGATTCCTTACGTGATCGCATATCACGAGATTATCAAGGCACCGGACAAGGTTGGCGACTATGATCCGATGAGATGCGATGTCATCTACAACGGAGCAATTTCACCGGACTTCTACGGTTGGGTCTTCCCTCACGGCGCAAGCGCCAGTGTTGGTATGGGAACTGGCGTTGACGGAGTGGATTTGAAGAAGGCGACCTCTGACCTTCGGATCGCCAGTGGCCTTGCCGAGTGCGAGACGATACGGCGTGAAGGCGCACCGATTCCGCTGCAGCCTCTGGATCGCTGGGATAATGGCCACGATGTGGTGCTGGCCGGCGATGCAGCGGGTGTCGTTGCGCCCTCTTCTGGCGAGGGAATCTACTATGCGATGGCGGGTGGCCGTGTGGCCGCAACCGCGGCACAGGCCGCCTTGGCATCTGGCCGCGCTAAGGATCTGCAGCTCGCCCGCAAACTGTTCATGAAGGAGCACAAAACGGTCTTTCGTGCGCTGCGAGCCATGCAGGATGCCTATTACAAGTCGGATGAGCGCAGGGAACGCTTTGTTTCGCTGTGTCATGATGTCGACGTGCAAAGACTGACCTTCGAGGCCTATATGAACAAGAGGCTGGTCAAGAAACGTCCTTTGGCGCATCTCAAGATCGGCATCAAGAATATCGCGCACCTGGCAAGGTTGGTTCCGGAGACCTATGCATGACTGACATGATCCCCGCCTGGGTCGACGGTGTCCTGATACCGGTAGAAAAACTTGAGGCCCACAAGAAGGGCCTGCGGCACAAGGCGGTCAGTGTCTTCATCATCGATGGCTCAAGAACCCTGATCCAGAAAAGAGCAGCGACGAAGTATCATTCGCCGGGCCTTTGGGCGAATACGTGCTGCACGCACCCTCTTTGGGGAGAGGACTCGGCCTCATGCGCTTTGCGGCGACTGAATGAGGAGCTGGGGATTTCCGGTCTTTCGGTTACGCATCGCGATACCGTGGAATATCGTGCCGATGTCGGAAACGGTCTGATTGAGCATGAGCTGGTCGATATTTTTGTTGCGGACAAGACCCCTGATATGAAGATCGCGCTGAATCCCAGTGAGGTAGAAGCCGTCGAATGGGTCGATCTATATGAGTTGGCCGCACTGACAGCTCGCAAGCCAAACCGATATTCGGCTTGGCTGAAAATCTATTTGGCCGAGCACATGGACCGGATTTTTGCCGGTCTGATGAAGGCTTAGAACTCTCTGAAACGCCGGATCAGGCAGGGATGGAAGGCCATCTCAGGCCCTGATCTGTCCGAATTCCCCATGTATTGCGCCCAAGGCTTCCAGCGAGGTGGCCACGATGTCTTTTGCCGTGAGGCCAGCGTCTGCATACATGTCCGCCGGCGATGCCTGGTCAATGAATCGGTCCGGTAGTGTCATCGTGCGGATACGCAGACCACGATCGAACGCGCCCCTCGCAGCCAGATGGTGCAGGACATGCGCACCGAAGCCGCCCTGAGCCCCCTGCTCGACTGTGATCAGCGCTGCGTGGTTCTTGGCCAATTGCTCGATCAGATTCTTGTCCAAAGGTTTGGCAAACCGGGCATCGGCCACGGTTACGGAAATTCCGCGGGCCCGCAATTCCTCTGCTGCAGCCCGGCACTCGGCCAAATGCGCTCCGAATGAAAGAAACGCTACGGTATCTCCCTCTTCCAAGATCCGGCCCTTCCCTATTTCCAGAGTTTCGCGGCTTTCGGGCATCTCGACGCCGACGCCCTCTCCTCTGGGATAACGGAATGCAATCGGGCCTCCGTCATAGTCGGCAGCGGTGCATACCATGCGTACGAGGTCTGCCTCGTCCGCCGCGGCCATCACAACGAAATTCGGAAGGTTAGCCAGATAGGCGACATCGAAGGCGCCCGCATGTGTGGCGCCGTCGGCACCAACCAGTCCGGCGCGGTCAATTGCGAAACGGACCGGCAGATTTTGAAGCGCAACATCGTGCACCACCTGATCATAGCCACGCTGAAGGAAGGTCGAGTAGATCGCGCAAAATGGCTTTAGGCCACCCGCCGCCATGCCGGCGGCGAAGGTGACGCCATGCTGCTCGGCAATACCAACGTCGAAAACCCTTGCCGGAAACCGGTCGGCCATGATGTTCAGCCCGGTTCCGGACGGCATTGCGGCGGTGACTGCGACTATCGAGGAATCCCTTGCGGCCTCCTGGGTCAGTGTCTGGCCAAATACCTTGGTATAGGCGGGTGCATTGCTGATGCCCTTTTTTTGCTCGCCGCTGATGACATCGAATTTTGCGACTCCATGGTACTTGTCCGCGGATTTCTCCGCTGGAGCGTATCCCTTGCCTTTGACTGTACAACAGTGAATCAGGATCGGGCCATCGGCGCGGGTCCGCGCGGCCCGGAGGACCGGAAGGAGTTGCGACATGTCGTGCCCATCGATCGGGCCGATGTAGGTGAAGCCCAGTTCCTCGAACAATGTCCCCTGGCCACCCGGCAAACCGGTGACCAGTTGCCGCGCGCGCCGAGCTCCGTCGCGGAGCGGTCCGGGCAGCGCAGCTTCGAAACCTTCTGCCATCTTGTGGAAGGGTGTATTTGCATAAAGCCCGGACAGATAGGTCGACATTGCACCGACGGGCGGCGCAATGGACATCTCGTTGTCGTTCAGGATGACGAACAGTCGCCTTTTTTCGTGACCCGCATTGTTCATCGCCTCGTAGGCCATTCCAGCGCTGATCGAACCATCGCCGATGACAGCAATCGCATCTCCTGTGGACTGACCCATGTCCCGCGCCGTAGCAAATCCAAGGGCAGCCGAAATCGACGTCGACGAATGGGCGGCGCCGAACGGATCGAACTCACTCTCGGAGCGCTTCGTAAACCCGGAAAGCCCGTCCTTCTGACGCAGCGTACGAATCCGATCGCGGCGACCGGTGAGAACTTTGTGCGGGTAGCATTGATGGCCTACATCCCACACAAGTTTGTCATGTGGAGTATTGAACACGGCATGTATGGCTACAGCAAGTTCGACAACACCGAGCGAGGATCCGAGGTGTCCGCCAGTCTCGGACACCGCCGAAATCACCTCTGCCCTGACTTCATCAGCGAGCGATTTCAGTTCGGCATCGGACAACACCTTGAGGTCTGCCGATCCTGCTACGCGATCGAGAAAAGGTGTATTCGGGCGGCTCATGGCGTAACCTCGCAGTTCATGCTATAAAAAAGGCGTCGCGAGGGTGATGGCCCAAGCGACGCCAGTTCCCTGTAGCCAACAGGAAGGGAACCGGGGTGTGGAGGCCCCGAATATCGGACGTGGCTAAACGCCCGAATTCGTAGAAAAGGCGGCGCTTATGCACCGCCTTTTCCTATGTGAGCGCCGTTGCGATTGCCGTTCCGGTCTCCAAGGCCGCGAAGGGATCTTCCGGCAGGATGTTCGAGATGGCAATCAGGGCGAAGATGAAAAGGATGACCCCGAAGAAGACGAGCATGGCATAGATTGCCCCCATCGCCATCTGAGAGAAAATCCACATCCTGAGCGACGGTTTGCTGTCGTCCAGATACCAGTGAGGATCTTTGTCAGACATATCGCTTTACTCCTGTGGCGGAAGGTAGGGTGTGAAGTCTTCGCTGGTGAGCGCGGGAACATAGTTTGCCTCGGCGCCATAACCATGCTCTTGCGCCCAAACGAACCAGTTATCGACGACGGTGCCCGTCAGAAGAATTCCGATACCTCCCGTAAGGGTACAAAGAACGGCGAACCACCAGGCCCAACGGTGAATGCCCTCCATCGTGGCGTTGAACCCCATGGTCCAACGCCAGAACAGACCGGCTCTTTCCGACGCAGTGCCACGGTCATAGATCTGCTCCAGTTCGCGGTCACCGCCAAGGCGGGAAACCGCAAGAATGGTCGCTCCATGCATCGCGAAGAGCAGGGTCGAGCCATAAAGGAACGCGATCGAGAGCGCGTGGAACGGATTATAGAACAGGTTACCGTAGGTCAGCGAAAACAGGTTGGTCCAGTCGAGGTGCGGGAAGATGCCATATGGTACCGCCTCCGACCACGATCCCATCAGAATTGGGCGGATGAGACCCAGCACAAGGAACAGCCAGATCGCCGAAGCGAAGGCCCAGCATACGTGCTTTCCCATGCCCAACTGGTCGGCCAGGACATAGGACCGGATCCACCAGCTGATCACGCTGATAAGGAGAAAGAAGGAAGAGATCAGCCATAGGCCTCCTTCCCAGAGAGGTGCGAAGCCAAGGCCGTATTCGGGTCCGGGCGGTTCGAGCGCCATGTAAAACAGGTCGCGGAAAAAAACGCCCGGGCTGAAACCGGCCTGAACCCAGAAGCTGATGCCGACCATGAAGAACCAGAGACTTCCTGACAACAGGGACAAGACCCCCCATGGACCAAGATAGACCGGCCCCAGCTGCGCGTTTCCCAGCCACCCGAAGAGCGGGCTGAAACTTGTGCCATTGGTGCGATCGCCAAGGTCTACATCCTCGACCATACCCATCTCGGGAGGACCCTGGACCTGAACCTGACTGAAGATGTTGTAATACTCAGCCATTGACGCCTCCCTCAAGGTCAGCCCACCAGGGCAGTTCGATGTACCAATCCCACCAGACGATCCACTGGTCGAACCAGATGGTGCCAGAAATCACGATGCAGACCGCGCTCCAGAATCCTGCATTCAGGGCCAGGAGCAGACCGAGGCGGTGAATGCCGAGGGGTCCGATCGAGTAGCCGATGAAATCGCGGAAGAACGTGTCTTCATGCTCGGGCAGCCGCGCCGAGTGGCCCTTGGCAGGGTTTGCAGCCGACAAGATCAGCGAACCGTGCAAGGCGAGTGCGAGCGTTGTCGTGAAGAACAACGACACGGCCAGCATGTGCGCAGGGTTGTAGTGGAAGTTTCCGTAGAGATATCCGGTGTAACTGACCCAATCGAGATGCGACCAGATACCGTATGGGAATGCGTGTCCCCAGGCGCCCATGAGTACAGGGCGGATCACAACGAGGGTCGTATAGGCGAAGATGGCGAAACCGAAGGCAATCGGTATATGGAAACCGATGCCGAGTTTGCGGCATATTTCGACTTCGCGGAGCGCCCAGCTGATGAATGCCCCGTGTGCGCAGATTGTTATGACCTGCCAAAGGCCGCCTTCTGCCAGAGGAGCCGCGCCCAGCCCATAGCTGATGGGCGGCGGGTTCACCGAAATCAGCCAGGGGTTCCACGTGCCCTGAAGGGCCGCAGAATAGAAAATCAGGATTGTGCCAAGAGCGGCGAAGAAGACCGTCGTGACACCGAAGAAGCCGACAAAGAAAGGTCCGACCCAGAAATCGAACATCTCGCCGCCGACAAGCGTGCCTCCTGGCACGCGATACTTCCGTTCGAAACTGAGCAAAGCCATTTTGCTTCTCCGTATTCTTTGGATTGTCGCGGGCGACCGCGCCGCCCGCGACTTTTCTTACGCAACGATCAGCCGTCCGACGCTTCAGCCGCGAATGCGCGCTGAAACCAGTTGGTGTTCGGATTGCTGAGCAGGACGAGGTGAATCATCGCTGCCAGCAGAAACAGGAAGACACCCTGAGCCACGAACACGCGACGGGGATCGAAGATCAGCCAGATCTTGTAGAACTTTGACATCTCTTCTCTTCCTTAGTTCCAGTTGAACCAGGGCAGCCAAATGTACGTGAGGATGTGGGCCACCAGCGCAATGCCGACAAAGACCCACAGACCGCTCATGTACACAGAATGGAGCTCCTGCGCCTGATCGTCAGTGAGACCTGTGAAAGACAGGTCGGTTCTATCAGCCATTAAATCCTCCGGATCTCAGACTGACGCCGCGTCCCCCGCGGCCGGGTTCCGTTGGGGTTCACCCCCTCGGGTATCTGCCTGCCTTACGGCCGACAAATTCGGTCAAACCGCTGTTCAGGCGGCAAAAATCATGGGCGTTATGATCCGAGCCTGACTCCAGGCACGGGCCATCGGGCCCTTTTGTTTCAACGAGCCGGAGCGAACGACGCTCAAAGCCCAGGTCAGTGTCGCCAGCGGCAGGGTGGCCGCGAAAATGATGGCGAAATAGACCGCGAACTCAGTGGTCGGCTTCTTGGCCGGCCGCGCTTCGACGGACATCGGCAGGTCGATGGTGTGGTCGCTCATGTGCGTCCTCCCTCAGTGAAATTCAGACCGCTCAAAGCCTCGACCGTTTCGCGAACGACGCGCTCGGCGCCGGCTTCGAGCGCCGCTTTCTCGGCGGCGTCGCGAAGGGTCTTGGCTGCGGAAATTCGGGTCAGTACCGGATGCTCGGCCACGATCCGGTCGAGCGCCGCCTGGGCGTCTTCATCCCAGGGGAAATCGCGGCGGAGCCTGGTCGGCGTGGCCTTGGCGCTGTCCATTTCGGAGCCAAGCGGCAGGATGTGGAACAGCGCGTCGAAGAGACCATTGCAGATCTCCTGAACAAGGTAAGTCGCCCCGGCGTAGCCCATGAAGGGCGTGCCGGTAGCACGCCGGATCGCAGCGCCGGGAAAGCTGGCAGGAATGAAGGACGGGCGCGGACCATGACCTGCAATCCCCTCTGCCATATACATTTTTTCGTTGATAGACCCCAAGACGACCAAAGGACGCTTTTGCTGAATCAGCGCGCGTACTTCGTCATTGTTGGTCTTCTTGCCTGCGCAACGCGCGACTGCGAAGGCGCATGGAAAACCGAGATCGTCCTCCAGGAAGAGCCGTATGCCACGGGCATAAGTCTCGTTCGCAACGATGCCGAACGACGCGGTCGCGAAGAAATCCTGCGTGACCGAGCGCCAGAGATCCCAGACCGGCTTGATCGTCGAATGCTTTTCACGCTCGATGAACGGTTCCGGATCGAGACCCAGAAGCTCGCCCAGTTTGCGGAGGAACAGGGTTGTCGATCCAATTCCGATCGGCGCCTGAAGGTAGGGTTTGCCCAGAACTTCGCAAAGGCCCCGACCGAATTCACGGTACATGCAAATATTTACGTCCGAGTTAACCAGGTTCCGCATCTCGGCGAGATGCGCACCCAGCGGCATGACCATGTTCACTTCGGCGCCGATGCCTTCGACGAGACGGCGAATTTCGTGCAGGTCACTTGGCATGTTGAACACGCCGTACATCGGGCCAAGAATGTTGACCCTCGGCCGCGCGCCGTCTTCCCGCTTCTTCTCGGGCGGCATGCGGCCCTTGGTCATTCCGAACTCGGTGAAGATCCATGTCATCGCGCGATCGGCGGCTTCCCACTGATCCTCGTCGATGGTGCGCGGTAAAAAGCGTTGAATATTCGTGCCTTGGGGCGTGACACCCCCGCCGATCATCTCGGCGATCGAGCCGGTCACCACGACCGCTGGAAGCGCCGGGTCCAACGCGCCCCATGCCCGCTTCATCGCACCTTCGGTTCCGTCCCGGCCCAGCTCTTCTTCACCAAGGCCCGTGACCACGATCGGAAGTTCGTGAGGCGGCAGGGCGTCGGTGTAATGCAGGACGGAAGTGACCGGCAGGTTTTCGCATCCGACGGGACCGTCGATGACGACCTGCAGACCTTTCACGGCGGTAAATGCGTAGACCGCCCCCCAGTAGCCCCCTGCCCTGTCATGGTCCTGGATCAGCATGGAGAAATCTCCATCCGAAGCCCTGAAAACAAGGGGCGGCACTGCGTATGCAAAGCGTCGGCAGAGCGTATGGCAAAGTGTATGGCACTTCGACCGTGCGGTGAGTTTACCCGATATGAGCAAAACCGGGTCATATCATTTGCTCCGCCGCTGCAGCCCGTGCCTGCTTTTCGAGTTTCTTCTGGTGCTGTGCGCGGAAATCGGGACGCAGGTTGGGATCGCCTTCCCAGACGCCCGCCGTGTCCTCGGCTCCGACGCCCTCGAAGAAGGCCTTCATCCGGTCCATCCGACCCTTGTTCGAGATCGCGGCATTGATCACTTCGGCGAGCGAACCCGCGCCCGCCGGCCCCATGAGGGGACGCGCAGAGATGAGGTTGGTGAAATAGAGAGACGGTATCCCCAGTTCCTTGCCCTTCTGGACGACGGGAGTCGTGCCGATGGCAAGATCCGGTTTGACGCCCTCCATGGCGGCCAGATCGTCCTCGAGCGAGGCCCGATACTTGACCGTGCAGCCATGCGCTTCGAGCCACTCGCGGTCCCATGCCGATTGTGGTGTCCTGGGACAGGCAGTCCCGACATAAGGCACATGCGCACCGGATTCGATCAGGAGACGGGCCACCAGCAGCTCGGACCCCTCGTAGCCCGAAAGCGTGACGGTGCCCTTGATCGGGGTGGCGGCCAGAGCGCCCTTGGTTGCGCCGACGAAAATGTTCTGCGCGGCGGCAACCTTGTCGGCGGCAAGCCCGAAAGCGTCGCCGATGCCGGCCAGCCAGTTGGCCACGCCATCCGCGCCCACCGGGGCGGAACCGACGATCGGGCGGCCGGCAGCAGTGAACTCGCGCATGGCAGCAGTGTAGAACGGGTGGATCGCGGCGACCGCACCGCAGTCAAGCGCAGCATAGAGCTCGCGCCATTCGCGCGCCGGAATGACAGGACCGGCGGCGAGCCCCAGAGGCTCAAGCATCCGGCCAATCACCATCGGGTCTGCGGGGAACATCTCTCCCAGCATGGTGACCGTGGGGCGATCGGACTTGCCGCCTTCGGGCGCCTGAACCGGACCGGCCTCGGCTTCCTGCCGCGCGTAGTTCAGCATCGCGCCTGCAAGGACGTCCTTGGCCTCGGCATGGGTTGGGATACCGAAACCCGGCACGTCGATGCCGACGATCCGCACGCCGTTGATCTCGTCGGGCAGCAGCCGAAGGGGCACGCCGGAGGCAGTGGGAACGCAAAGGTTGGTAACGACAACCGCGTCGTAGCGTTCCGGGTCAGCCAGGTCGTGGACGGCTTCACGGATGTCCTCGAACAGTTTGCCGGTGACAAGGGTCTCGGAGTTGAACGGGACGTATCCGACGGAGCGGCGGGCACCGTAGAAGTGCGAGACGAAGGTCAGGCCGTAGACGCAGCAGGCCGAACCGGAGAGCACGGTTGCCACACGGCGCATGCGTAACCCGACCCGAAGCGAGCCGAAGGCTGGGCACATGGATTGCGGTTTGTCGTGCGGACCTTGCGGATAGTCAGCGGCGTACCGGTCGAGAATGTCGGACTTGCCGGCCAAGCGTGCCGCCGCTTCCATCTCGGCGGCGCCCGCGTGGCACCCCATGCCGTCTCCTTCCGCAGGATCGGGTACCCGGGTCTGACCCTGGATCACGTCGGCGGTGGCCGCGTCGTCATATGTGACTTCGTCGGTCAATGCAGAGTTTCCGTCATGTCCTTGTTGACGAGATGCGAAGTGCGGATGTCCCAGAGGAGATTGCGCAGACGATCAGGTTCGGTTCTGGACAACAACTCACGCACCTGCTGGAGCACTTCCTCGCGCGGCTTCTGCTCAGGCGTCGTCATAGATGACCTCCAGCGATTCCTTCGGCGCGGCGTTCTTTCCGCGCATGTCCAGGTCGGTTGCGGGTTCGAGAACGAAATCGGCTCCTGTCTGGGACGCTGAGAAGAGATCCAGCAATCCGTCCTGCGACAGGGGCGTGGGACGAAGGGGTGGCGCGGAGGCTACGTTTTCAGCGAGCGAAGCGAACATATCACCCCACTGCCCCGCCCTCGTTCCCACGATCTGGTAGTTCGCCGACTTTCGGCGCAGGTCCTCGTCCGCCGGGATGGAGGCGAGAACCGGAATGTCGACGGCTTTGGCAAAGGCGGCCGCCTCACCGGTGCCGTCGTCCTTGTTGATGACAATGCCGGCCACACCGACATTGCCGCCGAGCTTGCGGAAGTACTCCACTGCCGAACAGACGTTGTTCGCGACATAGAGCGACTGCAGGTCGTTCGAGCCAACGATGATCACCTTCTGAGCCATGTCGCGCGCGATGGGCAGACCGAACCCTCCGCAGACCACGTCGCCGAGGAAGTCCAGAAGGACGTAGTCGAAATCCCAGTCGTGGAAGCCAAGTTTCTCGAGAAGCTCGAAACCGTGGATGATGCCTCTGCCGCCGCAGCCGCGGCCGACCTCGGGCCCGCCGAGCTCCATCGCAAAGACGCCGCCGCGCTTGAAGCAGACGTCGCCGATCTTCACTTCCTCGCCCGCAAGCTTTTTCTTGGTCGATGTCTCGATGATCGTCGGGCAGGCCTTACCGCCGAAGAGAAGCGAGGTGGTGTCCGACTTGGGATCGCAGCCGATCAAAAGGACACGCTTGCCCATCTCGGCCATCATGTGGCTGAGGTTCGCCAGCGTGAACGACTTGCCGATGCCGCCCTTCCCGTAGATCGCGATGATCTGGGTCTTCTTGGTGGGCTCGGCAATCGGGATATCATCGAGCTCCTGCGCCGCCTCGTCACGGAGGCGCTGGTCGAATTCCTTGAGGTTCGGGACTTCGTCCTTCATGCGTGGCCTTTCCATTCGAGGATCATTTTCAGGCAGTCCGGGTCGCGGAACGCCGTCGGATAGGCCTGAGCCGCTTCGGCGGCGGGGCGTGTGTGCGTGATGAGCCCATCGAGCGAGAGCATCCCCGCCTCGACCAGCTGACGTGTGGCCACCAGATCGTCCGGCGTCCACTCGGCCGCGATGCGGAACCTGGCCTCTTTCATGAATGCCGGGGGAAAGGCGAAGCTGACATCGTCGGCATAGAAACCGGCCAGGACGATCTCGCCGCCGCGGGCGATCCTGCCCATCAGCATGTTGAGAACATCGGGTGCGCCCGAGGCGTCATATATGGTGCGATAGTCTCGGCGCGGGTCGTCATCGGGATGCAGTACCTGATAACCCTTTGCGCCCGACTGCCTGTCCTTGTCGATTTCCCAAACCATCGGAGGCGGCGCGCCGGCCGCGACAGAGATACGCGCGAGCAGACGACCAAGGACGCCGTGCCCGACGATCAGTTCAGGCATCGCCTTTCCGAGACCGGCCATCGCGTGACGCGCCGTAGCGGCCAATGCAAGGAGTGCACCTTCAGCACCAAAGCCCTTATCGATTCGCACGGCCCGGGAGGCGGGAGTGACGAGGCGGGCCGAGGCTGCGCCGAAGAGACCCCGTGCACCTTCGTAGCAATTTGCCCCCGGAACGAAGACGCGATCTCCTGGAACGAGGTTGGTTGCCCGACCTGCCTCGACGACTTCTCCCGCTGCTTCGTAGCCCGGGACAAGCGGATAGCCCATGCCGGGAAACGGCGGCATGTTCCCTTGCCAGAAGAGTTTTTCGGTTCCTGTCGAAATTCCGGAGTGCGTGATCTCTACAACGATGTCTTCGTCAGATGGCTCGTTCAGACCGAGCTGTCCGACGGCAATGCGCTCGGGCCCTGACAGTATTACGGCCGTTGTTTCCACGTTCACTCCCCAGCCGCGGATTGTTTGTCCAAGAGACTCGCTCGCGGCTTTACCGATAGTGTCAGTCTAAACTGACAACTCTAACTGTCAATTCTTTTAGACATTATTTCGTCAGGGCTTCTGCGCCAGTACGACGGAAGTGATGAAGGGTCTGTGCGTCGGACGATGCCTGACACCCACGAAACCGGCCTGCTCGAGCAACTGGATTATTTGAGAAGGACTGCGTGTCCGGCCGGTCTCCATCGCCATCGTGTAAATCGCGAAATATCCGTCTCCTGCCCGAGTTGGCTGACGCTCTCCCGCCATTGGTTCGGAGATCATAACGGTGCCGCCTTCCGGAAGTGCCCGGAAAACGCTTGCCAGAAGGGCTTTCACGGTATCGTCGGCGTGGTCGTAGAGCACACGGACAAGGGATATGACATCAGCGCCGATGGGCAGCGGATCGTCCCGGAACGAACCCTGACAGATTTTGGTGCGCTCTGTGAGCCCCGCTTTCCCGAATCTCTCGCGCGCCGGCGGCACGACCCCCGGCAGATCGAACAACGTCCCCTGAAGACCCGGCGTCGCCTGAAGCGCGGCTGCCAGAAATGCGCCGGTTCCGCCCCCCACATCCATGAGTTGGGAGTGTCCAGAAAAACTGACACTCGCCAGAGTCTCGTCAGCGACCAAGGTCTGGGTCTCGGCCATCAGTCTGGAATAGCGGGCGGCTGTATCGGGATCCCGGGCCGCACCCGCCCCGAACACGTAGGGCCAAAAGTGCGCGAGTTCGGGCTGGGTCTGGCCACGGAAGAACGCGATCGGATCGGAGAGATCCCGATAGAGCACCGAGTGATGTTCGATCATGTCGGCCAACCCGGGCACACCTGTCAGCGCCGCCCCGCGACGGGTGAGGCTGTAGGTATCGCCTGCTCTGGTCATCAGACCGAGAGCCGCACCGGCATTCAGCAGAACGCGCATACGTTCCTCGGGCACACCGGCAGCGTTTGCCAGGCGGCGAAGTGTCTGAGGGCAGGTCATAAGAAGATCAAGCGTTCCAAACCCGACGAGCGCCGCGAGGCACTGGGTATGGACGAAGCCCGCAACAAGATCGAACATCTCCTCGCCTTCACGGCGTGTAATGCCACGGGTCAGCGGAAAGCGTGCGGCCCATTTCTGGAATCCGGGCGACGCTGCGAGTCTCAGGAAACGCTGGCGAAGCCCGCTTGTTGACGGCGGGTCGATGGCTGATCCGAGATCGACGTTACTCACCTGGTATGGCGGAGCGTGCCTGCGCCGCCGTCGCCTTGGGGATGATCTGGTCGGCTGTCGCACGAACCATATGGGCCAGCGCCGCCTCACCCGGGCAGGAGGGGATCGAGGCGATCGCTCCCGCCAAAATATCGCGAAGTCTTTGGGTGGCGCCCTCGACGCCGAACGCGCTCACGGCGTTTGGTCGACCGTGCAGGTCATCCTGTCCAACGGGCTTTCCGAGCGTCTCCTGATCCATCAGCGCATCGCGCAGATCGTCCGCGACCTGGAAGGCTTCGCCGATCCGCGCGCCGAGTTCGACCCAGGGTTCACTGTCGTGGCCACCTGCTATCGCACCCATTTCGGTTGCGGCGACGAACAAGGCACCGGTCTTTGCGAGGTGGTAAGCCGAGAGATCGACCTTCTCCTCGCTTTCCCAGCCCTGCCCCGCGCAGATGCCGAACGGCATGCCGGTGCGCTTTGCCAGGGCTAGCACGAGTTCCAAAGCAAGTTCCGGTGGAGCACCCTTGGCGCGCGCGATGGTCTCGAACGCGAGGATGATCAGGCTGTCGCCAGTCAGAATGGCGAGGGGTTCCGAATAGGCGCGATGCAGGGATGGTTTGCCCCGGCGGATATCGGCGTCGTCGAAGCAGGGCAGGTCATCATGAACGAGACTGGCGCAGTGGATGATCTCAAGCGCAGCCGCAGCCGCGTCTGCCAGTTGCGGATTGCGGTCTCCACAGGCCATTGCGACCGAGAGAAGGATCGTGGGACGGATCCGTGCGCCTCCCGGCGTCACGGCGTAATGAAGTGCCGATGCCAGCCGGGTCGGTGACGGCTTTGCCTGTGCACCAGAGATGGCGGCGGTCAACGCGCTGTCGATGCGGCTCTTGAGTGGCATGCCGGAAACTCCGATCTGTTGTGCCGCATTGTCCATTCAGAATGACACTGCGTGTGTAAACAATACTGGACAGTTGCGCGGCGTGAGTCAACAATCGAACCATGGGAAGACCTGATAAATCAGTAGCCGCGCATGTCGCCATTATTGGCGCAGGGATGGGCGGATTGGCTTCGGCCATACGCCTGGCAAGCGCGGGATGCCGGGTAACTTTGCTGGACTCCGCCCCTGCTGCCGGTGGGAAGATGCGGACGGTGGACAGCCCCGCCGGACCCGTGGATGCCGGACCGACGGTCTTGACCATGCGGCATCAGTTCGATGCCCTGTTCGCACTGGCTGATGCGCGGATGGAGGATTTCGTCGAGCTTGTGGAAGAGCCCCTGCTGGCGCGGCATTGGTGGCTGGATGGGTCAAGCCTCGATCTGTTCGCCGACAGGGATCGCAGCGTGGAGGAGGTTCGCCGGTTTGCCGGAACGCGCGAAGCGGAAGCGTTCCGCTCTTTCTCGGAACGGGCCCAGCGTCTTTTCACCGGCTTCGAGGCGGCGATGATGGAAAGCGCGCGTCCGACCCTGCCTGCAATGACTGCAACCGTCTTGCGATCGCCCGCCTTGATCGGGGACATGGCGCCCCTTTCAAGCCTTGCGCGCAGCCTGGTGCGAACATTCCGTGACCCACGTCTGCGGCAGCTGTTCGGCCGGTATGCCACTTATGTCGGCGGAATGCCCGGATTGAGCCCGGGAGTCCTGCAGTTGATATGGCACGCCGAGGCGTCAGGCGTCTGGCGGGTTCATGGCGGGATGCACAAACTTGCGGAAGCGCTGGAAGACCTTGCTGGCAAAATGGGCGTCGACATGCGGATGGGCGCGCATGTGACGCGTGTCGAGATCCAGGATGGTCGCGTGAGTGCAGTTCACACTGAGACCGGTCCAAAGCTTCGTGTCGACGCTGCGATTTTCAACGGCGATCCCCGTGCGCTGAGGCAAGGGCTTTTGGGTGCGCCCCTCAGAGATGCCGTACCGGAGACCGCGGTCACACCCCGAAGCCTGTCGGCGCGGGTCTGGGCCTTTGCCGCAGAAACGGCGGGGCCGGAACTTGTTCATCACAACGTCTTTTTCGGGGAGGATCCCGAGGCGGAATTCGGCCCGATCCTGGACGGAAAGCCACCATCGGATCCGACGCTGTACATCTGCGCACAGGACCGGGGCGCAGGCACGGCTCCCCCTGCCCTCGAACGCTTCGAAATCATCGAGAACGCCGCCCCAACCGATCAGGAAACTCCAGAGGAGACAGATCAATGTCGGACACGAGTCTTCAACCGGCTGACGGAGTTTGGCCTGACCTTCACGCCGCGTCCCGACGCATCGAAGGTAACGACCCCAGCCGCATTCGACCGGATGTTTCCGGCAAGCCTCGGTTCCCTTTACGGCCGCAGCCCACACGGGATGATGGCGGCTTTCCGGCGACCGACCGCGAGAACAACGATTCCGGGTCTGTACCTGGCGGGCGGTGGAGCCCATCCGGGAGCGGGGATAGCGATGGCTGCGCTCTCCGGCCGGCACGCGGCCGAGGCGATCGCGAGGGACCTTGCTTTGCCCTTGCTGTCCCGCCCAACGGATATGCCTGGTGGTACATCGACGGCGTCTCGGACGATGGGACTCAGGCCGTCTCGGTCATCGCTTTTATAGGATCGGTCTTTTCACCCTGGTACAGATGGTCGGGACGGAGGAACCCGGAAAATCATGTCTGCATCAATGTTGCTACCTATGGAAAGGGCGGGCGATTTTCGATGACGGACAGGGGAGCGTCCGCGCTGCGGCAATCTCCGGACAATTTCACGGTCGGGCCATCCTCGCTGACCTGGGACGGGGAACGGCTGATCATCGACATCGACGAGATCTCTTCCTTGCCCTTGGTGTCACGGATGCAGGGGCAGATCGTGGTCACACCTTCCGCCCTGACCGATGTCGAACTGCCTTTGACACCCCGCGGCACGCATGTATGGCGGCCCTTCGCCCCCACATCGAAGATCGAGGTCGACCTGGGCAACGGATGGCGGTGGAGCGGGCACGGCTATTTCGACGCGAACTTCGGAACCCGGGCCCTGGAGCAGGATTTCGATTATTGGACATGGGGTCGTTACCCGGTGCCCGGAGGTTCGGTCTGCTTTTATGACGCCGTTCGCAGGGATGGATCCGAGCTGGCGGTCGGAGTGAAGTTCACCGACAGCGGCGAGACGGCAACCTTCGAGTTGCCACCCAAGGCACGAGTGGCACGATCACTTTGGGGCGTGCGGCGCGAGACCCGCGCCGACCGCGGCTTTCAGCCCCGGCAGGTCAAACCAATGCTGGACGCCCCCTTCTATGCCAGATCCTTGGTCGAGACGCGGATCGACGGGCATGTCACCCAAGGCGTGCATGAGGCACTTGATCTGAACAGGTTCAGGGGACCGTGGCTGATGCCCATGTTGGCCGTTCGCGTTCCACGGCGGGCGCGCTGGCGCTTCTGACCCCTAGTTTGTCGCCTCTTCGGGATTGAGCCGCCAGACGCTCCAGTTCAAAGCGCTGGCCGTCGTGACCCAGGCGACATAAGGCACGAACAGAATGCCCGCGAGTGTATCGAGCAGGAAGAATGCGACCATCGTTCCGAAGACCGCGACCCACAGGCAGAGAATAACTATCATCCCCGCCCGCATGCGGCGAAGCCCGAAGAAGATCGGGGTCCAGAGCGTGTTGAGCGCGAGTTGAAGCGCATAGAAGGCCATGGCATGGGCATTGTCGTCCAGTTGAGCCACACGCATCGCAGCGAAGGACATGAAGAGATAGAGCGTCGTCCACGCGACCGGGAACAGCCATTTGGGCGGTGTCCACGAAGGTTTGTTCAGCCCATCGTACCATTCTCCCGGCTGGAACAATGCGCCAGTCGTGGCAGCGGCCATGCAACCTGTCAGAAACAGGAAAAACAGAAACCAGTCCATGAACACCCTTGCTGTCTAAGCCGCGCCATTTCCAAGATGCGACTCGCGATCCCGCGCTTCCAGTTCGGCAAACACAGCCAGCAACCTGCCTGCCCTGCCCTCGCCCCAGCCTTCGATGGCTGGCTTTCTGGCAGCAGCATTCACCAGAAAGGCGCATTCGTCCAGCGGCCTTGCGTGCAGGACGGCCGAACGGGGCGTGATCGTCGTGAGGCCTGCCTGCATCAGAGAGAGGCCGAGCCAGCCCAGTTTCTGTGTCTTGTAAGTGCGGGCACGGTAACTGATCGTATCATGGCCGTTGCGCCGAATTGCGCCACCGATACCGGCGTAGACGTGCCGGGCCGCAAGAATTCCGGGGCGCGCCGAGATCGGAAGGGCCGCGACACCCGCTTCGGACCTTAGATAGAGCCTGTTTGCCTCGGCTAGCAGGCGCCGGACCAGATGGCGGATACGTTCATCGGGAACGGGATCGGCGAGAAACGCATCCGGCTCGATATCCGCTTCACGCAGCCACTGGAGCGGGAGGTAGATTCTGCCCGCACGCGCATCCTCACCCACGTCACGAGCGATATTGGTCAGCTGCATGGCGACGCCCAGGTCGCAAGCGCGCGCCAGCGCATCGGCGTTGCGCACGCCCATTAGGACCGACATCATCGCACCAACCGCCGCGGCCACCCGTGCCGAATAGTCGAAGACGCCGGAGAGCGTTTCGTATCTTTGTTCAAGCGCGTCCCAGGCGAGCCCTTCGAGCAGTGCGTCGGGAAGCGCCTTCGGCATATCGTGCATTTCGACCATGGCCGCGAAGGCGCGGTCGGCAGCGGCATCTCGGGGGCGGCCCTGATAGATCAGGTCAAGCCTGTCCCGGAGACGCAGGACGGCATCGACTTTTTCTTCATGCAGATCGACCGCGTCATCGGCCAGACGGCAAAACGCGTAGAGCGCCAGGGCCGGATCCCGCACTTTCGCTGGCAGGAGGCGGGAAGCCGTATAGAACGACAGGGAGCCATGACGAATTGCGTCCCGACATACGTGAAGATCGCGCGGGTTGATCATTCTGCGGCCACCTTCCATTCATCGGCCCGCGCGGCGTCGGGGACCAGTTTCGCCAGAACCTCTGCCGAGGAGACGACACCCGGCAGACCGGCGCCGGGATGCGTACCCGCTCCGACGAGATAAAGGCCCTTTGCTTCTTCGCTGACATTATGCGGACGAAACCAGGCAGATTGCAGAATGCGGGGTTCGATCGAAAAACCGCAGCCATGAGGTGACAGGTAGCGATCACGGAAGGTCTCGGGCGTGAAGACCTCGGATGCTGCGATGTGCTGGGACAGGCCAGGCAATAGTCTCTGTTCAAGGGTTTTTTGTACTTTCCGGCGATAGCGCTCGGCCATTGCCGTCCAGTCGACCGGGTTCGCGTGCCCCAGATGCGGGACCGGTGAGAGCGCGTAGAACACGTCGTCGCCAACAGGCGCGGCGGACGGATCGGTGACCGTCGGCCGATGGACATAAAGGCTCATGTCGTCCGCGAGGGTGCCCCTGGTGAATATGTCGTCCAGCAGCCCTTCATACCTCGGACCGGACAGGATGGTATGGTGCCCGACGTCCTGCCAGAGCCCGCGCGTTCCCCTGGTTCCGAAGTACCAGACGAACAGCCCCATGGACCAGCGGGTGCGGTCGAGTCGCGCTGGTGTCCAACGCTTCCGCGGCCGATCGCGCAGAAGATGATTGTACGTGTGGCCCGAGTCGGCATTTGAAACGACGATGTCGGCAGAGATCTCTTGCCCGCTGTCGAGACGTACGCCCGCAGCGCGTTCTTCGTGGAACAGGACCCTGTCGACCGTCTGGCCGAAGCGGACGGTTCCGCCCTGCCCTTCGATGACGCCGCGCATGGCGTCGGCGATGGCCGCGACCCCGCCGATGGCATAGTGGACGCCGAACTCTTTCTCGAGATGGCTGACGAGCGCGTACATCGAAGTGACGTGGCGGGGATCGCCGCCGATGAAGAGCGGGTGAAAGCTGAGCGCCATACGAAGCCGCGGGTCACGAACCCGGGCGCTGGCCATGCCGAGGATGGAACGGTCGGCGCGCAGGACGGCGAATTCGGGAATGACCTTTGCCGTGTCCCTGAACCGATGCATGGGCTTGGCGACCATGCCTTCGAAACCGACGACGTACCGGCGATGCGCGTCCTTGAGAAACCTGAGGTATCCATCGACATCGCCGGGCGACAACCGGCGAATCTCCTTCACCATCTCGTCGGTCGACCCTCGCGCAGTGAAGACCGATCCGTCGGGCCACCGGATCTCGTAGAACGGATCGAGTGCCTTGAGCGAAACATCCCTGTCGAAATCGCGACCGCAGCTTGCCCAGAGATCTCGAAAGACCTGCGGACATGTCACGATCGTTGGCCCCAGATCGAACCTGTACCCGTCACGATGAATGGCGGAGCCGCGCCCGCCAGCGGTATCAAGCCGGTCCAAAACGGTCACGGACCAGCCCTTGGCACCCAGACGCATGGCCGCCGCAAGACCACCGAGTCCGGCGCCAATGACGACGGCAGTCTGACCTTTGAAGGCCGGATGGTTTGACAGGGCGGTCATACCCAGAACGATAGAGTGTCTAGTTTAATTTACAATCCCCCTTATCGCTTTGACTGCGACGCCTGAAACACTTTCAATATCTGTAAAGACGTGTCACACTTGGTTGACACTTGCGAAGGAGAGCTGCCATTCAAACCGTCTCTCTCAGCCTGTTCCGGTTTCAATCCGCCTGGTCCCGCGCTTGGGTACTTGGGCAGATGGGCGCGGCCCGGCTGGATTTCAGCCGAATGCCCGAAGCACGGTTCTGGAAACTGTGCGGTTCGGGCACCGGAGAGGGATTCACCCCTGTTCCGAATACAAAGGTCTGGGCGATTCTGGCGGTTTGGGATGACGAGAAAACCGCGCGGCGTCTGACCCAAGAAGGCAATGTCTACAGACGCTGGAGCCGACGCGCCGACGAGTCCTGGACCGTTTTCCTGGGTCCCACATCAGCCCGCGGACAGTGGTCGGGGCAAAGCCCCTTTGCCGCGGAATGGGCCGCATCGGTTCCGGCACCGGGAACACCGTTGGCGGCACTGACACGAGCGACGATCAAACCCACGGCTCTACCCCGTTTCTGGGGGCGTGAACCGGATGTTTCAAAGGCGATCGGATCTGATCCCAATGTCATTTTCAAGATCGGGATAGGAGAGGTTCCCTGGTTCCAGCAGGTCACCTTCTCGATCTGGCCCGACACTGGATCGATGGCCAACTTTGCCCGCAAGGACGGAGCGCACGCACAGGCGATCCGAGCCGTGCGGGACGGAAAGTGGTTTCGAGAGGAACTTTACGCCCGCTTCCAGATCCTTGGGAGCGCAGGACGTTGGGAGGGGTGTGATCCCCTTGCAAAAACCGAAAGGCATGCCGCATGACTCAACCCTATCCATTTTCGGCCATCGTCGGCCAAGAGGACATGCGACTGGCCATGGTCCTGACCGCCATCGACCCGGGGATCGGCGGCGTTCTTGTTTTCGGTGACCGGGGCACGGGGAAATCGACCGCCGTCCGTGGCCTGGCCGCCCTGCTTCCGCCGATCGACGCGGTCGAGGGATGTCCGGTCAATTCGGCGCGGATCGAAGATGTGCCGGATTGGGCCGAAAACGTCTCTAACAAGGTAAAAAGGCGCCCAACGCCGGTTGTCGATCTACCTTTGGGCGCCACCGAGGATCGGGTTCTGGGCGCACTGGACATCGAACGGGCCCTTGCACTTGGTGAAAAAGCGTTTCAGCCCGGCCTTCTTGCGAAAGCGAACCGGGGATACCTGTATATCGACGAGGTGAACCTCCTCGAGGATCACATCGTCGACCTTCTTCTGGACGTGGCGCAAACCGGCGAGAACGTGATCGAGCGCGAGGGACTTTCGATCCGCCACGCCGCCCGCTTCGTTCTGGTGGGCTCGGGCAACCCTGAGGAGGGCGAACTGCGTCCCCAACTGCTTGACCGGTTCGGACTGTCGGTTGAGGTGACGACGCCCAGGAACATCGACGACCGGGTCGAAGTAGTGCGGCGCCGGCAAGCCTATGAATCCGATACGACCGCATTCCTGAAACGTTGGCGCGCGGCGGACACCCGGCTGAGGAAAAAGATTCTCGATGCGAGAGCGAGGCTCAAGTCGGTTGAGACGCCCGAGTCTACGCTGCGGGATGCCGCGATGCTTTGTTTGGCACTCGGATCCGATGGGCTTCGGGGCGAACTGGTGCTGCTGCGCGCCGCGCGTGCCCTTGCGGCCTTTGAAGGCGCCGAAGCCGTTGAACGGCCGCACCTGAGGCGTTTGGCGGCCCCTGCCCTGTCTCATCGCCTGCGGCGCGATCCGTTGGATGATGCCGGGTCCGCAACGCGCGTGGCGCGGACGGTGGCCGAGACCTTCGGAACCTTTCAGACGGCAGCGGAATGAACGGCCTGGAAGCCCTGGCGTCGCGGATCGCAGCCTTGCTGTCGGTCGATCCGAAGGGTTTGGGCGGCGTTTGGCTCCGGGCCAGGCACGGACCCTTCCGCGAGGCCATGATCGCCCAGTTGAAGGCCATTCCAGGTGCGCACGGGCGGGTAATGCCGGAAGCGGGGGGTATCGAGCTTTTTGGCGGAATTGACCTTACACAGAGCCTTTTTTCGGGACATGTCGTGGCACGAAAGGGTGTCCTGGACGCTTCCGATGTGCTTTGGCTGACCCGAGCCGAACGGATGCAGGTAGGCATGGCTGGGCGGGTGGCCACGGCCATGGATTCCGGCCTGTGCGGGACGATCATTCTTGCCGACGAAAGCTCTGAAGTCGATGAGATGCCACCGTCTGCTTTACGGGACCGACTGGCATTCTTTTTGTCTGACCAGATGGAATGCCCGGATGGTGCCGTGCGCGTACTTGGAAGGGACGAGATCGAAGCTGCGAGGCTGCGCATCGGGGGTCTTGTCCCACCCGACGACCTGCTGGAACTCGCAGTTCGGATCACGGAAGACCTTGGATGCCGCGAAACCCGCCCTGCCCTTTTCCTTGTACGGGCCGCGCGCGCCATTGCGGCGCTTGAAGACGCGGCAGAGGTGAATGAAGGCCATCTGGGTGAAGCAACCCGGCTTGTCATGCCGCATCGTGCGCGTCTATCGGCCGAGGTTGAGGAAACCGAACCACAACCTAGGGTTGACGAAAGTGAGGAAAAGAACGACGCAGGCGGAGAGACTCGGGAAGACGCACTGAGGGATATTCTGCTCGATGCAGCCAGCGTCAGCCTCCCGGGCGATCTCCTGGCCCATATGGTTGTTCGAGATCGGCGCGCGGCAGGCTCCGGCCATGGAGCCGAACGGACATCGCATACACGCGGACGTCCTCTGCCCTCGCGCCCCGGGAAACCGGACGGACGCGCCCGTCTTGACTTGCTGGCAACCCTTCAGGCCGCTGCACCGTGGCAAAAGCTACGGAATGCGCCCCCAGGACGGCTTGCGATACGCCGGGAAGACCTGCGAGTTCGCCGCTATCGGGAACGCTCGGAACGGGTGTTGATTTTCGTTGTCGATGCCTCCGGCTCCGCGGCGATGGCCCGGCTTGCCGAAGCCAAGGGCGCCGCCGAAGCTTTGCTCTCGGAAGCCTATCGCAGCAGGGACCACGTGAGCCTGATCACCTTTCGCGGGGATGATGCGGAATGTGTACTGGAGCCGACGCGGTCGCTCGTACGCGCGAAAAGGCTGCTTGGTGGACTTCCGGGAGGTGGAACAACGCCGCTGGCCGCTGCGCTGCGTCAGAGCGCCGAGCAGGCCGGGTTGGCCCGCACGAAGGGTTTGACCCCCCAAATCATCCTTATGACGGATGGACGGGCAAATAAGGCGCTGGACGGCTCCACCGCCCGAGAAACGGCGCGCGAAGATGCTATACGGATGGCCCGTTGGCTGCGTTTGGAAGATATCCCGGCCCTGGTGGTGGATTCGGGTTTGAGACCTTCGGCTGACCTGACAGAGATCGCCCGGATCCTTGGTGCCGAAACGATCCGTCTTCCCAAGGGGCACAAGGCATCCTCGTCAGAGGCTCTTTTGGCCGCGCTGGAACACTGATTTGACTGTGACGGACGATGAGATCGAGGAGCTGACGATTGCGGCTGGTCCTCACCGCTGGCGCGTCTTGAGAGCGGGAGCCGGTCCTGTTGCGCTCTGCCTTCATGGCGCGGGAGGCTCTGCCGACAGTTTTCGCCCCTTGATACCCTTTCTGTCGTCCGACGTGACGATAGTTGCGCCCGATCTGCCCGGACATGGCCGGACCCGCCTGGGAGGCACCGGAAGATCGGGCCTTGTGGCGATGACGGAGGACGTCGCTCTATTGGTGGCGGCCTTCGAGCTTGAGCCAGAGATCCTGATCGGGCACTCCGCCGGCGCGGCAATTGCGCTGAACCTGGATGATAGGTTGTCCCCGCGGGGACAGGTTCTGATCAACGCCGCACTCAGTGAATTCGATGGTCTTGCCGGGTGGGTTTTTCCAGCGCTCGCAAAGGGCCTTTCGATCACGCCGTTCGCCGCGGATTTTTTGTCGCGCAACCTTCGCAGGCAAGGAAAACTCGAAGGTCTCCTTGCGTCTACGGGCTCCGAGGTCACGCGAGACATACTGACCAGATACCGGCTACTGGCGGCCAGCAGGGAGCACGTGGACGGAACGCTGAAGATGATGGCTGCCTGGGACCTTAAGCCTTTGCTGAGGAAAATTCCCCAAGTCCAAACGCCAACATTGCTCATCGCCGGGGATCGAGACGGTACGGTGCCAGTTTCAGTCTCTAAAAAGGCGAAACAGAGCCTAAAGCACTCGAAACTGATCGTACACGAGGGAGGTCATCTCCTGCACGAAGAGGACCCGGAAATCGTCGCGCAAGATATCAGGGCGTTCATTAATTCGCTCGACAAAGACGCTCAATCGTCGTCGGACTGAATCGCATCGAGGAACGCCGCAACCGCACGTTCGAGGGTTGCCCGGTCGACGGAAGAAAAATCCGCTTCTCCCCGTAATTCGATGCGCCCGTCCGAAGCAGTGCATTTGACCAGACCTTCCGGGCGGGCGATGCGAAGCGTTGTCTTGGCACCGGCACGTGCCTTGCGCTTTTTCGCCGTGGCTTGCGTTCCGTCGGCCTGATCAAGAAATGCGCGCAGTACATTCAACTCCTCGTCGGCAGTGTTGGGGCATGCAGACGAAAGAACCGACGACAGAGTGCGAACGGAGTCGGGGCGACTGGAGAGACGCTTCTCAAGCTCAAGCCCCAGCGCCCTTGGAATGGCCTCTGGCCACCGCAAGGCATTGCCAAGCCTTTCCATCAACGAAGCGAAGTGGGTGATGTAGCTTCGCTTCTGGCGGCCTGCGGACCCATAGAGAGCCGCAACGGCCTCGGCGGCAGACGACGCATCGGTCGCAGGGTCCGCCGCGTAGCGGTTCGCGAGGATCGCCATTTCGGCGAAAGAGATATCCCGCCGCACGAGGTTTTCGTCGACCATGCGCCGGTAAAGGCGTTCCAAGGCGTCACCCTCGGCCACCAAGCCAGCGGGAATCTTACCGTAGGACGGATCCCCGGTTTCGGCAAAAAGCTCGCGAAATGCAGTAAGCCGGCGGAATCCCTGGATCAGTTCATAACCGTCATCGACAACCTGAACCCGGATCGGATTGGACAGACCGATCGACTTGATCGAGGTTTTCAACTCGTCGATTTCCTCGTCCCGTTCGGACTTCCGGTCGCGCTGCAGTTTTGAGGTGGCAATCTGCTCCAGGGGAATAAGGTCCGTGATCAGACCTTCGCGCTTCAGACGAACATGTTCATGCGCCAGCCGATCGTTCTCCTCCCGGATGCTGCGCTCGATTTCAGCACGCTGTTGGAGGGCTCCGGCATTCTCTGAAATCGCGGTGGCCATCGGCCCCCGGCGAGACACATCCGCAGAGGGCACAGACGCTTCCGGCGCAGCCTCATCGGGAAAGTCGATGTCGAAGACGCGCTTCTTGCTCATGACCGGTCCTCCAGCTGATCCCAAACACTCAAGACGTTGCCCCGAAACTCCTCGTAGGCCCTGTCGAAGGAAGTTCTGGCCCGGCGCCATGTCTCGCGGGTCATGTCCCGGTAGTCGATCTCGTAAATCGATGACAGGAAACGCCCGGATTGTTCGACGGCGCGCGTCATTTCGATCGGGTGCTCGCAGACACGATCGCTGAAAACCTTTTCGAATGCCGACTTCATTGCGCGGTGCAACTCGTTGTTGGCCTCGAACCGGGTCAGAAGAAAGCGGACATCGTGGAAGACCTTTGGCAATGAGAGTGTCCCCGCGGGGACAAGCCCTGAGAAACGGGACAGATCCTCGAGCGCTTCGGCGAGCTGCCCAATGAAACTGGTGGTCGAGTCGTATTCCCAGTACCCGGGCCCGGATGGAATATAGAGCATATCGGCGGCAAAGACCGCGTTCATGGACTGATAGCCGATGGCAGGAGGACAATCGAAGATGATCAGGTCATAGGCATCGTCGGGCAGGGCATCGAGGAACCGGGAGACCGCGGCAAAGAACGACCACTCGGGGTTAAGGTGACGATACTGCGCGGAAGCGAACTCGACGAACGCCGCATTGGCGCAGGACGGCACAAGATCGATCGTTGGCCAGGACGTTCGCTTTATGAAATCGGTCACCCGGAGATCTGCAAGGCCCATGTCCCGGATCGAAGAGGGCAGGGACCGGCGGGGCAGGGCGGTGCCGCTTTCCGCGCCAGCGGCAGCGTTGTTCATCCGGTCGGTTTCCCGCGCCAGATCGCGCGCCATTATCCCCCAGACGGTGAACTCTTCGGACACGTCGGACAGACCCATCGAGTGGCTGAGCGTCGCTTGCGGATCGAAGTCGACGGCGAGAACACGGTACCCGTCGAGCGCGGCCGCATGGGCGAAGTGCAGAGCCACTGTGGACTTGCCGGCGCCGCCTTTGAAATTGGCAATCGCGGCGCGCACCGCACGCTTGCCAATAGGGCGGACCGGCATGAGGCTTTTCCGGTTGACCCGAATTCGTCGGCGGATCTCGTTGATCTCTTCGAGCGTGTACCAGCGTTGCCTGCCATCTTCTTCGACGAGGCCCTGGGGCAGGGTGGGATCTACCGCCAGGCGGCCGCGGAGCGTGGACTGGTTCACGCGGAAGATCAGTTCTCCGAGTTCCCACGACGAAAAGCGGCGCAGCGTCTTTTCCATCTCGGGCGAGTAGGTTTGCTGCCTGATCCAGCTTTGCATCCGCAACGACTGGGTCTGAAGGCGAGACAGGTCTTCATGGGTAAACATGGATTTTCCGAACTGCTCAGCGTAGATTTTTTATACCTTGCGATTTACGCTGAATTTGCGTGTTTTGTAAAATGCTATATTCATATGTCCAAGGTTGCCTGGATAACGGGGCATCCATGTAGGAGCCGGATTTTCTGAAGCGTACCGATTCGGTGAGATACCACGAAATATAGGGGACACAGTTGTGGACACCCCACGCTATTGGGGGACATTTCTGGCAGAATAGGGGACAGTCTACATGTCCCTCTATACCTGTATACCTCGATTTCATCGGTGATTTTAGGGCCCCAAAACCCAACAGCTTGACAGAATCGATTAACCGGACGCAAATAGTCTTCAGATTGAGAAAAAGCGTTGAGAAAAGGCGCGATCTCTATCTCGCGTGGGTTCTAACCAACGTGTTGAGGCAGAGGCGGTTCCCGCCGGAAAGGCAACATACCATGCGGCACCTTCGTCCCGCAGGACGCGGCGCATCTGCGCTCAAGTACGATCTCCTGACAGCAATGGGCGCCTTTGCTCTTGCGGCTGCGCCAAGCGAACAGAAGCGCGTTCTGAGACTGATGACACTGATAACCGCCCGGTACAATTGGGCCAGCGACAGTCTTGCCGTGGGTCAGAGGGAAATCGCACAGCTCTGGTCGTGTACGGATCGCACGGTCAAGCGGGACATGTCAGTCTTGCGGGGCAGGGGCTGGCTGGTTCTGCGGCGTCAGGGAGCCCGTGGAAGGGTGTCGGAGTACGGTCTCGATCTGGATCGGATACTCGCCGATACCCGGGACGTCTGGGATGCTGTAGGGCCGGACTTCGCAGTGCGTCTCGGGGGAGGCCTGGAAGAGAGCACGAATATCGTTCCGTTGCAGGTCAAAGGCACGGCGCCGATGCCGGATGGCGATGATGCAAGCGAATGGGGTCTGGCGCGCCATGCATTGCGGGCGCAGGACGCCGGCACATATGCGGCGTGGATCCATGCGCTGAAGCGCGACGGGAGGGTAGGGGGGTGCCTTGTTCTGAAGGCGCCGAGCAGGTTCCATGCCTCTTACGTGCAAACTCATCTGGTCGGCCGCTTGCTTGCAGCCTGCCGTGATGTCGATCCTGCGGTGGATGCTATCGACCTGCGCGTCTGACGTTCGCCAAAAAAGGGCGCCCCGGAAGGCGCCCTCGCAAATCCGATCTCGCCAGACTCAGTTGGCTGCGATCATTTCCTCGGCCATTGCGAGATATTCCTCATAGCGAGCCTTCGACTTGCCGCGGTGGCGGACCTCCTTTGCGGCATTGATCTGGTCCTGAGTGACTTCGCCAACGAGGACCAGTCCGACCATGCCCGCGGACTGATGCGGCGTGCAATGGTAGCCATAGAGGCCAGGCGCATCGAAGGTGACTTCAATGTCCTCACCGATCTTGCCTTTCCAGACCTCGACGCCATCGGGGATCATGTCCTTGTTAGCTTCGGAGTTGTGGCCGCGATCGGTGGCCTTGAACATGACCGTGGTGCCCGGCTCGACCTGCAGCACCGGCGGGTGGAATACCTGACGCTCGTTGCTTTCAGGGGCCTTGTTCAGCATTTCGACCATCGCGCCACCATGTGCGCCCGCAATGGCCTGCAGAGGGCTTGCAGCAAGTGCCGTGGCGCCCATGAGTTTCAGGCTGTTTCTACGTGTCAGTTTCATGACTACTGCTCCTTCTTACTGTTCGGCGCCTCAACAACCGCGCCAAGAAAAAATTGCGCCCATCTCGATGGGCGCAATTGTGGTGCCGGGAATGAAGTTTCCCGAATTTTGGGATTAGCTGCCTTGGCCAAATGTGGCGAGGAACGCTGCCAGATCCGCGGCCTCTTCCTCGGAGCGAACCTTGAAGGCCATGCCGCTGCGGGCTCCGTTGTCGCCAAGCGTTTCCTTCAGGAATGCCGTCGGATCCTGAAGATAGGCAGCAATTGTTGCGGCATCCCAGACGAGTCCGCCTTCGCCTGCTTCGACGATCGATTTCTTGTAACGGAAGCCATCAACCGTTCCGGCCTGCCGTCCGACGACGCCGAAGAGGTTCGGTCCGGTCTTCGCATTTCGGCCGGCCAGGACTTCGCCGGCGTCGTTCTGAACGACATGGCAGGACTGGCATTTGCTGAATGCGGCTTCGCCGGCGGCCGGGTCACCTGACCCGAGATGTGCGTCCGCGAAGGCGGGCGAGGCGAGTGCCGCAAGCGCAGCGACGGCCAGGAAGTGTTTCATTTTGGTCTCCCTTGTTTGGTTTAACCGAGATCTAGAGCGTATGGCGCGGAAGAAAAGTGGTCTCTTTCCATCTACCTTACGCGACAGCCCGAGCAATCGCGCAGCGCTGCCAGAGTGAATTCAATGCTTCGACCAGATATGCAATATCATCGTCAGAGTGAAGCGGCCCGGGCGTGATGCGAAGCCTTTCCGTGCCTTTCGGAACCGTCGGATAATTGATGGGCTGCACGTAAATGCCCCAGTCCTCCATCAGCATGTCGGAGATCATCCGGCATTTTACCGGATCGCCGATCATGACGGGGATGATGTGAGACGGATTCGGCATGTGCGGGATGCCGCGCTCGTCGAGCATGCGGCGCAGGAGAGCGACCTGCCGCTTCTGGCGGGCGCGTTCAAGCTGGCTGTTTTTCAGGTGGCGGATCGACGCCGTGGCCGCGGCTGCGACGGCGGGAGGAATGGCCGTCGTGAAGATGAAACCGGAGGAGAACGATCGGATGAAATCGACCAGGGCAGACGAGCCGGTAATGTAACCGCCGAAAGTGCCGAAGGCTTTGCCGAGGGTACCTTCGATCAGGGTAATCCGATCCATCAGGCCCATCTCCTCGGCCACGCCGCCGCCGCGGGGCCCATACATGCCTACAGCGTGCACCTCGTCGATATAGGTCATGGCGCCGTGGGCATCGGCCACGTCGCAGATCTCGGCGATGGGGGCGATGTCGCCATCCATCGAGTAGACGGATTCGAATGCTACGATCTTGGGGCGATCCGGGCCGATTGCGGCGAGCTTGCGGTTCAGATCCTCGGGGTCGTTGTGTTTCCAGATGACCTTGTCAGCGCGACTGTGGCGGATGCCCTCGATCATCGAGGCGTGGTTGAGCGCATCTGACAGGATAACCGCGCCAGGTAGGCGTGCACCGAGAGTGGAAAGCGTGGCCCAGTTCGAGACATAGCCGGTTGAGAAGACGAGCGCGGCCTCCTTGTTGTGGAGGTCGGCAAGTTCACGCTCCAGCTCGATATGCTGATGCATCGTGCCCGATATGTTGCGCGTCCCGCCCGCCCCTGTGCCGCAGGCCTGAGCCGTCTTCGTCATGGCCGCGACGACGTCGGGATGATGGCCCATGCCAAGATAGTCGTTCGAGCACCAGACGGTGACTTCACGCTTGCCCTTTGGGCCATAGTTGTCGGCCTTGGGAAAAGAACCGCAGCGCCGTTCCATCTCCGCGAAAATGCGGTAGTTGCCCTCTTCCTTCAGCTTGTTCAGCTGATCGGTAAACAGCGCGTCAAAATCCATCTTCGATCCTCACTTGGTCTTCCTTGGGCGCGGGTAGCATCCAGCGCCATAGTTTTGCGTCAGGCAGTGGCAGAACCATCAGCCAGTGTTCGAGCAGTGCGAGCGCCGTGAAGGCCGCAAGCAGAGAGAACCCGATATCTCCGGTGGCGTAGAGACGCTCGAGCCAGCAGGCGACCGCCAGCGTCAGGAGCGTCACGGAAATCGGGAACATCCAGTTAAGTTTCCGGATCCGGAAGTAGCTGGGGATGTGGGCCAGCGGCCTTGGCAGAAACTCGGTATTGATCCTTGGCACGCCCAGAAACAGGTTCAGCTTGGCCGAGACGCGGGCAAAAAACAGCACGGCGAATGTCCAGAACGTCAGCTGGTTCTCGGCGCCGTAACTGATGCCCCAAATTGCCAACAGGGCAAACACCAAGAGGCCTTCGTGATACGCGATCGCCGAGACCGCCGCACGAAACCTTTCCCAGCCATCCGCCGCCGCAGGGCAGGGGCCACGGTTGGGCCCGGTGACAAGGCCAGACAGGAACGAGAGCTCGATCCAGCCCCAGATCGCAAGGGCTGCCAGGAAGCCGATGTAAGCTCCCGCGGTTCCGTTTTGATCAAGCGACATCTTCAGGCCGACGACACCCGCGAAGAGGATCGGCATCGACAGGAGCGAGGCCCAGACGTGACCGTCCGGGCCGTCTCCGTCAGCGCGTTTCACCACAAACAGGATCGCTCCGGTGCAGAACCACCAGAGAAAGAGGGCAGCAAGCGCGGCGACCCAAGGGGACGTCAGCACGTTGCACCTGTATTGTGGTTTTCACCTGTCATCAGTAGGCGGGCTCCAGCCGGACATTTTCAGGAACCTCGTTCTTCTTCGACGGGATCGTGTAGAGGCTGAAGAATGCGAGGGCGGCCCGGGCACCGGCCGTGAACCTTCCCATGCGACCCGAAAGACCGCCCCTGCGCTTTGCGCTGTCCATGTCCTCGAAGGCGGACTGGAGCCTGTTCAGAGCCGGTTTCCAGCGCGGATGGTCGATATCCAGTTCAAGTGGAAAGACCTGCCGTGCAATGGTGGACGTCTTGCGGAAGACCTCCTGGTCGTACCAGTCGATATCCACGCCCAAAGCGTCGTGGAAGGCGTGCCGCGCGTGGTCGCGGACCCACATGGTGCCGTAAACGGCAGTGAGGAAGAACTTGATCCAGAGCTTGTTCGTGAAGGAATGAGTCAGCTTCGGGTCGGTTCGCATGAGAAGTGCGAAGGCTTCGCCGTGACTGAACTCGTCGTTGCACCACTCCTTGAACCACTTGAAGATCGGGTGGAACCGATGCTCAGGGTTTGCCTCGAGATGGCGATAGATCGTGATGTAGCGTGCGTAGCCGATCTTCTCGGAAAGGTAAGTGGCGTAGTAGATGAACTTGGGGCGGAAGTACGTGTATTTCTTCTCGCGCGTGAGGAAGCCCAGGTTCACCGCGATGCCGGCTTCGCGCAGGGCGTCGTTGATGAAACCGGCATGGCGGGCTTCGTCGCGGGACATGTAGGCAAAGAGCTTCTTGATGTCCTCGTTCGTACCGCGCCGTTTCATCTCCTTGTAGAGCACGCAGCCGGAAAACTCTGCCGTGCAGGAAGAGACGAGGAAATCGATGAACTCCGCCTTCAGTTCGGGGTCCATGCCTTCCCAGTCGATCTGATCCCAATCCTCGTTCTTCTTGAAGTGGCCCCTGTTCGGGTCGCTTTCCATCTGTGCAAGAAGCTTGTCCCAGTCTTCACGCACCGGGGTCACGTCGATGGCGTCCAGTTCATCGAAATCGGTGGTGTAAAAGCGGGGAGTCAGCAGCGTGTTCTGCATCGCAAGCGCAGTGGCATCTTCGCTGGTAAACTGGGACTGAGCCTCGACCCGGGCCAGACCCTCTTCGACGGTTGTTGCGTCTGCACTGTGGCCAGTATGGATGTTCATAGCCGGATCTCCTCGGAGAAGGAAAATTCGCAAAGTTCCATGAATTCGATGTCGCCGGTCAGCCGCGTCCAGAACCGTTCAAGAGCGGACGCCCGAGTGATCGTCGCCTCGCGCGCCTCAGAGACGGTTTCACCGAAGGGCGCCATGACAGGTGCGCCGTGGACAAGTACGGTATCGCCCGGATGAATGACGGCGCCGTTGTCGAAGCGCACATGGGCGGAGAGTTCTTCGAACCTATGACTGATCTCGACGGTGCAGGGCACCCGTTCGGTTTCCTTGGTTAGCAATCCCATGATTCAGTTCCCTGTTTTTTGTTTTTGAAGAAGGTTCATCCAGACGCCGACGTTGCCGGGTCCGAAGGACGAGATCTCCGTGCTCCATCCAGTGGTCGGATCGAGGAGAGACAGACGGCTGTTTTCGTACAGCGTCAGGGTGACGGGTGGATTCCCGGAAATCCGGTTCACCAGTCGCGCGCGCTCCAGACCGTCATTGACAACCGAAATGAAGCCGCCGTTCCCAAGGTCCAACACGGTTTCACCACTGGCGGCATCGGTGACCCGGACCGCCGTTCCGCGGGCATCAATCACGAGGCTGCGCTCGGCGATGACAGGCGCCAGTTGCGGCTGACCTACGAGAGGCCGTTCTGTCATCACCGCAAAGGCCGTGAGCATGACCGAGGCAATAGCGAGCGAAAACATCGCGATTACGAGCCTTCGCGGGATGAGTTCCCTGTCACGCTTTTCCATCACGCGGGCTTCAGCGTCGAAATAAAGGCCGGTATCGGCTCTGTGTGCCATTTCCAGCCTCCTCATTCTGCTGCGACCGCGCGGCCGAGGGTTTCGGCGCGCTGGATCGTGGGTTGGGACACGCGGGTTTCGGCCGCTTCCGCCAGTATGGCTGCCACCCTGGCCGCATCGGGAATACAGCGCAGCGCCGGCTGCGTCTGCTTCATGTACCACGGGCGAATGTGCGGCCAGAGGATCATGTAGGACAGTTTTACTGGTCCCATCGTCCTGAGAGCGATCGTGCCCGCCCCCGATTTCCGCAGGTCCAGATCGGCCGCGGCGATCTTGGGAAATGGCAGGTTAAGGGTAAGTGTCAGCGCTGCCCCGATCCGCATCGCGACGCGTTCGCTGGTGATCGTGTAGACGGTTGCGCGCGCCTGTAACCATGCGATCGCCAAGATGATGGCGGCGGCGAGCGCGGCGAGCACCAGGAAGGGCAGGGCGGTCAGCAGGGCTGGGCCGAGCGGCATCATCGTCGTCGAGACGCCGACGCGCCATACGATCAGGATCGCGAAATAGGCCAGCACCCAGTTGAGCGAGAGCGCTTCGCGCGCGAGTGGCAGGACGAGCGGGCGGCCTTGCCACAAGATTTCTTCGCCCGGCGGAAGTGTCTCGGGAAGACCCTTTACCGGCTCCACGGTTACGTCGTCATCATGTGGCATGGCAGCGCCTTTCTTCGTTCCCATTTTTTCTTTGGCGCGCCGGTCGAGCGGCGCGCCAATGTTGTCGTGGCTTACGAGTAGAGAGTGCCGCCAGTGTACCAGGCGGAAACCTTCTCTTCCTCGAGCTTGGTGATCTGGCCAGCGGTGCGGACCTGGGGCACGCCGTCGAAGCGGCTGGAGTGCAGCGAGGCGACCATGATCCAGCGGGGCTGGACCCGTACAAGCGTCATCGGGACAAGACGCTTGCCGGATCCGTGCTCGGGTTCGAGTTCGATCTCGAGATACCGAACCTCTTGCTCGGCTTCGTCGATCCACATGTCGGTGCAGTGAGCCACGACCTGATCGTCCTTGGAAAGAACCGGCATGCCGCGCGGATCGCGTCCGGCGGAGATGAAGAAGTCATCCTTGCCGGCCATCGGGCCGATCTTGGGATGACCGTGTGCGTTCATTTCCGGGACGTCCTGTCGTGGCGTCCAGGAAGCCGGACCAACACCATCGACCATCGGATCGCCGGTCGGTACCTGAGGGAAGCCCTCACCGACGGCGACTTTTTCAAGCGCAAGATTGTCACGGCGGTGGGCAGCCTCGTTCTCGGCCGAGGGGACAGTCACTTCACGACCATCCGGCGTCTTGAACGTTTTTGGCTTGGGAAGCGGGAACGGGCCCTGGTTGGGCGATTCCGACCCGTCTTCCATTTCGAGCGGATAGCCTTCACGCATATTCTCGGTCTGGAGATAGTAGACCAGCGCGGCGAAGAAGAGCCAGAAGCCCCATATGGCGAGGCTCGCCAGATCGAAGTTTCCGAAAAATGTGACACCGACCATGTGCGTGTCCTCCGTGGGTTAGGTCGGAAAGTCGGCAAGTCCGATCCTGCCGGTTCCCTGGTTGGTCTTTTGCGGTTTCAGAAATGCGAGACGCACGAGCGGACCCAGAACGACAAGGGTTGCAAAGAGAAGCGCGATCTCGGTGTGATAGACGACGGAATACCCTGTGCCGGGTGTATTGAGCGTCTCGCCGAATGCTCCGGATGCGGCCAGCGCACCGACTCCATCCCGGATCGTGCCGCCAAGCGCTATGGCGAGGCCAGCGGCGGTGGCTTGCGCTGCCCCCCAGGCGCCAAGGGCAAGGCCTTGTCCTGCTTTTTCGCCCATTGGCAAGGTCATGGCGGCGGTCAGCGTTGCGACGGCGAACAATCCACCACCAAGCCCGATGCCGAAGGCACCGGCGTAAAACAGGGGCGGCGAGTTCATGGGGTCGGCGAAGATAACGGCCGAAAAGGCCGCGAGGCCGATGAGAATGCCTCGAACGCACATCCGGTAGGGGCTGAAGTCCTGTTTCAGCCAGCGGGCGGCGAGGGCAAAGCCAATCAGGGCACCCGATGCCCAAAGCGCGGTCAGAAGTGTCGTCGCGGACACGGACAGGCCCAGGATTTCCCCGCCGTAGGGTTCAAGCAGGACATCCTGCATATTGAACGCCATGGTTCCGAGGAAAACCACGACCAGAAGCCGCCCCGCATCGCCGCCCTCGGTAAAGTCCGCCCAGGCATCCGCAAACTTGGGTCTTGGCGCTGTGCGCTCCTCGCGCGACATCGGACGGACGCTTTCCTGTTTCCAGAGCGCAACCAGGTTCAGCAGGAGGGTCACCACGGCGGTACCCTGCACCACCTGGATCAACCGAAGATGCGAGAAGTCGCGCAGGAGCCAGCCCACGATGACCGCGGAGATACCCATGCCAATCAGGAACATGACGTAGAGAAGAGCGACGACTCTTGGTCGGGTTTCCTCGGTCGCGCGATCGGAGGCAAGAGCAAGTCCGGCAGTCTGAGTCATGTGAAGGCCGAGGCCGGTCAGCAGGAAGGCCAGGCCTGCTCCCAACTCGCCTGCCCATCCGGGCCCGAGCGTCTGGGTTCCACCGAGGATGATCAGTGCGAACGGCATGATGGCGAGCCCACCGAACTGCCAGAGCGAACCGAACCAGAGGTACGGCACGCGCTTCCACCCGATGGCGCTTTTGTGGGTGTCCGACCGGAACCCGAGAAGTGCCCGGAACGGGGCGACGAGAACCGGGAGGGCGATCATCGTGGCGACGATCATTGCAGGGACGTCAAGTTCCACGATCATGACACGGTTGAGCGTGCCAAGCAGCATCACTGTCGCCATACCAACGGAAATCTGGAAGAGCGACAGCCGCAGGAGTTGGCCCAGCGGCAGGTTCTCGGATGCCGCATCTGCGAATGGCAGGAAGCGGGTACCCAGACGCTTGATGATGGACCGCGTCGCGATCATCCGCGCGCCTCCAGAGCCTGAGAGATGTAAAAGCCACGGGACACGCGGGCATGTTCCGTCAGTTCCGTTTTGAAGCCTTTGTTTTTCAGGGATTTTTGTATCGTTTTGGCGCGATGAGGCTGGATTGCGGGTGAGCGGTCCCCCCGAGGGAAGGCCTTGCCCGCCCACCACATCGCAACCAGCAGGGAGGTTCTGGGAGCAACGGTGAAGGCAAGCGGACCGCTCGATAGGCGCGCAGTCAGGCCCCCCACGGCGCGGGCGATGTCGGCCGCGTCGTAGTGAATGAGGCTGTCCATGGCGACAGCCGCGTCGAATGTTCCGAATGTGGGATCCAGCATGTCGCCGGCGCGGTATTCGATGCGATCGAGCAGGTGTTCGGGCGTTCTGCGGCGCGCAACATCGAGAAGCGAGGGCGAGATGTCGATAGCGACGACATTCGCACCGCGTTCCGCAAGCTCGATCGCCATCTGTCCAGCACCGCATCCAGCATCGAGCACCCGGGCATCGGTCAGATCGCTTGGCAGGATGGAGAGGAGTTCCGCGCGCATGGTATCGCGGCCTTCCCGAACCGTCTGGCGAATGCGCGAGACAGGAGCATCGGACGTAAGAGCCTCCCAGGTCCGGGAGGCGGTTTTGTCGAAATAGGTCTCCAACCTTTCGCGTGTGGCTTCGTAGGTCATCAGTCGAACCCCAGGAGTTCAAAGATCTCGCGATCGGGGAGAGGGGAGGGAAGAACGGGATCCTCCGACACCGAGTTCCAGAGCTTTTCGGCAAGGGCGACATATTCCGCGCGGGCCAACAGGATGTCGTCCTCGTCAGGCATCTCGAAGAGTGTCTTTTTCTTAAGGCGCGACCTACGAATGGCGTCGTAGTCGGGCATGTGTGCGAGACGCTTGAAGCCGACAGTATCGCAATAGCGGTCGACCTCGTCGGTCGCTTTCGAACGGTTGGCTATACAGCCAGCGAGGCGAACTCCGTAGTTTTTCGACTTGGCCTCAACGGCCGCTATGATGCGGTTCATGGCGTAGATGGAGTCGAAATCGTTCGCGGTGACGATAACCGCGCGATCTGCGTGCTGGAGGGGAGCGGCGAAGCCGCCGCAGACCACGTCGCCGAGAACGTCGAAGATGACGACATCGGTGTCTTCCAGCATGTGATGCTGTTTCAGGAGTTTGACTGTCTGCCCGACGACATAGCCGCCGCAGCCGGTACCGGCCGGAGGTCCGCCGGCCTCGACGCACATGACCCCGCCCCAGCCTTCGAACATAAAGTCTTCAGGCCGCAACTCTTCGGCATGGAAATCCACCTCCTTCAGGATGTCGATGACCGTCGGTACCAGCGAACCGGTCAGGGTGAAGGTCGAGTCATGCTTGGGATCACACCCGATTTGCAGGACGCGCTTCCCCAGTGTGGAGAAAGCGGCCGAGAGGTTCGACGATGTCGTCGATTTGCCAATCCCACCCTTGCCGTAAACCGAGAACACCTTGGCGCCTTCGATCTTCAATGTCGGGTCCTGGTGAACCTGGACGGAGCCTTCGCCGTCCTCGCCTCTCAGTGTCGGTATCTCGTCTCTTGGGCTCATTCTTCCTCCACGCCGCCTATTCGGCGGCAATCCCTTCCATCCGGTCTTCCAGGTCATCCGCCGCGTTCTGAAGCGCGGCCAGAGTTGCCTCGTCCGGTTGCCAATAGTTTCTGTCGCTTGCTTCCAGCAGGCGGTTGGCCATGCGAACGCTGGCCTGGGGGTTCAACGCCGCGAGGCGTTTGCGCATTTCGTCGTCGAGTACGAAAGTTTCGCTGATCCGCTGATAGACCCACGGGTCCACCTGGCCGGTGGTGGCCGACCAGCCCATCGTGTTGGTCACGTGGGCTTCAATCTGGCGGACGCCCTCGTGGCCGTGTTCCAGCAGGCTTTCGTAGAACTTCGGGTTGAGGCTGCGCGTTCTGGTTTCGAGTGCGATTTGGTCCTTGAGGGTCCGGATCTTGCCGGCGCCGCGCGTCTGGTCCGAGATATAGACAGGGGCCTCGGTTCCGCGGGCGCGTTTCACCGCGCGTGAGATGCCGCCAAGGGTATCAAAGTAATGGTCGACCGATGTGACGCCCAACTCGACCGACTCGAGGTTCTGGTAAGCGAGTTCGACGTCCTTCAGGGTTTGTTGCAGGAGTTCCGCATTCTTTGCCGCCTTGCCGTGGCGGGAATAGGCGAAGGACTTCCTGGCTTCATAGGCGTCGGCCAACTCGTCTTCGTCACCGAAGGCCGAGCTGTCGACCAGTTGATTCACGTTGGAGCCGTAGGCGCCCTCGGCATTCGAGAAAACGCGAAGTGCGGCGGTTTCCATGTCGCATCCCATCCTCTCCGCATAGGCAAGAGCGTGGGCGCGGATGAAGTTCATTTCGATCGGTTCGTCCGCGGTTGCCGCTTTCCACGCGGCCTCGGCCAGCATCTTGGTCTGGAGCGGAAGGAGATCGCGGAAGATACCGGACAGCGTCATGACGACGTCGATGCGGGGTCGGCCGAGTTCTTCAAGAGAGATTAGGTCGGCACCGGCCAAGCGACCAAAGCTGTCAAACCGCGGCTTTGCGCCCATCAAGGCCAGCGCCTGACCGATCGGGCCGCCGTCCGATTTGATATTGTCCGATCCCCAGAGAACCAGTGCCACCGAGCGCGGAAGCGTGGCGTGGGTTTCCAGGAGGCGGCCGGCCTGTGCCTTCCCGTCAGCAAGGGCAAAGGCGGTTGGCATCCTGAAAGGGTCGAAGGCGTGGATGTTCCGGCCAGTTGGCAGTATCTCGCGCGAACGGATCAGATCGCCGCCGGGAACCGGGGCGATGAACCGTGCGTCCAGTGCGCGCAGGATCGCCGGGATCTCAGTTTGTTGCCGCAGTTGAGCATCGAGCGTCTTGCGTGCCTCTGCGTCGAGTTCCGGGATCGTGTCGATGAGCGCTGCTCGGCGTGAATCGGACATGGGACGACCGACGACATGGAGACCATCGGGGATCAGCGCGGCCTCGGTTTCGAGAAGCGTCAGCCAAAGCCGGTCGGGATCGGTTCCATCGAGATCGACGGCCTCGGACTGAGTGCTGATCAGCGTGGCGAGTTCTCCGCGCTCGGGCGCATCGGGGGAGAGGGCGCGCCAACGGGTGACACTGTCCTTTAGTTCAAGAAGTCCTTTGTAGAGACCGGCCGAAGCCAGTGGCGGTGTAAGGTGCGTCACCGTCACCGCATTTGACCGGCGTTTGGCGAGTGTCGCCTCGGATGGGTTGTTGGCGGCATAGAGGTAGATGTTCGGGACTTCCCCGATCAAGCGGTCAGGCCAGTCGCGCGCGCCGAGACCGGCTTGCTTGCCGGGCATGAATTCGAGCGCGCCGTGCATCCCGAAGTGCAGAATTGCGTCGGCATGAAATGTATTCCGCAGCCAAAGGTAGAATTGGACGAAGGCATGGGTCGGAGCGAAACCCTTTTCGAACAGCAGGCGCATCGGGTCGCCCTCGTAGCCGAAAGTAGGCTGGACGCCGACGAACACCTTCCCGAACTGGTGCCCGAGGATGAAGACGCCGCGGCCGTCGGACTGGTGCCGGCCCGGCGCCGGTCCCCACACTTCTTCGATCGCCTTCAGAGGCGGTGTGTTTCGGACAATGGTGTCTGAATCCACGTGGGCTGCCACATTTGCGTCCTGCCCGTGCTGTGACGAGTTCCCCGACAGGATGGCGTGGCGCAGATCGTCGACTGTCGCTGGCGGCTCAACATCGTAGCCTTCCGCTTTCATCGCGTGGAGCGTGTTGAAAAGACTTTCAAAAACAGATAGATAGGCCGCAGTTCCGACAGCTCCTGCGTTTGGCGGGAAGCCGAACAGTACAATTGCGACGTTCCGTTCTGCTGCGGTCTTGCGGCGCAACCGGGCAAGTCGGATGACCTTCTCGGTCAGGGATGCGATCCGCTCGTTACACGGGGCCATTGCACGCGCTTCGACGCCACCTACACACTGCAAGTGGCAGCCCGTGCAGGTGGTTTCCCCATGGCGTCCCGCAAAGACCGTCGGGTTTGTGGCGCCGTCGATTTCAGGGAGGGCGACCAGCATCGTCGTTTCTACCGGACCCAGGCCGTTCGAAGCGTTGGCCCATTGGCCGAGTGTCAGGAATTCAAGCGGGTGGGCGGCCACATAGGGCACATCCAGCGCAGAAAGGGTTTCGACCGCAGCGTTGCTGTCGTTGTAGGCGGGACCGCCAACGAGGCTGAATCCGGTGAGCGATACGAGTACGTCTATCTTGCCTTTGAAGTAAGTGTCGATCGCCGGTCTTCCGTCAAGCCCGCCTGCAAATGCAGGCAGGCACTTGATACCTGCATTCTCGAGGCTGCGGATGACGGCGTCGTAATGTGCGGTGTCGGATGCCAATACGTAGGACCGCATCATGAGAAGTCCGACCGTGGCTATCGGCTTTTTCGGACCGGGCAGTTCGGATGGGTTAGTCGTGATCCGGTTTTTCAGATCGGGATGATAGAGTCCGACATCCGGGTACTCGACCGGGGCCTTCGCCTTCATTCCTCGCCAATCGTCGCGGCTGGCGTAGCGAGAAAGCAGGAAACGGATCATCTCTTCGACGTTATCGTCAGAACCACCAAGCCAGTATTGCATGGTCAGAAACCATGCGCGCAGATCCTGCGCCTTGCCGGGGATGAACCGAAGGATGCGCGGCAGGCGGCGCAGAAGCTTCATCTGCTTTTCGCCCGAAGCGCTGGACGGTTTGCTGGAGCCTCGAAGCTTTTTCAGAAGCTGGACTGCTGCGGAGGATGGCTTGGACATGTCCAGATCGCCCATCCTTGTCAGCTTAACGATCTGACCATCGGCAACCATTCCGACAAAGGCGTCGGCGGTTTCATGAGCACGCTCTAGTTCTGGCAGGATCGCCTTGATGTGCTCCTCGAGGAAAAGCAGGTTGCAGATTACGATATCGGCGGCGAGCACGGCCTCGCGCGCGGAGATCAGTGCGCATTCCTTTTCGGCCCATTCCGCGGCGGCGTGTACGGACACCGTCAGTCCGGGAAATTCCTTTGCCAGGCGTGCTTCGACCCGGGCGCAGGGGCCGGCAGCATGGGCGTCCAGCGTGACGATGGCTACACGATAGCCGGATATCAGGCTGTCATCGCGCATAGTGGGCTTTTGCCTCGTAAAGGGTTTCGACGCTGATCTCGTGGACGCCGCGTTCAGCCGCGAAGGCTTCGGTGTTGCGCCGGGCTTTGCCACGCACGAAGAAAGGCACTTTTTTGAGCTCGGTCTCTGCTTCGCTCAGCCATACGATCTCGGCGTTGGTGTTCGCAGGCTCGGCAGGCTCCGAAGCTGGCTCCTGTCTTGGGGCAGCGCCGCCATGATGGCTGGGACCGGCTGAATCGTGGAACTCGAAGTCGTCGCGGAACATGGTCAGCAAATGCTCTTCCAGGCCCATGACAAGCGGATGGACCCAGGTGTCGAAGATGACGTTGGCGCCTTCCCAGCCCATCTGCGGAGAGTAGCGAGCGGGAAAATCCTGGACGTGGACTGGCGCCGAAATGACGGCACACGGAATGCCCAGGCGCTTGCCGATATGGCGCTCCATCTGAGTTCCGAGGATCAATTCCGGCGCCGCCTCGGCAATGGCGCGTTCGACTTCGAGATAATCGTCCGTGATCAGAGCATCGACGCCATAGTCCTTCGCAAGGCTGCGGATCTGGCGTGCAAACTCGCGGTTATAGCACCCGAGGCCCACTACCTCGAAACCCATTTCTTCGCGGGCGATCCGCGCGGCCGCGGCGGCATGCGTTGCATCGCCGAAGATGAACACGCGCTTGCCAGTCAAGTATGTCGAATCTACAGAAGCAGCGTACCACGGCTGGCGCAGGCGGCTTTCGTCGGCGCGAGGAGGCAAGCCGGCGATCCTGGCAACCTCCTCAATAAACTCGCGTGTTGCTCCCGTCCCGATCGGAACGGTTTTCGTGAAGGGCTGGCCGAAGGTTCTCTCGAGCCAGCGGGCAGCCGTTTCTCCGGTCTCGGGATAGAGGAGAACATTGAAGTGGGCTGCGGGGATGCGCTGGATGTCTTCGGGAGAGGCACCCATTGGTGCCACGACGTTCAAATCGACGCCCATGTCATTCAGGAGAGCAGT
>NZ_JBLBVK010000032.1:0-40410 GCF_047314965.1 Silicimonas lutimaris | reverse complement strand
AAACGTCCCCGCCGCCAGAAGCGTCGAACTCATCCCGTAAGTCCCAGCTATCCTGAAGAAATCCCTCCGCGAGACCCCCCCGATACGATCGTTCACTCCCATTGCTTCCTCCCGTTTCTGCAATTATTGAGACGTTGTGTTTCAAAAAAGGCTAGATTAGTATTTTCGATTTGCATAGAGTTTTTTTGAACTCTCGGGGAAGCGCGGCGTGGAAACAGACTACCTGATCATTGGAGCCGGCTCGGCAGGATGCGTCATCGCAAACCGTCTCAGCGCTCGCCCGGACACGAAAGTCACCCTGCTGGAAGCAGGTGGCCCGGACCGGAACCCCTGGATTCACATCCCCGTCGGCTACTTCAAGACGATGCACAACCCGTCGCTCGACTGGTGCTACAAGACGGAACCCGACCCCGGCCTGAACGGACGCTCCATCGACTGGCCCCGCGGCAAGGTCCTTGGCGGCTCCTCTTCGCTGAACGGCCTGCTTTACGTGCGCGGACAACCTGCCGACTACGACCGCTGGCGCCAGATGGGCAACATCGGATGGGGGTGGGACGACGTTCTGCCGCTCTTCAAGAGAGCAGAGAACAATGAACGCGGCCGGGATGAGTTCCACGGCGACGATGGCCCGCTCGCAGTGTCCAACATGCGAATTCAGCGGCCCATCTGCGACGCCTGGGTCGCTGCAGCACAGGCCGCCGGCTATCCGTTCAATCCCGACTACAACGGCGCGACGCAGGAAGGCGTCGGATACTTTCAGCTGACGACACGCAACGGGCGGCGCTGCAGCGCGGCCGTCGCCTATCTGAAGCCTGTCAGGGATCGGGAAAACCTTCGCGTCATCACCCGGGCTCTTGTCAGCAGGATCAATCTCGACGGAAAGCGGGTGACCGGCGTCACCTATCTCGACGCATCCGGCACAGAACAGACGATCAAGGTGAACCGGGAGGTCATCCTGTCCGGCGGCGCGATCAACTCGCCGCAGGTACTCATGCTCTCGGGCATCGGCGAAGCCGGGCAACTGAAGGCCAACGGGATCGAACCGCGCCACGACCTCCCGGGCGTCGGCAAGAACCTTCAGGACCACCTGCAGGCGCGGCTTGTCTTCAAATGCAACGAACCGACGCTGAACGACGAAGTGCGCAGCCTCTACAACCAGGCGCGCATTGCCTTGAAGTATGCCCTGTTCAGATCAGGCCCAATGACGATGGCCGCCAGCCTGGCAACGGGCTTTCTGAAAACACGTGAAGATGTCGCCACACCCGACATCCAGTTCCACGTTCAACCCTGGTCTGCCGACAGCCCCGGCGAAGGTGTCCACCCCTTCTCGGCTTTCACCGTATCGGTCTGCCAGTTGCGTCCTGAAAGCCGGGGAGAGATTCTTCTGTCCGGCAACGACCCGCGCACCTATGCGAAAATCGTGCCGCGCTACCTTTCGACAGATACCGACTGCCGCACGATCGTCGATGGCGTCAACATCGCCCGGCGGATATCGCGTCACGCTCCCCTGACCTCCAAGATCTCCGAGGAATTCCGACCGAAATCGGACCTCGATCTCGAGGATTTCGACGGGACACTGGACTGGGCGCGCAACAACAGCGTTTCGATCTATCATCCCACGGGCACATGCAAGATGGGTCAAGGGTCGGACGCGGTCGTGGATCATAAGCTCAAAGTCCACGGCCTGACCGGCCTTCGCGTAGCGGATTGTTCGATCATGCCGGAAATCGTCTCTGGCAACACCAACGCCCCGGCGATCATGATCGGTGAGAAGGCCTCGGATCTCCTGATATCCGAAAGCCACTGAAGGCGCGGAAAGGCCGAAAGGGACATTCGGTGTCCCGCGGGCCGTTTGTGACTTGGTCATCCGGTAACTGCGTCTCGGGAACACGCGGAACCTTTGACTGACATCAAGTCGCCCTCCCGCGCGGACCTGTAAGGTGCATCCCATAGCTCGAATGCGCGAACACAACGATTTCAGACATCCTGGAGCGATTGATGAGCCCAGAAGAACAGGTCGTTTTCCGGACCGAAGGCCTGACAAAGGTCTACGACACCGGCGGCGGTAAGGTTCATGCGCTCGCCGGGATCGACCTGCGCCTTTACGCCCGCGAACTGACGGTTCTGCTGGGACCTTCGGGAAGCGGAAAGTCGACGCTGCTCAATATCCTTGGCGGACTGGACCGCGCGACCGCAGGTCATGTCTGGTTTCGGGACCTTGAACTCACGTCGCTCCGCGAAGCGGGGCTCACACGGTTTCGGCGCGACCACGTGGGATTTGTCTTTCAGTTCTACAATCTCGTCGCCAGCCTGACGGCGCGGGAGAACGTACAGCTTGTCACCGATGTCGCCAAAAACCCCATGACGCCCGAGGAAGCGCTCGAATTGGTCGGGCTTTCGCATCGCCTCGATCATTTCCCTGCGGAACTGTCAGGGGGCGAACAACAACGCGTGGCAATCGCGCGCGCCGTGGCGAAGCGCCCGGAGGTTCTGCTTTGCGACGAGCCCACGGGCGCGCTCGACAGCAAGACCGGCGTGCAGGTTCTCGAGGTCCTCCGGCAGGTCAACGACGACCTCGGGACTTCGACCGTTGTCATCACGCACAACGCCGAGATCCGCCGCATGGCACACCGAGTCATCTGGTTTCAGGACGGCCGGGTGAACAAAATCGAGACCAACGACACCCGGATCGCTCCGTCCGAGATCGTGTGGTGATGGTCATGGACGCGCTCGACAGGAAACTTCTCCGCGACTTCAGGCGGCTTTGGGTCCAGGCGCTGGCCATCGCGCTTGTCATGGCAGGCGGCGTGTCGATCCTCCTGATGTCCTTCGGCATGTCGACCGCTCTCGACCAGACACGCGACACATACTACGAGCGCAACCGTTTCGCCGATGTCTTTGCCAGCGCGCGACGGGTGCCTCTGTCGCTTATGCAGGATATTCACGCGATTGACGGCGTGGCATCGGCCGAGCCTCGCGTTACCACATTCGCGACGCTGGATCTCGAAGGCAAAACCTCCTCCACCCTGGGATATTTCGTCTCCCTCCCCGTCAGCGGCCGCCCTCTCCTGAACGAACCGTTCCTGCGCACCGGCACCTGGCCGGACCCGAATGCCACCGACCAGATCGTGGTCAACGAGCCCTTTGCCCAGGCAAACAGCCTCAGAATCGGTGACATGATCAGCGCCAACCTCAACGGGAACAAGCGAAAGCTGACGATCACCGGAACGGTTCTTTCGCCCGAGTTCATCTACACCATCGGTCCCGGCAGCATGGTGCCCGACTATGAAGATTATGGGATAGCATGGATGCCTGAACGGGCACTTGCCGCCGCCGTGGACCGGACTGGCGCATTCGACAATCTGACGATCAAACTTCGCCCCGGGTTCAGTGTCGATCCCGTGAAGGATGCCGTTGACGACCTGCTGGAGCCCTATGGCGGCACCGGCGCCCTCGACCGCACGACGCAGACGTCCAACGCCTATATCGATGGTGAAATCGAGCAATTGCGGTCGATCTCCTACATCCTCCCGCCCATCTTTCTTGGCATCACGGTATTTCTGGTGAACCTTGTCATCGGGCGGATCGTGACGCTGGAGCGCAGCGAGATCGGGCTGTTGAAGGCGCTTGGTTACTCGAACACTGCCGTCTGCCTGCACTACCTGTTCCTTGCCGGGCTGGTCGCCGTAGTGGGTGTCGCGATTGGGTGGGCGGTGGGAAGCTGGCTCAGCTTCCAGCTGGCACGGCTCTACGCCGAATTCTTCAACCTCCCGTACCTGATCTACAACGTCTCCTGGAACACCTACATCGTCTCGGGCCTGCTCGGTTTCGCCGCCGCCTCTTTCGGAGCGATCCGCGCAGCCCTTCGCGCCGCGACCTTGTCGCCCGCTGTCGCAATGTCCCCCCCGGCCCCGCCCCGCTTCCGCAGGAACTGGATCGACAGGACCCTCGGCTATCTGCGTGTCAGCCAGCCCAGCATGATGATCCTGCGCAGCCTGATCCGTTGGCCATTCCGCGCGCTCTTCAGTGTGCTGGGCATGGCGATGGCCGTCGCGGTGCTGGTCGCCGCCAATTTCTTCCCCGACTCGCTCGACGAAATCATCGACATGGCGTTCTACCAGTCGAACCGGCAACACGCCGTGCTGTTCTTTTCAGAGGACCGGCCGGAATCGGTCGTTGGGGACGCGAGGAACCTGCCCGGCGTTCTTCAGGCCGAAGGGACGCAATACCGAAGCGCCTTCCTGAGAAATGCGCATCACGAGAAAAGGGTCGCCATCGAAGCCCGGCGCCCGGGCTCAGACCTCAGCCGGATCGTTGATGCTTCCGGCAAGGTAGTCGATGCACCCCCGGACGGGTTCATGCTGACCGAGCGGCTGGCCGACATCCTTGATGTCGGGATCGGAGACAGGGTCGAGGCCGAGTTTCTGGAAGGGCGGCGCGGCACCTACCAGCTGACGGTCACCGGGCTTGTGACCCAGTATTTCGGGCTCGGCGCCTACATGGACCAGGACACGCTCGCACAGATGTTTCAGCAAGAGCCCCGTTTCTCGGCTATCAACATCACCTTCGATCCCGCCGAGCGCGATGCTCTGGACGCTCGCCTCAAGGAACTCCCGGCACTGGCCGGCACCATCATGATGGCCGAAAACCGGAGGGGCTTCGAAGACACGATCAGCGAGAACATCCTGATCGCCACGACGATCTACGCCATCCTCGGCGCCCTGATCACCGTGGGCGTGGCCTATAATGGGGCGCGAATTCAATTGTCCGAGCGTGCGCGCGAACTGGCCAGCCTGCGTATCCTCGGATTTTCGAGAGGCGAAGTCAGCTACATCCTCGTCGGCGAGACGATGCTTCTCGCCCTGCTCGCCCAACCCGTCGGATGGTGGATGGGCTGGCGCTTCGCAAAGCTGATGACCGACAGTTTCACAAGCGATCTCTATTCGATACCCCTAATTCTGGAACCCAAGACATTCGCCAACGCCAGTCTCACGGTTCTGGTGGCCGCCCTTGTCTCGGTGCTGCTGGTGCGCCGAAGACTGGACAACATGAACCTCGTATCCGTCATGAAAACCCGAGAGTGACCCCATGGCCCAGACACGCCGCAACATAATACTCAGCCTGATAGGCGCCACGGTCGCCGGCGGACTTCTCTATGTCTCGTTCCGTCCCGAACCGGTACCCGTCGATCTGCACAGCATCGGGCGTGGCACCCTGACAATCACCGTCGATGTCGACGGAACCACGCGGGTGAAGGATCTCTTCGAAGTCGCGGCCCCCATATCAGGCGTGGCCCTGCGATCACCCGTCGAGGTCGGCCAGCCCGTGATCGCCGGCGAGACCGTCGTGGCCGAAGTCGAACCGGTCGAACCGGCGCTGCTCGATACACGCTCGAGGCTCCAGGCAGAGGCCGGGGTGCGCGAGGCGGAAGCGGCCCTGACCGTGGCCGAAACGGACCTGGCCCGGGCCATAGAAGACCAGCTCTATGCCAAGACCCAGTACGACCGCGAGGCCACGTTGGTGGATCGCGGCGTCTCGTCCATCTCCCGCCTCGAAGACGCCCATCAGAAACGTGTCATTGCCGATGCGGCCGTGGCGGCAGCAGAGGCCCGGATCGAACAGGCCAAAGGTACACTTGCCCGCGCGCAGGCGGCGTTGACCGAACCGGCATTGCCGTCGGATGCCGCGGCCGTCTGCTGTACGTCAATTCTAGCCCCGTCCGACGGGGTCGTCCTGTCCATCGACGTCATCAGCGAGCGCCCCGTCACTGCGGGAACACGGCTCCTCACCATCGGCGACCCACGGGAACTCGAAATCGTTGCCGATCTTCTGTCCAGCGACGCCGTCCGGCTCCCCACCGATGCGCTGGCGCAGGTCGAACGCTGGGGTGGCGCAGCTCTCGAGGCGCGCTTGAAAAGCATCGAGCCTGCCGCACGAACCAAGGTCTCGGCTCTTGGCATCGATGAACAGCGCGTCGACGCGGTGTTCGATCTGACGTCGCCCGCCGAAGACCGGCAGGGCCTCGGGCATGGCTTCGCAGTCTTCCTCCGCATCACCGAATACGAGGAAAGAGATGCGATACTGCTGCCTCTCAGCGCCGCGTTTCGCCTCGGCGACGGATGGGCCGTATTCCGGGCGAACGGTGACCGCGTCGAGACAGTGCCGGTCGAGCTTGGTCGCAGGAACGGACGCTACGCGTCGGTGACCTCCGGGCTTTCGGAACGTGACAGGGTCGTCGTGCATCCCAGCGACAAGCTTTCCGATGACGCCCTGATCGTCGAGCGCACCGCGTTCTGATCGGCCCCCCGTGACCAACACATATGAAACGTCCCCGCCAAGGGGCCTGACGACAGCACAGGCGGAGGCCGAGCGCAGGCGTTCAGGCTGGAACGAACTCCCCGAGGTCGCGCGGGTGTCGCCAATCCGCATACTCCTGCGCCAGTTCCGTGGATTTCTCGTCCTGATCCTTGTCGCAGCCGCCTCAATCGCCTTTGCCCTCGGAGAAACCATCGATGCCATCGCCATCGCGATGGTGCTGCTCCTGAACGCGATCCTTGGCTTCGTTCAGGAATGGCGAGCAGAAACCGCGCTGGATGCACTGAAGTCCATGCTCACGCCCAATGCACTGGTCGTCAGGGACGGAGAGGAACGCATCTTGCCGGCGCGCGAGCTTGTTCCTGGCGACCTTGTGATTGTCGCGGCCGGTGAAGGCGTACCTGCCGATCTCCGGCTTGACGCGGCAACCGATCTGAAGGTCGACGAAAGCCTGGTCACGGGCGAATCCCTACCCGTCGAGAAATCCCCTCACACCGAAGGCGACAGCGGCAAACTCATGACTGGAACCGCCGTGGTGTCCGGCAGAGGCGAAGGCGTGGTCGTTGCGACAGGTACGGGAACGGCTTTCGGCCAGATCGCCGAGATGACCTGCTCCGTGGACATCAAGACCACCCATCTCCAGCGGCAACTCGGCCGCCTGGCGCAGCAGATTGGGTTGGCATCGATCCTGATCGCGGCGACCATCGTCGCTCTTGGTACCTACGTCGGACGACCTGTGTTCGACATGTTCATGACGGGACTGTCACTTGCCGTAGCGATGGTGCCGGAAGGCCTGCCGGCCGTCGTGACGATCACGCTGGCCCTCGGCGCTTCGGCAATGGCCAGAAAGAAGGCGCTGGCCCGCCGCCTGCAGGCGGTCGAGACACTCGGCGCGGCATCGGTGATCTGCACCGACAAGACGGGGACGTTGACGGAAAACAAGATGACCGTCACCCGCATCTGGATGGCGGACGCCAGCTACGATGTCACGGGCAGCGGATATGATCCCGCGGGTCATATCGCGCGCGACGGCGCCCGCGTGCGCGCTTCGCAGGATCCCGCGCTCGCCGACCTGCTTGATACGGCAATCACCTGCAGCCACGCTCATCTGAGCCGCTACGGTGACGATTGGGTCATGACCGGCGCACCGACCGAAGGCGCCCTTGTGACGCTGGCCTACAAGGGCTGGGCACCACTGCCCGACGAACGCAACACAGTGGCCGAACGTCCGTTCTCAAGCGAGCGCAAACGCATGGGGCTTGTCGTGCGAGAAGGCGACCGCTTCCGCCATCATGTCAAAGGTGCGCCGGAAGTCATCGTGGACTTGTGCGCGACCATTCGAACCGCCGACGGACAGCGACCCGTCACCGAAGCGGATCGCAGAACGATACAGACCGCCTACGAGGACATGGCGACAAAAGGCCTCCGCGTCATCGCACTCGCCTCGCGCCTCTCCGGGGATGACAGCCTCGAAGAGCACGACATGGACTTTCTCGGCCTCGTCGGAATGATCGATCCTCCCAGACCCGAGGTCCGCAATGCTGTCCGGGGCGCGCGAATGGCGGGAATACGCGTCATCATGATTACCGGCGATAGCCCTGTGACCGCGCTTGCAATCGCCGAACAATTGGAGATGGGCCAACCCCGCTGCATAGAAGGCACAAGCGTCGATACACTCTCCGAGTCCGATCTCGCCGATCTCCTGACCGAGGATGTTCTCTTCGCCCGCACGCGCCCCGAGCACAAGATGCGCATTGTCGCCGCATTGCAGGACAAGGGGCATATCGTTGCCATGACGGGAGATGGAGTGAATGACGCCCCGGCGCTCAAACGGGCCGACATCGGCATCGCGATGGGCTTGCGTGGAACCGATGTCTCCAAGAACGCGTCCGATCTCGTGCTCCTCGACGACAATTTTGCCACCATCGTCAACGCCATCGCCGAGGGTCGCAGGCAATTCGACAACGTCCGCAAGTTCGTCCGCTACCTGCTTTCCTCGAACGCGGGCGAGGTCCTGGCCATCGTCGCGAACCTTCTTCTCGGCGGACCGCTGATATTTCTCGCGACCCAGATCCTCTGGATGAACCTGATCACCGACGGGCTGACTGCCGTGGCTCTGGGACTGGAAAAAGGCGAAGCACGGCAAATGGAAGATCCCCCGCGCCGGCGGGACGAACCCATACTCGGTTTCAACGGTGCCGCGCTTATCGTGATGTTCGGCGTATATACCGGCACCGCCAGTCTCTGGATTTTCTACAGTCTCGCGCCTCTTGGCATCGACGTGGCACGAACCGCCGCCTTCACTGGCATGGTGGTCTTCGAGAAGCTCAGCGTTTTCGCTTTCCGGTCTCTGACACAACCTTGCTGGCGGATCGGATGGTTCTCGAACCCGTTCCTGCTAGGAGCACTTACCCTCAGCCTCTTGGCCCAGGGCCTCGCGGTCTACTGGCAACCGCTCCAGCTACTCCTACAGACAACGGCGATTGACGCCAGAACCTGGGGTTTGATCCTGCTCCTGGGATTGCCGATCGTCATTGTTCCGGAAATCGTCAAATCGACCGTCAGACTCGGCGCAGGAAAGGCGTCCCGGGACACCTTGGGTTAGGTTCCATTGATTTCCGCCACATTTACTGTGTCCGCACCAGTCGGACGTAATTATAAACGTGAATCGCATCGCCCTGTGGCCCGAATCCGGTCGGATACTCCTCAGGATTCCCTATTTTTGGATCGCTGCGCTGCGCTCCCGCGCCATGGACGTCGACCCAACGGTTGCCCATGTACCCCATCGCCCGTCCAAAGGCGATATAAACGGCACTCGACCCCGCCCTTTGCTCATTCCATGAAACGTGGGTTGTCCCTGTCCAGTAGTAAGGGAAATCAACCTCTCCCGCCTCATTTTCTATATGACTGCTCGTGAATAGCGGATTAATGGCAGCCGATTGTGTTGTGGCCGGTGATCGCGTATAATCAATAATACTTTGCAATTCCTTGGCGTTCGGCAACCGCCAATCATCATATCCAGAGAACTCAAAGTTCTCTGCATAACTCAATGCCTCTTCCCACAGCATGCCTTTTCCGCTATCCTGCTGCATCCACATTAGACCCGTTGCGTCGTCAGTGATCGTCCCATTCTTATTATCTTTAAACTTGTTAATGCCATAGTCTTCATTACCGCGCACATGCATGACATAAAAAACTTTCGGGCCGCCAGCAAATGAGGTTTCCAATCCGTAGCCTTTAATTCGTCCGTCCACAAAGTTGACGCCAAACATGGTTTTTTCACCGTTTGTTGTCGTTACATATTCCGTTGACGTCGCCATCTGGCCTTCAAGCAAACGTTCACCAGCATCCAAATCGCCATATCCGAATTCAAAGTAGTCGTCGTCAATAAACGGCTTGATACCATCAGCATTGACACCTTCATATCCACTAATATCCTGACCGCTGAACAAAATAAGCGAATAGGCTTCCTTGATGGTGGGCAACCGCCAATCACTATATCCGGCAAGCTCAAAACTTGATGCGCCTGCCACGGCCTGATCATAAGTGAGTTTATCAGCAGCATTGATCTTGCCGTCTCCATTCAGGTCGACACTCTTCTGCCACATCAGCCCGGTTACATTATCCGTCACTGTTCCGTCACCGTTATCGGTATAGGATGGCAGGTGCCCTGAATAGTGGGCATCTTGCCCATAAAACGCCTGCCCTTCAGATGGTGAGGATATCACCGCCTTATTACTGTAAAAATCCGTCTGGTTGGTATCAACAACCGGATAATTCTGCGCATATGCCGGGAATACAGACACAAGAAATACCAATGCAGATCTGCTTACCGTTCTCCAAAGAGTCTGTTTCATTTCCTTCTCCTATCAATTAAGTATCAATGGATAACTTTGAGCGCTGATCATCAAAATCCGTTACGCAATTTTTCTATTTATACAAGATTCATTCGAACAGCAGGGCTAGAGTCAGGATGCATTTATTTCGGTCGCGCTGCAAGATTCACGGCTCCGAAAACGGAGCGGTGAAACGAGCGGTATTTTCTGGCTGACCGACGGGACACCGAGCACGGCGAACAGAACACCGTGATGATCGACGCGACGTATCGGAAGGCCCACCGGACAGCGACCAGCATGGGCGTCAAAAAAGGGGGGGCGTGGAAGCCTGATTGGCCGAACCAAGGGCGGCATGAACACCAAACTGCACGCATCTGTGACAGCCAGGGACGTTCCCTAAACCTGTTTGTCACAACCGGTCAGGTCAACGACTACATAGGTGCTCGCGCTTTAGTGAGCAGTTTGCCAAAGGTGGGATGGCTCCTCGCAGCTCGAAGATATGACACCGACCGGTTCCGGGAAGCATTGAAAGACAAAGGGATACGCGCCTGTATCCCTGACCGGAAACAGCGGCCGAAATCGATGATATACGACAAGCGTTACTACAAACGGCGCAACCGCATCGAGATCATGTCCGGTAGGCTCAAGGACTGGCGACGTGTGGCGACACGTGAAGACAGGTGCCCAAAGGTCTTTCTGTCAACTATCGCTCTCGCGGTCATCGTCATCTGCTGGCCTTGAAACTCAATGAGTCCCGACCCTAGTGGAAGACCTCAGCCGATCCAGGCTACTGGCTTGAAGGAATGGTGTGATACTGTTCCTGGTAATGGGCATAGAAAAAATACCCGCTAAAGCAGGCGATCATCAACATCATAACTAACCAAAACCAACGCATCCTGACCTCGTGTGCGCGCGGACACTAGACAGCGGAGCGATCCAAGTCCAGTTGACACACGCAGTTTCCCGAAGGTCACGTTGCATTTTTTTGCATGTTCGCTTCGGTCAACTCCGAACGATGGCCAAATTGCTCAGAACGAGCCTTTTGTCTCGAACAAGGCGAAAAAGCTGCCACGCTCCACCACGCGCCCCAATTCCGGTATCTCCGGCACGCTCTCGCCCTGGCGGGAGAAAACCAGCACATGAGTGTAGAACTTCGTCCAGTCTGCCCAGTAGAGGCTGCCATCGGGCACCTGCCCCCGGACCGCAGGCCGCGGCGACTTAACCTCCTCGATCAGCCGGGAGACCGGCTGAGGGAACGACTGGTAAGCATCCCGCAATGCGAATTCTGGGCGAGCCGAAAGCGAATTGTGACTGGAAAAAATATCGGGAATGAACGCTCCGGTCACCCTGGACAGATGTGCTGCTGAATGGGAATGCAAGAGCACCTCAATCGGATCGGCAATCCGCGCTACCAGAATGCGGTGATCCCCGGACAGCACGTCGCTCAGCGACAAGAGTTCGCGAACCTGATGATCATGATTGGACCAGTAGGTCTCCAACCATGAGACGCGCACGACACTTGCGCCCGAGACAGCAACCACGAACACAAATGCGCCGATACGCGAAAAGCGAATATCCGACAAGGCGATCAACACACAAAAGAGCGCAACGGGGAAGCGGATGTCGGTGTAGTGCACGGCACCAAGCATCTTCGGCATCATCATTGCTGCAATCAGCATCCCGACCACGGCAAGCCTTCCGACCGGGTTCATTGCCAATGGCGGCCTTAGAAACCGGAAACCGACAAAGACAGCCAAAACGGCAAAAAACTGTATCCACGTCGCCTTGAACACCTCTTCGTTCAGGATCGCGACTCCCAGCGGCACGAACGGTGAAAGTACAACTCCAAGCCAGCCCGATGGCGAACCGAATTCGATCTCGCCGATATCGACGCCGGCCGTCACCTGAATGACCGAGGCCAGATGTGCCGCCGGACCGGCGACAATCAACAGCATGAGGAGCGCGACCCTCCCGAATTCCGGCCAGTTCCGCCCCCCGCTCCACCATCTCTGCAACTCGAGGAGCCCGATCATGCCGAACAGAAACATGAATGCATAAAGATGGAGAATAAAAATGATCGCGACCACGGGGATCATGGGCAGAAGGCGGCCAAAGGCCCCCCTTTGCCTGCGCCAGAACCAAACCGAGAGCGCCAGCAGCATCGGAGGAAGCGCCAGGATATAATTCTCGAACCCATAGGCAAACGCCATGTGGAACATGCCGAAGCTCGACAACAGCGGCCAGACCGACCAACGCCGCCATATGCTGGCATGCAGCAGAATAGTCGCCAGCAACAACCCCGTCGTCGCGAACTGGATGAGCACCTTTTGTGTGGTCATGACGGAGCGGCAGGCAATCGGCAGCCTGTGCACCAGTTCGGATGTCAGATTCGGAACCCAAGCGAAATGATACTCATAGTACCGACCGATACCTGCCAAAGGATCCTCAGCGCACTGAATCGCATGGCGTGTCAGGTGATTGGCCCAATCGATCAGAGGTGGATAATCGATGCGCCAGAAAACGAGGTTTGAGCCGGCAATGGTCAATACACCAAGGACGACAAGCCATGCTTCAACCAGCCCACCAACCGTCCTGTGCGACTTATACGTGCTCATGGGAAAGAACCTACCGAAGCACTTTTCAGCATCGAGGACCTGCTGCAGGCGGAATCGGCGAATATGGACGTGATTTCGCCCGGGAATGCGCCGCTCGTCCGGCAGAAAGTGGCGTCGTACCCACCGTTTGTCCCGCGGCACCCAACCGGATTCAATTTCGCCGCTATCTTCCTGATAATCAAATCGTTCAAACCTTCAGATTACCGCGCGCCTCGCACCTGAGTATCCGCAGTCCCTCAGGATGCGCATCATCTCCCATCAAGCCAGAAGGCACGTGATTGTCTCCGTCAAGTGAACACCAAACTTTGTCTCCATTGAGACGAAACCTTGTGACAAGCGTGATCGGAGATCACGCTTGGATACGACCGAGACGACTTGCATAATTGCCAGGCTTCGACCGAACCGTTGCGAACTCCTGCAACCCGGACCTCAGCGCAATGCTCCCGCGGCCACCAGCGCATCGTACTTGCCCTGCTCCCACCACCAATAATCGATCCCTCGATCATACGGAGGCTTCGCTTCGGGCCGGCCGAACACATCCCAGTAAGCGATCCAGTGCGAACCCTTGAACCAGTTCGGAACCCAGATGAGCTTGTCCCTCAGCACCCGATCCAAGGCTTTGACGCGAATATCGAGTGTCTCACGGTCAGCGGCTGCTATCACCTGTTCTATCAGGGCATCCACCACCGGATCGGAGACACCGGAGACGTTGAACGAGCCCGGCGCATCAGCGCTTTTCGATCCGAACAGGTTGCGCAACTCGACCGACGGCGACAAGGGCAGCACGAACCGCGTCGTGATGATGTCATAGTCGAAATTCTCACGCCGCTCCTGAAACTCCGCCGGATCGATCAGCTCGAAAGACGCATCGACGCCAATCAGCCGCAGATTCTCGACATAGGGCAGGATGATCCGCTCGAATGCCGGGCCGTCATCGATGAACTTCAGCGTCAGGACGTCGCCCGCCGCGTTTCTCCTCAAGCCGTCATCCCCGATGATCCAGCCCGCGTCTTCCAGCAAACGGTTGGCCTCGCGCACAAGACCGCGATCCGTCTTGCGGGTCGTGCTGACCGGCGGGCTATAGGCAGGCTCCGTAAACACAGCCTCAGGCAAGTCGCCCCGGAATTGCTCCAGCAGCGCCAGTTCTTGCCCCCCGGCCACGCCCTCGGCCTGCATGTTCGACCCTTCCCAGAATGAGTCCGTTCGTTCGTACAATCCGTAGAACAGGGTCTCGTTCGACCATTCGAAATTGAACATCAGCGAGATGGCCTCGCGAACCCGCCGGTCCTCGTACTGCGGCCGACGCAGGTTGAACCAGAAGCCTTGGGCGCCGGACGGCCGATTGTCAGGAATGACCTCCCTTTTCACCCATCCCTTGTCCAGCGCGGGAAAATCATAGCCGGTGGCCCAGATCGCCGAAAAGAACTCCTCGTGAAAGAGGTAAACCCCGGCCTTCAGGGCCTCGAAAGCGGCGGTAGTGTCGGCGAAGTATTCGTAGCGGTAGCACTGGAAATTGTCCTTGCCGATATTCACCGGCAGGTCCGCTCCCCAGTAATCCGGGTTCCGGCAATAGGTCACCGAGTTTCCGGCATCGACCCGGTCCACCACGTAGGCGCCCGATCCCACCGGCGGCTCCAGCGTGGACTTCGTGAAGTCCACTGCCTCGTAATAGTGGCGGGGAATGATCGGTATCAGCCCAACCTGGCTGATCAGGTCGCGTGTCTGGGCATCCTCGTTGAAGATGACTTTCACCTCGTGCGGACCAACCGCTTCCGCGCCGGCCACATCGTCCAGCGTGAAGCGGAATGCAGGGCGTCCCTTCTCCTTCAGCGTCTCGATCGTGAACACCACGTCATCGGCGGTGACCGGTTCGCCATCCGAGAACCTTGCCTCCTCCCGCAAGGTATAGATGACCCACGAGCGATCCATCGGATAGGTAATCTTCTCGGCAAGCAACCCGTAAACCGAATCCGGCTCATCGAAGGCCTCGACCATCAGCGTGTCGTAAATCCGCTCGATCCCCTGCGCGGGCTCACCCTGCAGGATGAAATAGTTCAGACTGTCGAATGTCTGGCTGGCCAGTGTGCCACGGAAACTGATCGTGCCGCCTTTTGGAGCATCCGGATTCACATAATCGAAATACGGAAAGTCGGACGGATACTTCAGCTCACCAAAAGCCGAGATCCCATGGCTCTCGACCATCTCCACATGGCTTTCCGCGACCGCTGCCGTCGCCGCAAAACCCACGACGACACTCAAGACACCGCGCCCGATCCAGCCCATCTGTGTTCTCCGCTTCATGCCACTACAGTCAAAGCCTAACACGCCACTTGCCCCAGGCAATCGCACAAAGTCGTCAAGGAGCCGTTCGGTCCTTTCCATTCGCGAAAATGATTGCGCGCACAGGCAGACCGCCCAAAATCGCGACATTCCATGCGCGCTCAGACCGATCCACCCTTCGACGGCAGACGGACAACGCTCTCCGCGTCGTCGGGAGCCAGTTCCTCGAAATCGAAACTGTCCAGTCGCGCCGCCCTCTTTCCTGCCCGCTCGGCGGCGGTGGTGAGGCCCTCGACGTCACGCCGCGCCTGATCGAAATGTGTCTCCAGCTTTCCGGCGCGCTCCAGGACGATCTCGACGTCCCGGTGCAGCTGCGCCAGGGCCTTACGGATCGCGCCCGCCTGCTCGCGCATCCGCGCATCCTTCAGGATGGCGCGCATCGTGTTCAGCGTCGCCATGCAGGTCGTCGGCGAGACGATCCAGACCCGAGCCGCGAAGCCTTCCCGCACGATCTCGGGCAGTCGCGCATGCAATTCGGCATAGATCGCTTCGGACGGCAGGAACATCAAAGCCCCGTCCGCTGTTTCGCCCTCGATCAGGTATTTCTCCGAGATCGCCTTGATGTGCACGCGCACCGCCTGCCGGAGCCCCTGAAGCGCGCGCCTGCGCTCATCTTCCGTCGCGGCATTGACCAGCGCCTCGTAGGCCTCCAGCGGGAACTTGGCGTCGATCACGATCGGCCCCGGCGGATTCGGCAGATGGATCAGGCAATCGGTGCGCCGCCCATTCGACAGGGTCGCCTGCCAGGCATAGGCGTCCGAAGGCAGAGCCTTGCTGACAATGTCCCGCAACTGGATTTCGCCAAACGCGCCCCGTGTCTGCTTGTTCGACAGGATGTCCTGCAGGCTGAGAACATCGCCGGACAGCTTCTCGATGTTGATCTGGGCCTTGTCGATGGTCGCCAGCCGTTCCTGAAGCTGGGTCAGGCTTTCGGTGGTCTTCTCGGACGATCCGTGAAGCGTTTCCTTCATCCGCTCCTGCATTTCGGTCAGCGCACGGTTCGTACGCATCGCATTGTCAGCAAGCCGGTCGCTCATCTGCTGCTGCACGTTCGCCAGACGGGTTTCCATCGTCTGGATGATGCGGGTCTGCGCTGCCGTCTGGGTATCCGAAACGGTCTGGATGTTGCCCGCCAGTTGCTGCTGTCCTGCCCCGAGCATCTGGACGTCCGCATTCAAGCGGCCCACCTGCTCCGCAACCTGGCCTACGGCGTCCGCGGAACGGCCCGCGCGGCGCACGGCGGAAATGAGCAGGCCCAGAACCAGCAGGACAAGCAATGCACCGACGATAGCCGCCAGAACGCGCGGATCGTCGAACGAGAATGTATGGTCGCCGATCGTGATCATCGCCGCCCGAACAGCCTCTCGATATCGGAAAGTTTCAGTTCCACGTACGTCGGCCGGCCGTGGTTGCACTGGCCCGAATGGGGCGTCGCCTCCATCTCCCGCAGAAGCGCGTTCATCTCTTCCGAACGCATCCTGCGCCCGGTTCGGACCGATCCGTGACAAGCCACCCGGCTCAGGATCGCTTCCAGGCGCGCCTGAAGCGCGGTACTCTGACCCTGATCGTCCAACTCGTCGAGGATATCCCTCAACATCCCCTCGACGCTTACCCCACCCAGAATTGCAGGCGTTTCGCGCACGGCGATCGCCCCCGGACCGAAGGCTTCGATCACAAGGCCAAGCCGCTCCAGATCCTCCGCCATGTCGAGAAGCCGCGGGGCGTCGCTGCCCAGTTCCACGATTTCCGGCACCAGCAGCGCCTGCGTGGTCACGCCGTTCTCGGCCATCTGCCGCTTGAGCTTCTCGTAGACCAGCCGCTCGTGGGCTGCATGTGCGTCAACGATCACGATGCCGTCCGCTGTCTGGGCGATGACGTAATTTTCATGAACATGGGCGCGCGCCGCGCCCAGCGGCCATTCCTCGGCCTCCGGTTCAGGTTCGGGCTCCACGCGCGCCGAGGCGCTCTCAGCGAAACCGCCGGGAAACCCCAGGCTGTCTCCGGAAAGACTTTCGAAAGCTCTCCCTGCCGGAACACGGGGACGGTCCATCTGATAAACGCGCGGCTCCGGAGACGGCGCGCGGAATGCTCCGAGCGTCTCTCCCGCCACCGTGGTCGACGCCCTGTGACCCGCCTCGGCCAGCGCGTGACGCAGTCCGGACACGATCAGGCCCCGCGCAACGCCCGGCTCCCGGAACCTGACCTCGGTCTTCGCAGGGTGCACGTTCACGTCGACGAGATGAGGATCACAATCGATGAATAGGACAGCCGCCGGATGCCGGTCGCGGCTGAGAAAATCCATGTAAGCGCCCCGCAAGGCACCGACCAGAAGCTTGTCCCGCACGGGGCGACCATTCACGAACAGGTATTGCTGGACAGCCGAACCGCGGGAATAGGTGGGCAGCGCCGCATAGCCGGTCAGGTGCAGCCCCTCGCGCTCGGCATCGATCGGGAGCGCGTTTTCTGCGAACTCGACTCCCAACACGGCCTTCAATCTCCGCGACAATGCCGTCATCGGCTCGCCTGTTTCGGCGGACACCGAGAAAACCTCGCGTAAGCCCTCGCTCTCGTCGGTCAGGGAAAACCGGATGTAGGGCTCAGCCATGGCAAGCCGTTTTACCACGTCCGTCAGCGCCTGCATTTCGGCCCGATCGGTCCGAAGGAACTTCAGCCGCGCCGGCGTCGCATAGAACAGGTCCCGCAATTCGACCACCGTTCCCGGCTGGCCCGCAGCCGGCTTCACCGCACCGATCTTGCCCCCGGAAACTTCTATGCGCGCCGCCTCGCCCCCCGCGACGCGAGAGGTGATCGCAAGCCGCCCGACGGCGCCAAGGGAAGGAAGCGCTTCCCCGCGAAACCCGAAGGTGTGGATATCAAGAAGGTCCGATCCGTCGATCTTCGACGTTGCGTGGCGCGACATCGCCAGAGGCAGGTCCTCTGCCGGTATTCCGCAGCCGTCATCGGTGACGCGGATCACTCGTTTCCCGCCGTCCGCCACGGCGATATCGATCCGGCGGGCGCCCGCATCTATCGCGTTTTCAACAAGTTCCTTCACCGCCGAGGCGGGCCGCTCAACAACCTCGCCGGCCGCGATACGGTTGATGGCGCCTTCGTCCAGCTGACGAATTCGCGGTACTTCCCGGCTTATCTTGGGGTCGGCGGCATGCATGACACAAGGGATAGCATCGCACGGTCAAAACGTCCACGCCGAAACGTAGCATTTCCCTTCCAGAGCCACCCTGTTATGAAGGCCTCCCACCACCCCCGGAGAACCTGATTGGGCAACACCCGCGCCATCCTTTTCATGGTCCTGTCCATGGCTGCGTTCGCAATGGCGGACGCATTGGTCAAGTTTGCCAGCGCGACCATCGAGACCGGCCAGTTCATGGCTGTCACGTCGGGTGCGCTGTTCCTCCTCTTCTTCGCCCTTCTGCGCCGGAACGGCGAACGCTTTTTCAACCGGGCCGCGTTGGGCTCGGCCATGCTGGTGCGCACCTTCGGCGAAGTGATTGGTACGACCGGGATCATCCTCGCGCTCTCCATGGCGCCCTTGTCGTCGGTCACCGTTCTGGGGCAAGCAATGCCGCTCGTGGTGATGGTCGGCGCAGCGCTTTTCCTGAACGAGACGATCGGCTGGCGGCGTTGGATGGCCGCAGGATTGGGAATGGCGGGCGTCCTTCTGATCCTCAGGCCCGGAGGCACCAGCTACGAACCCGGCCTGCTGTGGGTGATCCTCTACGTGTTCGGCCTCGCCGCTCGCGACCTCGCCAGCCGACGCCTGCCCCCACAGGTGTCGACGCCCTTCGCCGTCGCATGGTCGATGCCGCTCCTGGTCGTGCTCGGAGTAGTGTTGATGAGCTTCCAGGGCGGGTGGCAACCGGTACCGGGTCCGACGCTGATCCTGCTCGTGTGCTTCGTGGCGCTCACGGCAAGTGCAGTCGCGCTGATCACGGTTGCCATGCGGATCGGCGAGGTTTCTGCGGTTGCTCCGTTCCGTTACACCAGGATCCTGTTCGGCCTGCTGATTGCCATCATCGCCTTCGGCGAAACCCTCGGCCCGACAACACTTCTCGGAGCGGCCCTGATTTCCGGATCAGGGCTTTATGCGTTCTGGCGCGAGCGGCGCGTTCATTCCGCCCGGCCAGACGCTTGAGAGTGTGTCAGAGGACCCAGTTGAACCTGGGACCCAATATTATTTGAGGACCGGGACCGTTATCGACGGGAATACCGTAAGGGACCAGGTGGCAGTCCAATCCGGTATTCTCTCCAACAACGGCCCCCCGAACCGTATCGACCCGAGCGAGGCTCTTGCCGTTTTCCTCCCTGTTATCGGTTCTGTCCCAAGTGAGCGACATGAGTGAGTAACCTGTGCTGCGCCGCCGGGTTCCCCCGAAAGGCAAGCCCATTCATCATCCGGTTTGTGACCGGAATACGGCGCGGACGCGCCCCAATCCGGACTGAGCGGAAACGGTCTGGTGACGGAATGGTTTCTCGCTGCACAGGAAACATTCTCTCCTGTTGTTCAGAAATTATCCTCAAGACCGGAAACAATATGCCGCCCACAGGTTGAAATCCGCTATCAACAATGCGCCCCGGCCCACCCGATTGTTGAATTACCGTTTCTGCGCCCGCGAAGAACTTGCGTTTCCCTCACCCAATCCCGCTGCTATAGAGCCGGAAAAATTGAAGTCAGCCGGAGATTCACCGTGAGCACCATCATCGACATCCACGCCCGCGAGATACTTGACAGCCGCGGCAACCCGACCGTCGAAGTCGACGTCACACTGGAAGACGGCACCATGGGTCGCGCCGCCGTTCCCTCGGGCGCATCGACAGGCGCACACGAGGCCGTGGAAAAGCGCGACGGCGACAAGTCCCGCTACATGGGCAAAGGGGTTCTGCTGGCGGTCGAGGCGGTCAACGGCGAGATCGCCGAAGCTCTGGTCGGGTTCGATGCGACGGAGCAGGAAGCCATCGATGCCGCCATGTGCGAACTGGACGGCACCGACAACAAGGGCCGACTGGGCGCGAATGCAATCCTCGGCGTCTCGCTGGCCGCCGCAAAGGCCGCAGCCGACTATACCGCTCAGCCCCTCTACCGCTACGTCGGCGGTACGGCGGCCCGCGTCCTGCCGGTCCCGATGATGAACATCATCAACGGGGGCGAGCACGCCGACAACCCGATCGACATCCAGGAATTCATGATCATGCCCGTCAGCGCCGCGAATATCCGCGAGGCGGTGCGCATGGGCTCGGAAGTCTTTCACACACTCAAGAAAGAGCTGTCGTCGGCCGGCCTCTCCACCGGTATCGGTGACGAAGGCGGCTTCGCGCCGAACCTGTCGTCCACGCGCGACGCGCTGGATTTCATACTGAAGGCCGTCGAAAAGGCTGGTTACACGCCGGGCGACGACATCATGCTGGCGCTCGACTGCGCTTCGACCGAATACTTCAAGGACGGCGCCTATCACATGAAGGGCGAAGGCAAGGTCCTCACCTCGGACGAGAACGTCGCTTACCTGCAGGCGCTGGTGAACGACTACCCGATCCTGTCGATCGAAGACGGCTGCGCCGAGGACGACTGGGACGGTTGGGCGACACTGACCCAGGTTCTCGGCGGCAAGGTCCAGCTCGTTGGCGACGACCTCTTCGTGACGAACCCCGAACGCCTGGCTCAGGGCATCGAACAGAAATGCGGCAACTCGCTTCTGGTCAAGGTAAACCAGATCGGCACCCTGTCTGAAACGCTTGCCGCCGTGAACATGGCGCACCGCGCGCGCTTCACCTCCGTCATGTCGCACCGTTCCGGCGAAACCGAGGATGCCACGATCGCCGATCTCGCGGTGGCCACGAACTGTGGTCAGATCAAGACCGGCTCACTGGCGCGTTCGGACCGGCTGGCCAAGTACAACCAGCTGATCCGCATCGAGGAGATGCTGGACGACACCGCGGTCTACGCGGGCCGCTCCATCCTGCGCGGCTGAGACTTCAGCCGGCGCGATGACGATACCTCGGGCACGGCGCCACGTAATAGGTGCCGTCCCCGCGCGCATAGGCGCATTCGCCCGTGGCCATGTTCTCGGCCACCAGCACGCCGGCTGCGGCGCCGGCCAGCGCCGAGATTATCCGCCAGTCGTCATCGGCGTGCAAAGCCTCGGCAAGTATCAACCCGGCTGCCGCTCCCCCGGCAACTCCAGCTACGGTTCTGGATTCGGGTGACATCCCCTGACAGGCAGACAAAAGAAAGACTCCGACAAAGACGGGCACAAATCGCGATCCTCTCATCCTGGTCTCCTTCCTGGTTGAAGATGAATAATCAATATAACATCAAGTGCACCCTTCCCGCCTTGATCGCCATCAAGACCCGTCGGCCGCATGCTCTGTGCTATACTGACGGTTTCAACAGGAGGGCCTGCGAATGATTATCCGCATTTTTTCGCGTCGAAATTCACGACGACAAGATCGAGGCGTTCAGGGACTTCTTCCTGAACACGGCGGTTCCGCTGATGAAGCAAACCTCCGGCATCGAAGAGATCCACTTCGGATTGCCATTGCCTGAAACGCCGAACCAATTCGCCATCGTCATGGTCTGGCGCGATCTCGACGCGCTGCGCGTCTTTGTCGGCGATGACTGGCAGGTGCCGCATATCCATCCGGACGAAGACGGCATCGTACGGGAAAGGCACCTCAACCACTACGAACTCGCCGCCTGAAAAACGGCGCAGCGCCGGATGGGAGCCCGGACGCCGCGCCTGTCCCGCACTTGCAAACGGGAACTCAGAGCCAGATTCGCGGAGTGTAAAGGCGCGCGATATCGCGGGCACGCGACCGGTCCAGCTTGTCTTCCATCGAGCGAGCCGCCTCGGCATCCTGACGCGGCATGCGGCGATTTCTGATCTTGTCGGTCATCCTGATCATCTCGTCTGTCCTTGTCTGAGCGGTGAAGGCTTGATCTTCACGCTGTGTTTCCATGACACTCAGACTGCGCGACTTAGGCTCCGCCTCATATCGGACAGATGTCCCGGTTTGGTGGCGAGAAGCGAAAAAGCCATGGGACACATGTCCCGGATTGGGGGTATGCATGCGCGCCGTCAGATTTGCCGGCACCCATGACGGGCTGTCACTGGCATGGTCACGAACAGGCGGCGGCCCGCCGCTGGTCAAGGCAGCGGCCTGGCTGACACATCTGGAATACGATGCGGAAAGCCCGGTGTGGGCCCATTGGGTGAAGTTCTTCGAAGATAACTTCGACTACCTGCGCTACGACGAGCGCGGCTGCGGTTTGTCGGACCGCAAGACCGGTCAGCTCGATATCGACAGTTGGACCGACGATCTCTCACGCGTCGTGGAAGCCTCCGGCATCCCGAAACCCTTTGCGCTGCTGGCGATGTCGCAAGGAACCGGGGCGGCGGTGCGGTATGCCGCCGAGCACCCCGGAAAAGTGTCGCATCTTGTCCTGATCGGTGGCTATGCGCGCGGTGCCCATTGCCGGGAAGACGACCGGGCCGCCAGCCTTTACCGCGCAGTGACCGAGATTTTCGCGGCAGGCCTCGACGACAACAACCCAGCGTTCCGGGACGTGTTCACCCGCCGCTTCATTCCCGACGGAGATCCCGAGAAGATCCGCTGGTTCAATGATTTGTGTCGCCGGACAACCGACGCCGAGACAGGCGCGCGACTGCTCGCCGCGCGCGGTGACATGAACGTCGTGAACTGGCTCGAACGCGTCCAATGCCCAACATTGGTTCTGCATGCCCAGGGCGACGGCGTCGCGCCTCTTTCCGAAGGCAGGCTACTGGCGCAGCGCATCCCGGACGCCGAGTTTCACGTCCTCGAGAGCGAGAATCATATCCTCCAACCCGACGAACCTGCCTGTGCCGAAGCTCAGGAAGCCATTCTTCGCTTTGTCGGAGCTGCTGGAATATCCGCCGATCCCGACCTTACACCCCGCGAACGCGCTATCCTGACCGAGATCTGCGCAGCCAAAAGCAACAAGGAAATCGCCCGATCTTTGGACATGAGTGAGAAGACCGTGCGCAATCACGCAACCAACATATTCGCCAAACTCGGCGTCAGCTCCCGTCAGGAAGCGATCTTGAAGATGCGGGGCGGTTGAGGCCTAAAGCCAGGGCACGTGTGCTAAGGCCTCTTCCGGAACGTCGGGGTAATGCTCCGTCTCCTCTTCTACCGGGATTGCAGGGAGGCCTGCTAGCAGATCTGACAAAATCGGAGTATTGTCTGCTGCGGTCATAAGACCGTCGGCCTTCGCCTGTTCGGCGGAATTCGGCAATGACTGCGGGGGACCACTACGTGACATGGTGACTGCTCCTGTTTGTTGTTTTCAGCAAAATAGCAGAGCGGACCATCATCGCCTATCCGGCCCAAACATGCACCGATCAGCATGAGTCTAGCTTGTCACACTTGCCTTGTTCTCCGATCCGACGATTATCGGCCAGATGAGACAGGCACTGATCTTCGACGTATTCGGCACCTGCGTGGACTGGCGCTCGTCGGTCGCGCGTCAGGTCGCGGACGTCCTGCCCGGCGTCGATCCCTTAAGCTTCGCGGACGCCTGGCGCGCGGAGTATCAACCCGCGATGGAACGCATCCGTGCCGGCAATCGCGGCTATGTTCCGCTGGACGATCTCCATTTCGAAAACCTGCAAGTCGTGCTTGACCGTTTAGGCGTCGTTTGCTCCGACCTAGAACAACTCAGCCGCGCATGGGAGCGGCTCGCCCCATGGCCCGATACTGTCCCCGGCCTGCTTGCGCTCAAGAAGAGCCACATCGTTGCACCGTGCTCAAACGGCTCGATCGCCCTTATGACCCGGCTGGGGAAGTACTCGGGAATGCCATGGGACTGCATCCTCGGAGCCGATCTCGCGCGGGACTACAAGCCGAAAGCCGAGGTTTACAGGGCCTCGGTTGCTGCGCTCCGGTTGCAGCCAAGCGAGGTGGTCATGGTTGCCGCCCACAACGACGACCTCTTCGCGGCACGCGCCGCGGGGCTGAAGACCGCCTTCGTCGCCCGCCCGACCGAGCATGGCCCGGGACAAATGACGGACCTTGCCCCCGAAAGCGACTGGGACTGGATCGCGACGGACTTCCTCCACCTGGCGGAGCAGATGGCATGACAGCCGACGACATCATAGACCGCCTCAAACTCGCCCCCCATCCCGAGGGCGGATGGTTCCGGCAGACATGGATCGGCGACGAAAACCCCCGCGCTTCGGGAACTTGTATCTACTTCCTGCTGAAAGAAGGCGAACGCAGCCACTGGCACCGGGTCGACGCTACCGAGATCTGGCACTTCTACGCCGGAAGCCCCCTGATCCTCCGGCTCGCCGAGACCAGCGAGGGGCCGGCCGTCCCGCTCATTCTTGGCCCCGATCTCGCAAGAGGCGAGACACCTCAGATCATCGTGCCGAAGGACTACTGGCAAGCGGCCGAGGCCACGACCGGCTGGACGCTGGTCGGGTGCACCGTCAGCCCCGGCTTCCGGTTCGAAGGCTTCGAACTGGCGCCACAGGGATTCGACATCCCCTGAACGCGCTCAACCGCTTCGCAGAACCGCCGTAAGCGCCCCCGGACGGCTGACCTGCCCGCCGCCCACCGGCGCCGCAACCCCGGTCGTGCCCGGCGCACTGGTCGGGAGACCCCGCAGAACCCGCACCGCCAAAAAGGCGAAGGCCTGCGCCTCCAGCATGTCCCCGTCCAGACCGACCTCCTCGACCGGCAGCACCGGACTGGGCGCAAGCGCCTCCAGCATCTCCATCAGTCCCGGGTTCTTGCGGCCGCCGCCTGTCACCAGCACGTGCTCCGGCAGCGAAGGACAGTGCTCCAGACCCCGCGCCACCGCGCCAGCGGTCGCGGCGGCAAGGGTTGCGACCGCGTCGGCATCCGACAACTGCGCCACCGCATCGCCCCAGCCACGGAAATCGTCGCGATCCAGCGATTTTGGCGGCATCCGGTTGAAGAACGCCTCCTTCGCCAGAAGGCGCTCCAATATGTCACCGTCCACAACACCTGCGCGGGTCAACCGGCCATCCTCATCCATCCGGACACCGCGCCGCGCCATAAGAAGATCGTCGATCTTGGCATTGCCCGGCCCGGTGTCGAAGGCCAGGCAGGCCCCGACAACCTCGGGGCCGGGTTTCGAGGGATCGACCCAGGTCAGGTTCGCAACTCCCCCGATGTTCAGGAAGACCACGGGCTTCTCGAAGCCCAGGTACCGAGCTAGCGCGTAATGATAGAATGGCGCCAGTGGCGCGCCCTGCCCGCCCAGCGTCATGTCCGTGGTGCGAAAATCCCAGACGACCCTTCGTCCCAAGACCTCGGCCAGAAGCGTGCCATTCCCCACCTGGCAGGTCGCACCGACCTCTGGGCGGTGAGACGTCGTCTGGCCGTGAAAGCCGATGAGTTCAGCGCCATCGAACCCCGACAGAAGCTCGGCATGGGCATTCTCGACAACCTCGGCCGCCTCCTCGACCTCGGACCCGGACCAACGCCCCAGCGCCGCACGCAGGATCGCGCGTTCCGCGTCTGAGTAGGCGCGATACCCGGTTTCTCCGAACTCCAGAACCCGGTGGCCATCTGTCAGCACCATCGCGGCGTCCACGCCGTCAAGCGAGGTGCCCGACATAGCCCCCAACGCCCAGATCGCCCGATTGTCGCTCATCTCTTTCCCTCGGCACCGACCGCCATTATAGAACACGCCTGACCATAGACGAGACACCATGACCTACCACCCGAAATCCGACTTTCTGGCTACGATCATCGAGCGCGGCTTCCTGGCCGACTGCACGGATCTGCAAAGCCTCGACGAAGCTTTGATCGCGGGGGTCGTCCCGGCCTATATCGGCTATGACGCCACGGCGAAATCGCTGCATGTGGGTCACCTCCTGAATATCATGCTGCTGCGCTGGTTTCAGAAGACCGGTCACAAACCGATCACCCTGATGGGTGGCGGAACCACGAAGGTCGGAGATCCGTCGTTCCGCTCCGAAGAGCGCCCGCTTCTGACGCCGGAAGCCATCGACGACAACATCGCCGGAATGCAGACAGTCTTCGACCGCTACCTGTCCTATGACGACAGCGCGACGGGCGCGCTGATGCTGAACAACGCCGAGTGGCTGGACCAGTTGAACTACCTCGACTTCCTGCGCGACATCGGGCGGCACTTCAGCGTCAACCGCATGCTGTCGTTCGAGTCGGTCAAGTCCCGCCTAGACCGCGAGCAGTCGCTTTCGTTCCTCGAGTTCAACTACATGATCCTCCAGGCCTATGACTTCCTGGAACTGAACCGCCGCTATGGCTGCCTTTTGCAGATGGGCGGTTCGGATCAGTGGGGCAACATCATCAACGGCATCGACCTGACGCGCCGCGTTCTGGATCACGAGATCTTCGGCCTGACCACGCCCCTCCTGACGACCAGCGACGGGCGCAAGATGGGCAAAAGCCAGGGCGGTGCGATCTGGCTCTCGGCCGATATGCTCTCGCCCTATGAGTTCTGGCAGTTCTGGCGCAACACGACCGACGCCGATGTGGGGCGGTTCCTGAAACTCTACACGGAACTTCCGGTCGATGAATGCGACCGGATGGGCGCGCTTGAAGGCTCCGAAATCAACGAGGCCAAGATCCGGCTCGCGAACGAAGTCACGACGCTGCTTCACGGCGCAGACGCCGCCGCTGCAGCCGAGGAGACTGCACGGGAGGTCTTCGAGAAGGGCGGCATTGGCGACGACCTTCCGACGCTGGAACTGACCGCCGAGGAAGTCGGCGATGGTATCTCGGCAGCGCAACTGATCGTGCGTTCCGGTCTTGCCAAATCGGGCAAGGACGCCAAACGCCTGATCGCCGAGAACGGAGCGCGGGTCGATGATGAGCCCTTGACCGATCCGGGCCGCATGTTCGACGCGGCCACGCTGCGCGAACCGGTCAAACTGTCCGCCGGAAAGAAGCGGCACGCCTTGGTGAAACTCGCCGAATAGACCTGAAACGGAGGCTCTACACCTTTGGGTTAGTTGAGTGCCGGCACGGAGCAGGCTAACTCCGTTTCGGCACACCCTTTGGAAGATCCCCATGTCCATAGACAGTTCTTTCTCGACCTATGAGAAGCTGCGCATCAACCTGCTGCGCGGAATGTTCCTGCTTCTTCTGCCGATCCTTGTGATCGTCCATGCACCACTGAGCGAAACCTTTCCTGGCGAACTCATGGAAAACCTCGGACTCGTCCTGATTGTGGGCGGCGTTCTTGGTCGAGCGTGGAGCATTCTCTACATCGGCGGCCACAAGAACCGGAAAGTGATCACCGACGGCCCCTACTCTCTTTGCCGCCATCCGCTCTACTTGTTCTCGACGATAGCCGTCCTTGGCTTCGGAATGATGCTTCAAAGTGTCCTGCTGGTGGTCGTCCTGACCGGAGTCTTTGGCGGCGCACTCTACTATAACGCGCTTCGCGAGGAGGCACGGCTGCGCCGTATGTTCGGGCCCGACTATGACAGATACGCGCGGACGACGCCCGCCATCATTCCCGCGATTGGGAACTTCCACACGAAGGAAGAGGTCACTTTCAGCGTGTCCCAGCTGCGACAGAACTTCTGGGACGCCACCGTTTTCGTCGCGCTGATACCGTTGGCCGAGATTCTCGAATGGGGGCACTCACTGCCCGGCGTCCCCGGTCTCGCCATCCCTTGATCCGATGACCTGGGTGAAATCGCGGACCAACGGCGCCGCCGAATGAAAAGGCAGACCCTTTCGAGGATCTGCCATACAAGTGCCATACGTTTTGCCGACGCATTGCCGACGGTTCGCCGACGGCAAAATTCGGTGCGTTGTTATCCGTCGATCAGGCCGAAAGTTGCTCCAACACAGCGTCGGAAATTTCGAAATTCGCTGTCACGCGCTGGACGTCGTCGTCATCCTCCAGAACCTCGATCAGGCGCATAAGCTTTTGAGCTCCCTCAAGATCCAGCTCCGTCGTAGTCGTCGGCTTCCAGATCAGCTTGGTCGATTCCGCTTCGCCGAGTTGCTCCTCGATCGCGCTGGAAACGGCAGCCAGGTCGGTATCGGCGGTAAAGATGACGTGTCCTTCCTCTGAAGACTCCACATCCTCCGCCCCCGCCTCGATCGCCGCCATCATGACGGTGTCCTCATCGCCGACAGACGCCGGATAAACGATCTCCCCCTTGCGCTCGAACATGAAGCTGACCGACCCGGTCTCGCCCAGGTTTCCACCATGTTTTCCGAAGGTTGAGCGCACCGTCGACGCGGTGCGGTTGCGATTGTCCGTCATCGCCTCGACGATTACGGCGACACCGCCCGGACCGTATCCCTCGTAGCGGATTTCCTCGTAATCATCGCCCTCGCCCGCCTGAGACTTCGAGATCGCCCGCTCGATGACATCCTTGGGCACCGATTGAGACTTCGCTTCCTTCACAGCAAGGCGCAGGCGCGGGTTCTTCTCCGGATCTGGGTCGCCCATCTTCGCCGCGACTGTGATTTCCTTAGACAGCTTGGAAAACAGTTTGGAACGTGCCGCGTCCTGGCGTCCTTTGCGGTGCTGGATGTTCGCCCATTTTGAATGGCCTGCCATGAACCTTGTCCTCGAGAATTGGAAATTGGCGCGGGATATACGCCAGGCATGGGCGGCGGCGCAAGACCGTCCACCCAGCCATTCTTCACGATCCCTACCGCTCGACGGTGACGCTGACCATCCGGTCCGGCTCGCCGAGCACCGCACCATTTGGTCCGGCGCCACGCTTGATCGCGTCGACCACGTCCATTCCCTCGATCACGCGCCCGACGACGGTGTATTGCCCGTTCAGGAAATATCCTTCAGCAAACATGATGAAGAACTGGCTGTTGGCGCTATTCGGATCCTGAGAACGCGCCATACCGACGATTCCGCGGTCGTAGGGCACGTTGCTGAACTCCGCCGGCAGATCAGGTCGGGACGAGCCCCCGCGACCGGCCATGCGCATATCGCTGCCGAGCTTGCCGAATTCGACATCCCCTGTCTGCGCCATGAAACCGTCGATGACCCGGTGGAACACCACGTTGTCGTAGGCCCCCTCTTCCGCGAGTCCTGTGATCTGGGCAACATGCTCGGGCGCGACGTCATCGAGCATGTCGATGACAACGCGCCCGTTCGCTTCGCCGCCCACTTCTATGACGAGATTTGGACCCGGTCCGTCCTCCTGGGCAAACGCTGGCGTTGCAGCCAGAGCCACTATCGTTAGAAGCTTACGCATCGCCGGCCACCTTCACGCTGATCATCCTGTCTGGCGTCATCGGAGGTTCACCCCGTGCGATCGTGTCGACATATTCCATTCCAGCAATGACCCGGCCATAGACCGTGTACTGGCCATTCAGGAAATGGTTGTCCTTGAAATTGATAAAGAACTGGCTGTTGGCAGAATTGGGATTTTGCGATCGTGCAGCCCCCAAAGTCCCCCTGTCATGGGGAATGCGGCTGAATTCCGCAGGTAAATTGGGGCGATCCGAACCGCCAGTTCCCGCGCGCCGCAAATCGAATCCGTCTTCCATGTCGCCATGTTCAACATCGCCGGTTTGCGCCATGAATCCGTCGATCACTCGATGAAAGGCGACATTGTCGTACTCTCCAGAGCGGGCGAGATCCTTCATCCGCTCGCAGTGCGCTGGCGCGATGTCCGGCAACAGCTCGATTGCGACGACACCGTCCTTAAGCTCAATGAGGATGGTGTTCTCGGGGTCCTTGTACTCGGCCATCAGGCCCTCCCTTTGCTTGTGTTCGCGGCAGACCCTAGGGGCAAGGTTGGCGAAGGAAAAGGCCCAAAGGCACGCAACAGGTCGCCGAATTCGTGAAACGCGACATCCCGCCGGTTGACCAGACCGCCGAAGTGCGTACTCAAGGCATAAAATTCATTTGGAGGCCGTAAATGGGCTGGAAAACTCTCGATGACATCGAACTGGCTGGAAAGGTCGCGCTGGTGCGCGTCGACGTTAACGTGCCAGTTGAGGCGGGACGCGTGACCGACGCAACCCGTATCGAACGGATAGCGCCTACGGTCAGAGATATTCTGGACCATGGCGCAAAGCCGGTATTGCTTGCTCACTTCGGACGGCCAAAAGGGAAAGTGGTTCCCGAGATGTCGTTGTCCCAGATCCGGGACGAAATGGAACGCTGCCTTGGTATCCCGGTTCGCTTTGCCACCGACTGCATCGGAGATACCGCCAAGTCCGCCGTCGGAAGTCTTGGACTAGGAGAAGTCCTTCTGCTGGAGAACACGCGTTTCCACGAGGGCGAAGAAAAGAACGATCCGGCTTTTGCGGAAGCCCTGGCCTCTGTCGGCGACGTCTACATCAACGATGCATTTTCCGCCGCCCACCGAGCCCACGCCTCGACCGAGGGCCTTGCGCGTCTGCTTCCTGCCGCCGCCGGCAGGTTGATGGAGGCCGAATTGAAGGCCCTGGAAGCAGCACTTGGTCAGCCCAAACGACCAGTGGTCGCGGTCGTGGGCGGAGCCAAGGTGTCAACCAAACTCGACTTGCTGGGCAACCTCGTACGCAAGGTAGACACGCTCGTGATCGGCGGCGGTATGGCGAACACCTTTCTTGCAGCTCAAGGCGTGGACGTCGGAAAATCGCTTGCAGAGCATGACATGGCGGTAACCGCCCGAGAGATACTCTCGAAAGCTGAAGAGGCTGCCTGCGAAATCCTGCTTCCCGTCGATATCGTTTGCGCCACCGAATTTGCCTCGAATGCCGACAACGTGACCGTACCCGCCGATGCCTGCCCCAGTGATCGGATGATCCTGGACGCCGGACCAAAGTCGGTTGAGAGGATCATGGCGGCCTTCGAGGCCGCCAAGACACTTATCTGGAATGGCCCGTTGGGCGCTTTCGAGATCGAACCTTTCGACGCGGCAACCAATGCCGCCGCCGGCAAAGCCGCCGAACTTACGAAGGCCGGAAAACTGATCTCCGTGGCCGGGGGCGGCGATACAGTCGCCGCCTTGAACAAGGCAGGCGTTGGAGATGACTTCAGCTACATCTCCACAGCTGGCGGAGCATTTCTCGAATGGATGGAAGGCAAGGAATTGCCCGGCGTCGCTGCCTTGAACCTCGCCAATAATTGACATTGACAGGTTCCGATGAGTGATCAGGAAAGAAAGACACCGCTCAATCGGCTGCGTGATGCCGCCGATGTGGTCACTAGCAAGGTGTCGGGCCTGAAGGACCAAGTCATGGACCCCGGCAGCGAACTTGCCGACAGTGTCCGGGCTCGCGCGTCCGAATGGCGCACACGCGACCACTTCAGGGGTGAGAGCGCTACCAGTGGATTGTCAGAGGACAACCAAGCGACTACGACAGGCGCGAGTAATGTGGAAGGGAGTACACAAATGGATCAGAAACAGGCAGAGCAGATGCGCTCCGGCAAGGGCTTCGTCGCCGCGCTCGACCAGTCAGGCGGCTCGACGCCCAAAGCGCTGAAGCTCTATGGCATCGAAGAAGACCGATACAGCTCGGAAGCCGAGATGTTCGATTTGATCCACGAAATGCGCGCACGGATCGTCAATGCACCATCTTTCACCGGAGACAAGGTCATTGGCGCCATCCTCTTCGAGATGACCATGGACCGAGAGTTCGGCGGAAAGCCGGCAGCTCAGTATCTCTGGGAGAACCGTGGCGTGGTCCCTTTCCTCAAGTGCGACAAGGGGCTCGAGGATGAGGTCAATGGCGTGCAACTGATGAAGCCGATGGGCGATCTTGATGGTCTGCTTTCCCGCGCGGCGTCGAAGGGGATTTTTGGCACCAAGATGCGCTCGGTCATCAACGCAGCGAATACCGAAGGTATCGCCGCCAACGTCGCGCAGCAGTTTGAAATCGGCAGGCAGATCCTCGGTCACGGCTTGATGCCGATTCTGGAACCCGAAGTGAACATCAAGATTGCGGACAAGGCAGAGGCGGAGGCGATACTGCGCGACGAGTTGCTGAAGCATCTCGACTCGATGGATCAGGAAGTTATGCTCAAGCTTTCTCTGCCCTCTGAGGCCAATTTCTATAAACCGCTCATCGACCACAAAAACGTTATGCGTGTTGTTGCGCTTTCTGGCGGCTATTCACGCGAGGACGCGAACCGTCTTCTGGCCCAGAACACCGGAATGATCGCCAGCTTCAGTCGCGCGCTTACGGAGGGTCTCTCCGATGCACAGTCCGATGATGAGTTCAACGCAACCATCGCGGCGACCATCGACTCGATCTATCAGGCGTCGATCACCTGATCATACTTCGCTCGCCCAGGGTCGAGCAGAATGCCGGAGGGGCCATCTCCTCCGGCAACCATTACCAGCGACGTTTCTTTCTCCAACGCTGACCGGCAGAGCTTCGCCAAAATGCAATTTTCTGCTTTCAAAACATCCTCCGAACATGCAAGTGTCTTCAAAAGCTCCAAAGAGAGCTGAAGAGGCAGTATGACGAGCACACTCAAGAGACCTGGATTGGGCGTAGTAGCCTACTTTTCGCTAATGTTTTCGCTTGGCGTATATTTCATGTTCGCTAGCGTTCAGGGAGACTTCGGATTGTTCCGAAGGGTCCAAATCGAAGCTGAGGCCACGACACTGACAATTGAACGCGACCGCCTTGCAGCAGAGGTCGTAGGGCTTGAGAACAAGACCAAAAGATTGAGTGACACCTACCTGGATCTTGATCTGCTCGACAGCCAGGCGCGTGACGTCCTCGGTCTGATCCGGTCGGACGAAATCGTCCTGAATTAACTTCGCATTGCTTCAGCGCACAGCCTTGCAGACACGGCATAGCTGCTTTTCCGGCCCTTCACGTCTTTCTGCGTGCGTTCCTCAGCGTCATGCTGTAATAGATAGTTTAACGCTGAACTAATTTTGACCGACACAAGGGAGGATGCCGCCGATGGCCGCAAAACGGGCGACCCGGAAATCCAATGCCTCGAAAGAGGAGCTCCTGAAATACTACCGAGAAATGCTGTTGATCCGGCGATTCGAGGAAAAGGCGGGCCAACTGTATGGAATGGGTTTGATTGGCGGCTTCTGCCACCTCTACATCGGACAAGAGGCCGTCGTCGTTGGGCTTGAAGCAGCCGCCGAAGAAGGCGACCGGCGCATCACCACTTACCGGGATCATGGCCATATGCTTGCGTGTGGCATGGATCCAAAGGGTATCATGGCCGAACTGACCGGACGTGATGGTGGCTTCAGCGCCGGCAAGGGCGGCTCAATGCATATGTTCTCGACTGAGAAGAGGTTCTACGGAGGTCACGGCATCGTCGGAGCGAACGTCCCGCTCGGCGCCGGGCTTGCCTTCGCAGACAAGTACATGGGCAATGACCGAGTGACCTTCACGTATTTCGGAGACGGCGCCGCCAACCAGGGCCAGGTGTACGAGACCTACAACATGGCGGAACTCTGGATGCTGCCGGTGATCTTCGTGATCGAGAACAACCAGTACGCCATGGGCACCAGCGTCAAGCGCGCGACCAAGTCACCATCTCTCTGGCAGCGCGGGGCGGCTTACGGTATTCCCGGAGAAGAAGTTGACGGCATGGACGTGTTGGCCGTGAAGGCCGCTGGCGAGAAAGCCGTCGAGCACTGCCGCGCTGGCAAGGGACCCTACATTCTGGAAGTGATGACATACCGGTATCGCGGTCACTCGATGTCGGATCCCGCCAAGTACCGTACCCGCGACGAAGTTCAGAAGATGCGCGAGGAGCGTGATGCAATCGAGCAGGTCCGCAAGCGCCTTCTGGATGGTGATGCCACCGAGGACGAACTCAAGGCGATCGATAAGGAAATCAAGGATATCGTGAACGAAGCGGCGGAGTTCTCGAAGGAGAGCCCGGAACCCGCACTGAGCGAACTCTGGACCGATATCTACGTTGACGGCGCAGCGCCGCAAAACGCCTGAGGGGAGGAAGACGACTATGGCTACTGAAATTCTCATGCCCGCGCTGTCCCCGACGATGGAAGAAGGCACGCTGGCCAAATGGTTGGTCAAAGAAGGCGACACCGTCTCCGCTGGCGACATCATGGCAGAAATCGAAACCGACAAGGCGACGATGGAGTTCGAAGCCGTCGACGAAGGCATCGTCGGGAAGATCCTGATCGCTGAAGGCACTGAAGGTGTTAAAGTGAACACGCCGATCGCTGTATTGGTCGAGGAAGGCGAAAGTGCTGACGATATAACGCCGGCCTCCGCTCCCGCAGAGACGGCAGCGGTTGCGTCCGCACCGGCCGATGCTCCTGTATCAGCACCGGCCCAGGCCGTTATTAGCCGTGCCTTGGAACCGGACTATCCCGAAGGAACCGAGATGGTCTCGACAACTGTCCGAGAAGCACTTCGCGACGCCATGGCTGAAGAGATGCGCCGTGACGAGACGGTGTTCCTGATGGGCGAGGAAGTCGCAGAGTACCAAGGCGCTTACAAGATCTCCCAAGGCCTTCTGGACGAGTTCGGCCCCAAACGCGTCGTCGACACTCCGATCACCGAACACGGGTTTGCCGGTATCGGCGTTGGCGCATCTTGGGGTGGTCTGAGGCCCATCGTGGAATTCATGACCTGGAACTTTGCCATGCAGGCGATCGACCAGATCATCAACTCGGCGGGAAAGACACTCTATATGTCCGGCGGCCAAATGGGCAGTCCCATCGTATTCCGCGGCCCGAATGGCGCCGCAGCGCGCGTAGGTGCCCAACACTCCCAAGACTATGCAGCCTGGTACGCCAGTGTCCCGGGCCTGAAGGTCGTCCAGCCCTATTCGGCTGCTGACGCAAAGGGACTTTTGAAATCAGCGATCCGCGATCCCAACCCTGTTGTCTTCCTTGAGAACGAAATCATGTACGGCCGGTCGTTTGACGTCCCTAAGCTGGACGACTTCACGATCCCATTTGGCAAGGCCCGTATCTGGCGCCAAGGCGACGACGTGACCATTGTCAGCTGGGGTGTCGGGATGAACTACGCCCTGGAAGCCGCTGACGAGCTTGCAAAAGAAGGCATCGCAGCCGAAGTGATCGATCTTCGCACCCTGCGCCCGCTGGACATGGCGACGGTTATTGAAAGCGTGAAGAAGACCAACCGCTGTGTTACCGTCGAGGAAGGCTGGCCGGTTTGTTCAATGTCCGACCACATCGGCTCGGAGATCATGCGTGAAGCTTTCGACTACCTGGATGCACCGGTTTTGAAGTGCACCGGCAAAGACGTTCCGATGCCCTACGCGGCGAACCTCGAAAAGCTGGCTCTGACCAGCACCAAAGAGGTCATCGACGCAGTCAAGGCGGTGACGTACCGGTGAGCGGCATGAACGTGCACGGCATAGACCCGGAAACGCGCGGCTACCGCGTCAGCTTCGAGGATGGAGACCGCGTGATCCGCGGTCTCGTTCCCGAGACGCTGGTAGTGGACTGGTTACGCCGACCGGGCACGCCGCCACACAGCGACGCTTATCAGTTTATCGCGGCTCATCGCGAAAAGATTATGAAAACGCTCAAGAAAATGTCCGATGGCGACAGGTCCGTAGGTGCTCCCTTCGACCGGCTGTCGCTCGTGGAGGAGTAAGACGAGATGCCCACAGAAATCCTGATGCCCGCCCTCTCGCCAACGATGGAGGAAGGCACCCTTGCCAAATGGCTGGTCAAGGAAGGCGATACCGTCTCTGCAGGCGACCTACTTGCGGAAATTGAAACCGACAAGGCTACGATGGAGTTCGAGGCGGTCGACGAAGGTATCGTTGGCAAGATCATCGTCGCCGAAGGCAGCGAGGGCGTAAAGGTCAACACTCCGATTGCGGTCTTGCTGCAGGACGGTGAGAGCGCGGACGACATCGGAGCCGCACCGGCGCCGAAAGCAGCGTCTTCCGAGGCGCCCAAGGCCGAAGCGTCTCCCGCTCCCGTAGCTGCGCAGGCGGCCCCTGCTCCGGCAGCGCCAGCCACCGCCGACGGTTCCAGAGTTTTTGCCTCACCGCTGGCGCGCCGGATCGCAAAGGAGAAGGGACTAGACCTTTCCCAGGTCAAGGGTTCCGGCCCGAAAGGACGGATCGTGAAGGCAGACGTGGAAGCAGCGAAACCCGGGGCAGCTCCGACAGCAGCGCCGGCAACCGCTTCGTCGGCCGCATCTGCAACCACAGCATCAAGCGGCCCCTCGGCCGACATGGTCGCCCGGATGTATACCGGTCGCGAGTATGAAGAAATCAAGCTCGACGGAATGCGCAAGACCATTGCTGCGCGCCTCGGCGAGGCCAAACAAACGATTCCGCATTTTTATCTCCGTCGCGATATTCAGCTGGATGCCCTGCTCAAGTTCCGGAGCCAGCTGAACAAACAGCTTGAATCGCGTGGTGTGAAACTGTCGGTCAATGACTTCATCATCAAAGCCTGCGCTCTTGCTCTTCAGCAAGTGCCCGATGCAAACGCCGTCTGGGCGGGTGATAGGATACTGAAGCTGAAGCCTTCTGACGTAGCCGTTGCCGTCGCGATCGAAGGTGGCCTCTTCACTCCAGTGCTGCGCGATGCTGAGCAGAAGTCGCTCTCTACGCTCTCCGCACAGATGAAGGACCTTGCCACCCGCGCCCGCGATCGGAAACTCTCGCCCGAGGAGTACCAAGGCGGAAGCTTTGCTATCTCAAACCTCGGCATGTTCGGCATCGATAATTTCGACGCGGTCATCAACCCCCCGCATGGCGCCATCCTTGCGGTCGGCGCAGGTGTCAAGAAACCGGTGGTGAACGAAGCTGGCGAATTGGCTGTGGCAACTGTCATGAGCGTGACGCTGTCGGTCGATCACCGGGTGATTGACGGAGCCCTCGGTGCCGCACTGCTGACAGCAATCAAGGAAAACCTTGAAAATCCAGTTGCGATGCTCGCATGAAAAAGACTTGGCTGATTATCGTTCTCGGGGCGCTTTCCGCCTGCTCGAGCCAACGCTCGGAGGCCACCTTCACCTGCCCGAATGGCCCCGACATGACGGTGATATACGACGAGACCGGAGCGACGCTGTTCTTCCCGGATGGTCGGGTCGAGCTTCTGCCTCGCCCCGATCCGGACAGACCGAACTTCTATGCCAAGCCGGGCTACAGTTGGGCAGTAGGCATGAGGGATGCTCGGCTCAACGATGGTCAAAAGACCTACCTTTGCGACCAGATGCGCGGCTGAGTCCGATCGTTTCTTGATCCATGACAAGGACGCCTTTCCCGGATTGGGCGAAGGCGTTTCTTGGATGTGGACAAGGGACTTGGCGGATGGATTGGAAACACCAGCTCGACGAAACCAGCGCGAACCTGAACGCATTTCGAAGCGTGAGACCAGACGCAGGACACGGCTTCACCGCCATGCACCGTGCTGCCATGAAGGACGGCGCCATGACCGTGCGCGAGAAAGAACTGGTCGCGCTCGGAATCGGAATCTCCAAACAATGTGTCGACTGTATCGGGTTTCACGTCCAGGCGGCTGCCAAAGCCGGAGCCAGTCGGGACGACATTGCAGATACGGTCGCGGTTGCCATTCTGATGGGTGGAGGGCCGGCCTATATGTACGGCGTCAAGGCACTGGAGGCATATGACCAACTGATCGCATCGCGCGAAGCCTGACCCCACGACGAAACCGAATGTGCTGCTCGGTCGAAACCTCGCCAGCGCCTAGAGTTGAAAACCTGGTGTCGACAGAGATAGAGCCACCTCTTCCTCGGTCATGTCTTCGGCAATCTTCTCGAACAGTGGTGTAGAGAGGTATCGCTCACCGGTATCGGGCAACATGCATAGAAAGACGCTGCCCTCCGGGGCCACTTCAGCCAGTCCCATCGTCACAGCAAAGGTGGAGCCCCCCGACACGCCGGTGAAGATACCTTCCCTGGCGGCCAGTTGCTGGGCCCAATGAATTCCATCCGTGCCAGGTACCGGGATCAGTTCATCATAGAGTGAATTGTCCAGTGCCTCCTGCAACACCCACGGAATGAAATCCGGTGTCCAACCCTGAATCGGATGTGGCTGAAAGTTCGGGTGGCTTTCGGTGGGTTGATGCGCCTCGTTCCGAGCGTTGACGTATCCGGAGCCTACAATCTGAGCATTCTCCGGCTCCGACAGGATTATCTTCGTATCGGGGCGCTCCTTGCGCAGCACTCGGCCAATTCCGGTGACTGTGCCGCCCGTACCATATCCCGTGACGACACAATCCAGGCGCTCGCCGTCGAAGTCTCCGATGATTTCGCGGGCCGTCGTGTTTTCGTGAATGTCTGCGTTGTCAGGCGTTTCGAACTGGCTTGCCAGGAACCAACCGTTCTTTTCCGCAAGTTCCTTGGCCTTCTGGTACATGCCAAAGCCCTTCTGGGCACGAGGCGTCAGAACGACCTTTGCTCCCAAAAATCTCATCAGTCGGCGGCGCTCGATCGAAAAGCTGTCGGCCATAGTCACCACAAGCGGATATCCCTTTGCGGCGCAGACCATCGCAAGTCCGATGCCGGTATTTCCACTTGTGGCCTCGACTACCGTTTGCCCGGGCTTAAGTCGACCGTCACGTTCCGCTGCCTCGATGATATTTAGGGCAAGCCTGTCCTTGACCGATCCAGCGGGATTGAAAGCCTCGAACTTGACGTAGACCTTCACATTCTTTGGCGCGATGTTGTTAATGCGGATGACCGGCGTATTGCCGACGGTATCAAGAATACTGTCGTAGAGTGTTCCGCGACCATCGGTTTGTCGTATCGCCATGTTCCTAGTCCCCCCGTTCTTATTTTCACCCCCACCATAGCAGATGTGAAAGTTCTACGCACCGGAATCCATTACAGCACTGCAATTCAGGACGAAATCCGCCCGCGAACAACTCAAGCGAAAATGGTTTCTGCCGGAACCTAATCGCCTGGACTGCTATTCAGGATTTGATCCATTGTCAGCGCCGGTTGATCGCAGCCAGCCTCGCCAACGATGCGCGCCGGAACTCCGGCCACCGTCTTGCATGGCGGGACTTCCTGCAGCACCACAGATCCCGCCGCAATGCGACTGCAATTGCCGATGCGGATGTTTCCCAGAACCTTGGCTCCAGCACCAATCAGAACTCCGTCGCCGATCTTCGGATGGCGATCGTCATCTTCCTTGCCGGTTCCACCAAGCGTCACCGAGTGCAGCATGGACACATTGTCACCAACAACGGCTGTCTCGCCGATCACGATGGAATGGGCGTGGTCAATCATAAGACCTTTTCCGATACGTGCATTCGGATGGATGTCGATACCGAACACTTCGCTGACGCGAGCCTGGAAAAAATAAGCCAGATCCTTCCGATCATTGCGCCACAGCCAGTGACCAATCCGGTAGGCCTGGATCGCCTGGAAACCCTTGAAGAACAGTAACGGCTGCAGCAGCGAGTGGCATGCCGGGTCTCGTTCGTAAACTGCAACTAGGTCGGCACGCGCGGCATCCCCAAGGGATGGATCGGCGGTATAGGCGGCATCTGCCAGTTCCCGAACGATTTGCGAAGGCATCTCATCCGAAGCCAGTTTCATTGCGATCCGGTACGATAGCGCGCTTTCCAGCGAATTGTGGTGCAGAACAGTCGTGTGGATCATTCCGCCCATAAGTGGCTCGGACGCAATCGCCGCCTTCGCATCCTCCTGAATCCTGTCCCAGACAGGATCAAGAGGTCGGGGTTTTCGCTGATGTTCGGCCATGGCGTATTCCTTCCGATGCCGGGGCGTTCTACAACAGATAGGCGCGCACAACCAATGAAAAAGGCTGAAAGCCGGGATAATCGATGCTGAACGTCGCCCAGATCGAAGTCTTTCGCGATAGGCTCCTGAGGGAACGAGCCGAACTTTTGCGGGAGGATGCACAAAGTGCGGAGGATCGTGGTACGGTCATTCTTGACCAGCAGTCGGTCGGGCGTCTCAGCAGGATGGACGCGCTCCAACGCCAGGCCATGGCCGAAGCAACACAACGACGAAGAAATGCACGACGTCGTCGCATCGACGGCGCACTTCAGCGGATTGAGGAAGATGAATTCGGCTTCTGTCAGGACTGTGGGGACGAGATAGCCTTTGCCCGACTTGAATTGGACCCAACAGTGCCAGTTTGCGTTTCCTGCGCACGGGGTTGAAAACTCTTGCTGCAAAGGGCCTCGAATACCAGAACGAGACAGGAACAATAGTCGGCATTGTCGAGCCACGGTTCTGTCTAGCCCCCTGTGTATGGGCCACTGATCAGGGGTTTCTCTAATAGGGTTTCAGGAACGGGCGGGCGCATGTTGAGTGCCTGATGCGGCCGGGTGTGATTGTACTGCCTGAGCCAGTGATTGATGACGATCTGAGCT
>NZ_JBLBVK010000031.1:0-21185 GCF_047314965.1 Silicimonas lutimaris | reverse complement strand
CACATCACCACCAGCCGTCAGCTTCAGCTCAATCTCACGCAGCAGCTTCAAGATGTCTTCGTCTGAATGTCGCTTCCTCGCCATGCCCAATCCCCCTCTCGCGGCCAAAGTAATGGCCCAGTTCTAGGGGGGAAGGACACCTGTTTAGTGACGCATTAGAGCTCCTCGAGGACAGTATGGTTGCTTGGGAGCCACTTCATGGCGGCGGTCTTTCGGAGGTTGTTCGACTTCGGCTTGGGTCCGGGAAATACGTCGTGGCCAAATCTGGTCCGCACCCCGAACGTGAAGGGCGAATGCTGCGCGCCTTGGCGGAGGCCGGCGCAAAAGTGCCTCTGCCGATCGCAAGCGGACCCACAGTCCTCGTTCTTGAGGACCTTGGGGTGGGGACCGGTGCGTCCGAGCAGTCTTGGTGCGGTCTCGGAACAAATCTACGCGCTCTCCATGCTCCTCAAGGGGATCGTTATGGTTGGGATGAAGACTATGCTTTTGGAAAGGTTCGCATACATAATGGATGGAGCTGCGCGTGGTCTGACTTCTGGTTCGAGAAGCGTCTCGCGGCTGATATCGCTGCGCTACCCACTGACATTGCGCGGAGATTGGAAGAACTTGAATTCCGCATACGCGAGATCGTCCCTGAGCACCCACCACCTTCACTTCTGCATGGCGACCTCTGGTCCGGAAACGCGCACTTCACGGCAAACTGCGGCGCATATCTGATTGATCCGGCGAGTTACTACGGCGACGCGGAAGTCGATCTCGCAATGCTGACGCTATTTGGGACTCCTCCAAGACCCTTCTGGGAGGCCTATGGCCCACTCGATGAAGGCTGGAAACAGCGCCGGTGTGTATACCAGCTCTGGCCGGCCCTCGTACATCTTCGTTTGTTTGGAGCGGGGTATCGATCGCTGGTCGAAAGTTTAATGGCGGCCGTAGAGCCATAGAGCTCCGAGTATTTGGCGACAGCTCAAAATTCGTGACTAATATGGGCCAAAACATCCTTTGCAGCCCTCTCACCTGCTGCGAGTGCCCCCTCGATAAGTCCGGGACTGATCTCTGAGGTCTCTGACACGGCAAACCGAACTCGGCCACCGAGATGCGCCTGCCTCAGGATTGCTGGACCAACGCCCGGGTGGTTGGCGAGTGCAGAGAGATCGAGGTTTGTGACGATGTTCGGATTAGTTGCCCAGTCCTGAACAACCAAGTCCATTGGGTTTGCGGCCTCTGGCCCAAAGCACTCGGTGAGCTGCTTCAGAATTGCCCGTTTGAGCTCATCTTGGTCCCGTTGCCGAACGTCAGGTGACCAGCCGATGAAGCCAAAGATTGCGGCTGTTGTACCATCAGGTCCTGTATGGTCGTGCGCCTCGACCAGTGGGCCTGTGCGACTAGCAATCCGTCCGGCCAAGCCGGCATCTCTCCAAAAGGGCTGATCATAGAGCGCAACAGCTTTCGCATGCGTACTCATCCAGGTTGGTGTGCGTCGCATAGCATCCAGGAGCGCCTGAGGGGCCCAGGGCATTTCGAGCCTCAAAGCGGCCACTCGGAGCGGGGTAGATACGATTACGTTCTCCGCTGTGAGGATTTCCCCTGACCTTAGGTAGACGGAGACCCGCTTGGAGCCGTCTTCGTAAATGCCTGATACGGGTGTCGAGGTGCGAATGTTTGTAGCATCCATCTCGTTGGACAAGGCGTCAATCAACGCGGTGGGACCGCCAACGATGCGAACCATGCCATTCTGGCCGGGCAGTGGTTGGCGAAGCGGCGCGGGACCATAACCGAGAATAACGGCATCGCCGTCGTTGAACTGCTCGAAAGTCTCTATTCCTAGGGTTTTTGCCCACTTTGCGACCACCGGTTGATACTTTGGCCAAATCCATGTGGGCCCAAGGTCGGCCAAGTATTCATTCGTTTTTTGCTCATAAAGGGCCCGGATACGGCCTCCAATCTGAGCGCCGGCCTCGATCAATAAAACGTCGGCGCCCGCATCCCGAAGCACCCGCGCGGCGGTTAGACCCGACAGTCCGGCACCGATGACAATAATGTTCACAACTTCACCTCGAGATATTGGACGGCGCCAGGCAGTGCTCTGTCGGCTCTGGGTGAACTAACTGGGCTTTCGATGCAATTTGTGAAGAGCAAAGCTCGCTATGTGACGGTCCGAAGCGAGGCCTCTATCTGCCCACCGCACCAAGCATTGCCGTACACTTTCCGACTTTGGCGCCAAAGGTCCTTCTGACTAGGAAGATCGCCGATACGATCGGACAGCCCTGCAATTGATGGCGCTGATTGATTCAGTGTTGGTCTGAGAGACGGCAACTGCGCCGTCATGACACCCCAGAGGCTGTAGGTGACGAGGTCTGCGAGGCTCGGCTCTTCTGTACCAAGGATGTAACCTTGTTCATTGGACAGACCGTGCTGAGACCCCAGCGCTTCGAAGATCGCCATCCAGCGCTCCAGACGTGGACGGAAAGCATCCCAGGAGCTCTGCGTCCACATTTGTGCGCCGTTGTGGAGCGTCATTTCGTAGAGCACGTCGTTCGCATCAGCGATGGCCTTGTGGGTCAAAGCGGTCCTCATAAGATCATCGGGGATTAAGCCGTACTTACCACCGAGATACGCCAGTATCGCTTGTGTCTGCGCCAACGAGCGATTGGCGGTGTGGTCGACAAGAACCGGCGGCCCCATGAACGGAACGGCCTGCTTCGAAGGCTCGGTATTCTTCTTTTCTACGAGGTCCCTAACATCTCCTTCCTTCCAGGAGGCGCGAACATGCGCAAGGACAGAGCGTATGAACTGGCCGCGAAACGGAATTTGCCAGTAGTAGAGTGTGTAGTCTGTCATCCTGGCCTCCTTCTCGACGTGACCCGATAGTTAGTCCAAAAATCTATCATTGTGACGTCCAATCGCCGCGGACCCGAGGACGTCCCGTCCCTAAGTGATCAATGCGAGCCCGAGGGGATGAAGCCTCCCTCGTTTGACGTCCCCCAAAGAGAACGAGCTTTCTTGCTTCTGCCGTTCTCTTACTTTGCCCAACTCGAGCTCCTACGCTTGGACAGGCTCCCGCAACTCCTCATAGTGGTCCAGCTTGCTGGTGAACCATGCTGTGCCGCGCGTTGCGCTGCCTAGTGCCTGCCACAGGTCTTCCTCCGCGGACATGGGCAGCAAGGCACGGAAAATATCCCATCCACAAGCTTCCTCGTTTCCCTCGAAACCAAGAACCTGCCCTTTCAGGCCGCTGACAAGTTGGACAAGACTGCCTGTGAAGGTTGACGGAACGTGGATCTCCACATTCATCACAGGTTGAAGGACCTTCGTTCCGGCTTCCCGGAGCGCCTCTTTGACAGCATTTTGCCCAGCGGTTCGAAAAGCGAAATCCGAACTGTCGACAGAGTGCGATTTGCCATCTGTGAGTGTCACAGAAATATCGACAACCAGATGGCCGTGCGGTCCTTCAGCCAGGGCATCCTTTGCGCCAGCCTCTACCGATGGAATGTAGTTCCGCGGAACGGCGCCTCCCTTAACCCTCTCCTCGAAAACAAAACCGCTACCCGAAGGTCTGGGTGCCACATCGATAACGACGTCGGCGAATTGCCCCGCACCGCCAGACTGCTTCCGGTGGCGGTGGTGCACGGTAGCAGACTTCCTTATGGTTTCGCGAAGCGCTGCCGGTATCTCTGAGATTTCGGCTATGATGCCGAAGGTGTCATTTAGTTTGCTCAGAGTGGCCTTGAGGTGTTTCTGCCCCTGAATACCAATCACATGGGAGCCGTTTGTCTCGTCCTGCGAAACTGAGAGACCAGGATCGATTTCCGCGAGGCGTGTAAGTGCGGCCGAAAGCTTGCTTTCGTCCTTGTCATGAGTGGGATGAACCTGCCTTTTGATCGCTGGAGCTTGGGCAAGTGCCCAATCGGGCAATGGTTCTGCGCTTTCTGGTCCGAGAATTGTTCCCGGCGAGACTTGGTCGCTCTTGATCGCAAGCGCGAGCTCCCCAGGCACGAGTGGCGATGGTGCAGGTGATTTCCCATCGAGCGCATTAAGATTTCCAATAGTCGCGCCACCTATTGGTGCTCCTTGGCCGAGACCCTCTGCCAGAGCGCGCAAGAGAATCACCTTGCCGAGATGCTTCTGTTGGTCCGCTAGGCAGGCGGCTGCAATCGTGTCTTCAGGAAGATTCAGCCGCTCGCGTAGGGCGTCGACACTCGGTACTTCGTGGCGCAGTGACTTCATGAAGCGTAAGAGACCGTTTCCATGGCTCGCCGCGCCTAAGAAGGCGGGTACGAGGTCATGATGCTGTAACACCTGTGTCGCTACGGAATACACGTCCTCCGTAAGCGGCTTCTGATCCTCAATAATTTGTTCGAGCAGGGAGTCGTCGAAATCGGCAAGTGCTTCGAGGAGGACCGATCGGGCCTCCTGTTCGCGATCCTGCATGGATTTTGGCAACTCGATCAGCAACGAGCGGTGATCTTTGTGATATTCCCATGCGCGCTCCGATATCAGATCGACCACACCGGTGACTTCATCGCCAGTGCGAATTGGAACTTGGCGCAGGACGATGCCGTGGCGGCAATAGTGCTGAAGAGATGCGACGATATTCGAGACGCGATCTCCGGTTGCATCGATCTTGTTGATGAAAAGAAATGTTGGGATCCCGGACTCTTCAAGGAGTCGGAGGTATGGGGCGGCAAGCACGGCCGCATCGATTTGGGCTGGAACACAGAGCACTGCTGCGTCGCTCGCTGCTAAGGCTGGTCCGGCGTAGTGAAATGTGTCACGTCCTCCGGGGACTTCGAGCGCTGTCCATCGATCTCCCATAAAAGCAAAGGGGGTGATGGTCACGTCTCCCTGTAGCTTGAGTGGCTTTGCGTGCGCGCCTTCGAGGCCTGAGAGGCCTTCAATTAGTGTTGTCTTGCCTGACTGTGATGGGCCTACGACTGTAAAGGCTCTCATGGCAACGCCCTCCCTGCGTCCGGAGCAAACTCTCGTTTACTGCGCAAAGGTGGCTTGCCGACTGCTTTTATGACCAAACTGGCCGTCTGCCTCTGAAAAGCTCTGAATATTCAAGCTGGCTCTCGCACAACCTTCGGCCACAGGTCCCTATGTGGTCAAGCAAAGCTTCCATCTCACATAGCAGTATCACCAGAACAAACTGGCCTTGCGAACTTCTTGAGAACAGCTTGCCACGCCACGAGCGCTTTTTGCACTTCAGTCGAAGCTAACGGGCGCAGCTTTAGAATCGAAAGTTTTCAGACGGCTAAAAGCAAAGATGACTCGTCATCAGCCCTGGGCCGAGGGCGGCATACCCGGTTTGAGCGTTTGGAGCCGTCGATAAAGTGTGGTGGCTTTAGGCCGCTTCCCTCTGAGGGGCAGTTGGGAACAGTAGTTCGAGATAATTGCGGAACTGCTCCGACTGCCGTGCAGCCATACCACGATTTCCGTGGGCGCGCTCCAGGATGAGTCCTCCTTCGATGACGGCAACGAACATTTCAGCAAGGCGTTTTGCAGTTACATCCCGAGCGGGTGGGTATCGATCGATGACTTCCTGGAACTTTCGGATGTACATCGCCGTCCACGTACGGAGAGTTTCTGCAACGAATTCCTTCACGCTGTTCTCAAAATGATCATCTTCGTAGGTGTATAGCGCGTACATACACCCGCGCGGCGGACTGGCCGGATCGCAGAGATAGTCTTCAAAGTCCTTCAGAAACTGGAGAAGTTGCTCGAGAGGGTCATCGTGCGCCGCCTCCGCCTCTGCCAGAAAAGTCCGGAACATCTTCATGTCATTTTCGGCGTACCAGCGCATGAGTTGATCGGCGAGATCGGCCTTCGATTTGAAATGATAGAAGAACGCACCTTTTGTTACGCCCGTTTCCTTCAGGACATCATCAATGGTGGTGCCGGCAAATCCCTTGGACATGACTAGCTTCTTGGTCGCTGCAAGAAGTCGCTCGCGAGTCGCTTCAGCTTTCGAAGGCATTCTATTCTCCATACCAACTAGTCAGTATTTATGCGTTGATAGGGCCTATGGCAAGCCCTGAGCGCAAAAAATCAATGGAATAATTTCAGTAACTTGCACGAAAACCCAATATCAATGGCCATTTTTCTTGTTGACTACATACCAACCGGTCTGTTTTACATACAAACTAGTTGGTATAAAATGGAACAAAGCAATGTCCTCCATCGTCCAAACATTGATCGACCCATCGGCTGCACCGCTGTACGGAACAGCGGCTTTGGCAACCCGAATTGTGTCGCCGCTTTTTGCCTGCCGAGAGCGCATCCTGGCGGCGCAGTTGGGATCGTCGTGCTTGTTCGCCGCTAGCTATGCGGTGATGGGCCAGCAGACCGCGACGTCTGTGTGCTTGATCGGCGCGACCCAGACGACTGTGGCACTAATTGCTGGTGACCGGCCATGGTTGAACAGGATGGGTTATGTCTTCCTGCCGGTAGCCTTGGTAATGGGCGCAACCACGTTTTCCGGTCTGCCCACGATCCTCGCCGTCATGGCCTGCTGCCTGATGATGATCGGCCGGCTTCAGCAGGACCTGATGCGAATGCGCGGCATCCAGCTCTGCGCAAGCCCCTTCGGCGCGGCTCATGACATCGTCGTCGGCGCCTGGCCCTGCCTGGCAGGGGCCATCCTGTCCTTCATAGTTGCAGCCGCTGCGTTTCGACGTGAGCGCATGCTGCGCGCCACCGCCTAAGAGATCCCGACCCGGACCGGGTGATGTCCGGACCAACCCATCTGAACCAAAGGAGTAGAGAGATGGAAAACGCGAAGAAACTGGCCATCGTTGTGTCCCGTGGCCTTGATGACGAACGTGCCACCGTGGCCTTCACCATTGCCAACACCGGAATTGCCTCCGGTCAGCAAGTGACCATGTTCATGGTCTCGGCCGCGGTGGATGTGGTTCGCAAGGGTGCTGCGGACAATGTGAGGATGAACCCGTTCGATCCGCCCATGAAGGAACTGATCGACAACTTCCAGACTGGCGGCGGCCGTATCCTCGTCTGCCCGCCCTGCGCTAAGGTGCGTGGCTACGACGAAGAAGACTTCATCGATGGTGTCCAGGTCGTGGGTTCGCCCGCATTGCACGCCCAGATCCTCGACGGCGCCGCGACCCTGAGCTTCTGAACCCAAGGACAAGGAGAAAGACCATGACATCATGCAGCAACACCGGCACCGTCGAGAACTCGACAGCCTTCCCCATCTCCGCCGGAGAGGCCCGCGAATACCACGGTCGGGCGGGCGTCGAATTCGTCGATCCACGTCCGGCCGAGGTCATCGCATCGACCACTGGAAAAGTGCCCGGGGCAAGACTCATTTCGATCGAGGACGTCGAGGCGGGCAACCTGCCACCTGTGTTTGCGGACAAGAGTCTGCGGGTTGTGACCACATGCATGGCCGGGCCAATGGCCCAGCGCGCCGCAGCCGCCTTTGCAAAAGCCGGTTTCGGGCGGGTCAACTGGATTGAAGGTGGCACCACCGCTTGGGTCGAGGCCGGCTACCAGACTGAACGTTGAATGTCGGCAAACGGTCGTACAAATGAATCAGCACCACCCGAACGATGGGTGGTGCTGTTCAGTTTTAGTAGGGGATTAGTAGGGAATGTTCGTCAAAGGTTCGCCAAGGCTTTCCAGCACCGTACAATAGCGCACCTCAAAATTGTGATTTATTTGTAGCAAGTTATGCGACTTTGGCTGGCTTTATCCGGTCACATCCAAAACATGGACGGCAAAATTCGTAATGATGGGGTCGGGGGTTCGAGTCCCTTCAGCGGCACCACTTTTCAGGATCACTTGTTATCTGATCGACATCGCCCGAAGATTTCCTCGGGTTTGCGGTCTCAAGTGACGTGAACCAAAACGGCCCATGGCGTGTGGCCACAGGCCGTTCTGATTTGCTTGGGCAGGCGTGGAGGTCAGAGCATTTCCATGACCGCCTCGTCCGCTTCCTCGTCCTGTGACAGGTCATCTTCGGGCGCGGCTTCAGTTGTCGGGACAAGATCGTTCAGCAGGGTCTCGACCTCGGTGAGTTGTTGCTCGATCGCGTCGGTATTCGGGTTTCCGCCGCGGCCCATTCCGAAGATGGCCTTCAGGATATTCAGGATCTTCGAGATAATGGCGGCGAATCCACTATCCGGCTCGTCGGGTTCCTGTTGCGAACCGCCGCCCGCAGTGTCGCTGTCGTCCGTCGTATCAGTGTCCCCCTCGGAACCGGTGTCGTTCGTGGTTTCATCGGGGTCCTGATCGACCGTGTCATCGTCTTCGCCGGCCTCATCCGGTTCCGCAGAGTTCGCGTAAAGCCCGTTCAGCGCGGAAAGGTCCCCGCCCGATTCCGCAAGGAACAGCAACTCGATTTCTTCAAGCGGTCGGTCCAGAAGCAGCAGGTTCGAGATCTCGCCGTCGAAATGCCATTGAAGATTGTCGTTGTCGCCCATGCGCGTTCTCGTTGAAGCGCCAAGCACAAGATCTTCGCTGTTTCCGGTCATCCCCTTTGCGAACCCGGTGTCGGCATCGACGAGATTGCCGTCCAGGTACAGCCCGATCTCGTCCTTGTCGAAGGTGAAGGCAAAGTGGTGTTCCTGCCCGGCCTTGATCTTGACGTTCCAGTCGACGAGGTATTTTTCCTCGGTTTCGCTTTGGAAACGCACCTTCAGAACGCCTTTGTCGGTGATGTAGGCAGTCAGATGCCCGCCGTCGCCGAAGCCGGAGTGATCCTTGGAGAACAAGGCCTGGTTCTGTCCGTTGCCCGGATTGTCAGCCGTGAAGGAGAAGGCCCATGTGCCCTCCGCGACGGCCTGAGAAGGATCGTGTGGGATTTCCAACGGTTGATCCTGTCCGCCGAACGTGCCGCCGGCATCGCTGAGCAACACTCCGGGCGCCGAAAGACCCGCAGGAACGGCGCTGGCCAGATCAATCTGGCCGGTGGTGAGCCACTCGTTCGATGAATACATCCATGGGCTTGAGCCGACCGGATCGCTCCCGACATCGCGGGTGTCGTAGCCGAGATGCCGGGTGCCGTCCTCAAGCTCAATCCACTTGGTCTCGGGGGCGACAGCCTCCTGGATGTCATCGATGGATTCGACAATCCCATAGGCGACCATGGCGTCGGTTTCGATGTCCTCTTCCTCAACCCGGTCGCCAAGCACGACGATGTAGCCGAGATAGTCTTCGTCATGGGCGCCGCCGTTGTTCCCCTGTTGGGAATAGAGTGTGATGATCGAGACAGCGTCGTCGTCCACGCCGTCGCCATCGGTATCGATCGTGCGGTAATCCACCTCGATCTGTGTCGTATGACCCTTTACCGAAATCGTATCGCCTTCGGCTTTGTTGAAGTCGGCAATAACGTCGATCCCGATACCGTCCACCCAATGGTCGTGGATGTAGGTGTTCTCACCGGCTACGCCCATCCAGTCGATCGTGCGGTCGTCGTTCACATGTTCAGCGGTGATGTCCTTCTTGCCGTTGATCAGGGTCTCGAACTGGAACTTGTCCGCACCTGCGCCACCAACCAGAACGTCGTCCGCGACGAGCTCCTGATCGATCCAGTCGATCAGCTTCAGGTATTCGGGATGGATCGAATTGTCGTCTGGGCGCGATGGATCGTCCAGAACAAGCTGACCCGCGCGCTGTTCGCCCGCGTCCGATCGGCTGAGCAGCACGTCGTCGCCGTCACCGCCTTCCAGCAGGTCGGAACCCCGTCCGCCGTCCATGGTATCGTTGCCAGCGCCGCCGATGACATGATCATCGCCGTAGCCTCCCATGATCGAGTCGTTCCCGGCCCCACCGTCCAGCGTGTCGTCGCCGGCCTGACCATCGATCGTATCGTTGCCGCCCATGCCCGAAATCATGTCGTCCCCTGCCAGCATTGGCTGCGGGCCCGAAGTGTTGGTCAACGCCGCGCCGGGACCATTCTCCATCAACTCCTGCACCTCGGCCTGTGACAGGGCATCCTCGGGCGTGAAGCCGCCCCAGACGCCAAACTCCGAGATGGCGCCCTCGAATTCGTGACGAAGGTTCTGGGCGTCGGTCGCGAATTCCTGTGCGGTGTCGTTCAGCTTTGTCTGGTACTGATCCGCTCCGAAGACCCAGGGTTCTTCGTTCATGAGAAGATAGGCTTCGGTGTAGTTGCCCGGCGTGCCCACATCGCCTTCCACGGCTGTCCATGAACCGTTCGGCACAGGCTGACCATCCAGATACACAGTGACGCCAGTCTCGGCGAAGGACACTGCAAGATGCGCCCAGCTGCCCTCTGTCAGAAGCGGTCCGGTCTCCCAGGCGTGGTTCGAGCCGCCATCCCCCTCGGCCATGCGCAGGAAAAGCCCGCCCTCGGCGGTATGTCCCAGACGGAAATGTCCGCCGTCGACAGCACCGGAGTGGTCTTTCGTCACGAACATGGATTTTTCACCCAGGTCATCGGGCCGTACCCACATTGCTATGGTGCCCTGCGTGACATTCATTGACGGGTCGTGATCGAGGAAAGCGAAGCTATCCTCGCCGTTGAAATACAGGGCGCTGGCCGGCGTGCCATCGGGGCCTTCGGTGGCGCCATCGGTTCGCAACAGTGCCTGGTTCTCGTAGAGCGTAAAGGCTTTCACCGCCCCGCCATCGCCGCGCAGGTCGCCATAGGCTCCGTCCGTGCCGTTGGCGAAACTCCAGAATCCTAGTGCCCCCGGCAGACCGGCCGGCTCCCCGGCGTCTGGTTGCGAGAGTTTTTCCGATGCATTGGTTCCGGTGAGCGTGACCCCTGCAACTTCGGTTTCCCCCAACTGTTCGAAGGGATCGCGGGTCAGGTTGTAGCCCTCGTCATCTTCGGGTGTGACCAGGAGAGCCTCGTCGAAATAGGAGTTGTCGAACGCGCCGGCCGGATCACCTGTGACGGGACCTGTGTTCTCGGTGCCCATTCCGTTGTTCGTCTGTTTCGTGGCGCCTTCGGATGGGGTGCGTGTGTCGTAGCCTTTGTATTCCACGCCATCGACGACGGTGATCTTCTCTTGGCCTTGGGGCATTAGCGCCTCGGCCAGATCATCGACACTTTCGACGATTCCGTAGGTCACGTTCGCGTCGGTCTCGATGTCCTCTTTCCGGACAAGATCGCCATGCACAATGACCTGTCCGATCAGGTCCATGTCATGCGCACCGCCGCCGCCGTGCTGGTTCGAAATCACTGTGATAATCGACTCCAGGGCCTCGTCGCCCATGACATCAGCGTACTCGACATAGACATTGGCGGTATGGCCGATCACCGCGATGTGGTCTTCGTCCTTGTCATAGTCCGCGATGATGTCGATCCCGAAGCTGTCGACCCAATGGTCATGCAGTTCGTTGTTTTCGCCCGCGACGCCGGCCCAGTTGATCGTGCCATCCGCTTTGATGTGTTTTTCAATGATATCCAGTTTGGCGTTGATCTGGGGCGCAATCAGGAAAGTGTCCTGACCTGCGCCACCGATAAGAATGTCGTCTCCCTTCAGGGGCTGGTCGGCATAGGCGCTCAGCTTCTGCAGATCGAGATCCACCTCACCATCGGGATCCTCACGGGTCGGCATGTCGATGGCCAGCTGACCGATCCGCTGCACGCCCGCGTCCGATCTTGCGATCAGCAGGTCATTGCCGTCCCCGCCGTCCAGAAGATCAGAGCCGCGGCCACCGTCCAGCACGTCATCGCCGTCGCCACCGCGAAGGACATCGTCGCCGTAGCCTCCCATCAGTTCATCATCACCGCCGAGCCCTTCGATCGTGTCGTTGCCACCCATACCGGTGATCACGTCCCGGGCTTCGGTTGCGGTGTACGAGATCGGCGTATCAAGCGACTCCGCGCCCAGGAAGTATGAGGAGTGGTAGTCTTCGACCGGAACCAGCGGAACGCTTGGGTCTGGTGAGGTAAAATCCTCGGGCGACTGGTAGAAGGCGCTGCCATCCACGGGCAGACCATCGATCTCCAGGGACAGGCTCATCGCGCCACCCGTGTCGAAGTAGAGCAGGTCGAAGGAGTAGAGGCCGCCTTCGAAATCCGCAACGCGAGCGGTGGAATCCGTCGCGCGCCCGCTGGCGAATTCGCTGAAATCCACGCCGCCGATATTCAGGTCGAAACCGTCGTCCGAAGTGACCCGGATCTCGTGCACACCCGGCGGAATGTAGATGTACCCGCTGAAGCTGAGCGCGGACGGACCCATCTCCAGATCACCGTCGCCTTCGACAGAGGCGCCGTCACGCTCCAGAAATTCTGCGATCGTCGTGTCACTGTTTTTAGACCGATATCCGAATTCGGTGGTGACGAAAGTGGCGTCGGGGGTACCCGAGGCCGCTTCCTGGGCCTTCTCGATGTTCCAGATGCCGGTTCCGGGGACGAACGCGGCACCTGAAAGTCCGGTGCCTGTCGAGGGTATCCCGGTAATCTGATCCATACTTACAGAAGGAGACAGATCGGCGGGGGTGCTGACGTCGGTCGCGTCGAAAAAAGCAGTCGTATTCATTGCACATCTCTCCCGTTGGTGCGCGTCGTGCAACGCAGCAGCCCATTGGATTTCTGATTTTGGCAACTCGTAAGGCGCTGCGAAATGTATCGGCCACCAATGGCGCTGCAGCAGGGAACTGAAATACCTGGACTTCACGGTAGGAAGGAATGTGGCGAGAAAAGGGCCGATCGTGCGTTCAGCGTTCGGAGCGTTGGCAGAGTTCCGCCGTCAGCCGAACCTTGTAATTAAGCTATTGAATTACATAAATAAAAATTTTGGAAGAACTGTTCAGAGAGGAAAACCAAAAAGGTTCGACTGTTTCACTTTTTCATCTGACCGAACAATCGTTCTGCAGACCTGCCTCAATTTGGCCGTCATGAAACAGCTCCGATTTCCAAGTTGTTCGTTCTGACGATGATTCCCCCTGTCCCGGGCACTCGCCAAAGGCGAATTCGCCTGTCAGACATACGGCAGCAGAAGGAGACCGATGTCATGCCGCAGCCAGACCATATCTCGATTTTCGATCTGCCGGGGCACGATGCCCTGGACGAAGACATGCAGGCCTATTTCCGGGTATGCGAGGAAAAGCTTGGTTTCGTGCCGAACGTGCTTCGGACTTACGCCTTCAACCAGGACAAGCTGCGCGCTTTCAGTCAGCTGTATAACAGCTTGATGCTTGGACCTTCGAAACTGTCGAAGCTCGAGCGTGAAATGGTGGCCGTGGTAGTGTCATCTGCGAACCGTTGCTTCTACTGCCTTGTCGCCCACGGGCAGGCGGTGCGTCACCTTTCGGGGGATCCGGAACTGGGCGAGATGCTGGTCATGAATTACCGTGTCGCGAAGCTGGAGCCGCGAATGCGGGCAATGCTGGATTTCGCCTGGAAGCTGACAACCGAACCCTGGACGGTAGAGGAGGGAGATCGTGAGGTTTTGCGCGCGGCCGGCCTCTCAGACGACGAGATTTTTGATCTTTCCGACGTCATCGGGTTTTTCAACATGTCGAACCGCTTCGCGACGGCGACAGACATGATGCCGAACCGCGAGTATCATTCAATGAGCCGGGGCTGACCGGTGCCGGCCGCGAGATCCAGGGACCTTTTGGCCGTCTGTCGGAGTCGAGGGGGGCTCTGCCCCCTCACCCCCGAAGTATTTTGGCCAAAAGGAAGGACAATTTGAATTGAATTGTCCCTGATCCGGTTCCTGCGCGTTCCTAGTGGTTGTCTCTGGGCACACCCCTGGTTCGCGCGATGTCCCGGTATTCTGGCGCGCCACGCAGCACCATGCCCTGGCTGAACGGCTCGACTTTCTCACGGAACAGTTCCTGCCAGGGCGACTGGCTTTCCGGTGAGAACGGCCGCTCCGGAAGCGCCCTGCGGCGTGCGTCCAGGGTGGCCTCATCCACGAGGATGTCGGCGGTGCACTTACGAAGGTCGATGCGCACCCGGTCGTCAGTCTGGACCAGGGCCAGCCCGCCGCCCGCCGCCGCCTCGGGCGATGCGTTCAGGATGGAAGGCGAGCCCGAGGTGCCTGATTGCCGCCCGTCACCAACACAGGGCAACGAAGTGATGCCCTTCTTCAGAAGGTACGCAGGGGGCCGCATGTTCACGACTTCGGCGCCGCCCGGATAGCCGATGGGACCCGCGCCGCGCATGATCAGGATGCAGTGCTCGTCGATGCCGAGGGATTCGTCGTCGATGCGCTTGTGGTAGTCTTCGATCCCGTCGAATACGATGGCGCGGCCCTCGAAGGCTTCGGGATCTTGCGCGTTCGAGAGATACCGGTCGCGGAATTCCTTCGAGATCACGGACGTCTTCATGATCGCGCTGTCGAAGAGATTGCCCTTGAGGTTGATGAAGCCCGCGTCCTTCAGCATCGGCGCATCTACGGTCTTGATGACATCGTGGTTTTCACTGCTTCGGTCCGAACAGTTCTCGGCCATGGTCTTGCCATTCGCGGTCATCGCGTCGGGATGCGGCAGCAGGCCCTTCGCCAGAAGCTCGCCGATCACGGCTGGCACGCCGCCGGCGCGGTGATAATCCTCGCCCAGGTATTCTCCCGCAGGCTGCAGGTTCACCAGAAGCGGGACCTTGTGACCCAGTTTCTGCCAGTCGTCATTGTCGAGCGGCACGCCAAGGTGCCGGGCGATGGCGTTCAGGTGGATCGGTGCGTTGGTGGAGCCGCCGATGGCCGAGTTCACCACGATCGCGTTCTCGAAGGCGCGGCGGTCCATGATGTCCGACGGACGGCGGTCGGAATGCACCATCTCGACGATCTGCTTTCCGGTCTCGTAGCTGATCTGCCCGCGTTCGCGATAGGGCGCCGGGATAGCGGCGGAGCCGGGAAGTTGCATGCCCAGCGCCTCGGCCAGCGAGTTCATGGTCGATGCCGTGCCCATCGTGTTGCAATAGCCCGTGGACGGTGTCGACGAAGCGACCAGTTCCATGAAGCCGTCATCGTCGATCTCGCCGGCGGCATGCATCTCGCGCGCCTTCCAGACGATGGTGCCGGACCCGGTGCGCTGTCCGCGGAACCAGCCGTTCAGCATCGGGCCAACCGAGAGTGCAATGGCCGGGATGTTGACGGTCGAAGCCGCCATGAGCAGGGCAGGGGTGGTCTTGTCGCAGCCGATCATCAGGACGACCCCGTCGATCGGATAGCCGTAGAGTGTTTCGGTCAGCGAGAGATAGGCCAGATTGCGGTCCAGCATCGCTGTCGGACGTTTGCCGGTTTCCTGGATCGGGTGCACCGGAATTTCGATCACGGTGCCGCCCTGGCTGATCACGCCGTCACGCACGCGCTTGGCCAGCTCGATGTGGTGGCGGTTGCAGGGCGACAGGTCGCTTCCGGTCTGCGCGATTCCGATGATCGGCTTCCCGGATTGCAGCTCTTCTCGGGTCAGGCCGTAGTTGAGATAGCGCTCAAGGTAGAGCGCGGTCATCTCGCGGTTATCGGGGTTGTTGAACCATTGCTGTGAGCGAAGCGTGGGTTTCGTCATCGTTGCCTCCCTTTTCTGCTCTGGCGTAGTCGAAAGCGGCATGCTTTGCTAGGGCCATGAGCGATTGGGATTACATCATCGTCGGCGCGGGCAGCGCCGGTTGCGTGCTGGCGAACAGATTGTCCGAAGGAGGATCGAGGGTCCTCCTGCTCGAGGCTGGCGGCTCGGACAATTATCATTGGATACATATTCCCGTCGGGTATCTCTATTGCATCGGGAACCCGCGCACAGATTGGCTGTACCGCACGCGGGAAGAGCCGGGACTGGGCGGGCGAAGCCTGCTGTATCCCCGCGGCAAGGTGCTGGGCGGGTGTTCGTCGATCAACGGGATGCTGTACCTGCGGGGGCAGGCCGCGGACTATGACGGTTGGCGGCAGCTTGGCCTGGCTGGTTGGGGCTGGGACGACGTGCTTCCCTACTTCCTGAAGCACGAAGACAACGCCGAAGGCGCGGGCGACCTTCACGGCACCGGTGGTGAATGGCGGGTCGATCGCCAGCGGCTCAACTGGCCAGTGCTCGATGACTGGATCAGGGCCGCCGTTGAAGCGGGTATTCCCGAGACACCGGACTTCAACACCGGCGACAACGAAGGGGTAGGCTATTTCCGGGTGAACCAGAAGGGCGGATTTCGCTGGAATACCTCGAAGGGTTTTCTGAAGCCCGTCCGCTACCGGCAGAATCTCAAGGTCGTGACCGGTGCGATGACCGAAAGGCTGATCTTCGAGGGTCGGCGTGTGGTGGGTGTGGCTTACCGCAGGGGCGGCGTTCTGGAAGAAGCGCGCACCGGAGGCGAGGTGATCCTGTCGGCGGGCTCTATCGGGTCGGTGCAGATTCTCCAGCTGTCGGGCATCGGACCCGCGCCTCATCTGCAAGGCCTGGGCATCGATGTGGTGAAGGATATGCCTGGCGTTGGTGAGAACCTGCAGGACCATTTGCAGTTGCGCTGCGCGTGGAAGGTCTCGGGAACCCGGACGCTGAACACGCTGTCCGCTACGCTCTTTGGAAAGGCCCGCATTGCGGCCGAGTACGCGCTGAGACGAACCGGTCCGATGTCGATGTCCCCCTCGCAGTTGGGTGCTTTCGCCAAGTCCAGGCCGGATGTGGCCACAGCCGATCTCGAGTACCACGTGCAGCCCCTGTCGCTGAATGCATTCGGTCAGCCGCTGGATCCTTTCGATGCCATTACCGCGAGTGTCTGCCACCTGCGACCTGAAAGCCGGGGGCATGTGCGCATCACCTCACCGGACCCGGCAACGGCACCCGAGATCGCTCCGAACTATCTGTCGACCGAGGGGGATCGCCGGGTCGCCGCCGATGCGATCCGACTGACGCGGCGGATCATGGCTCAACCCGCAATGGGTCGATATCAGCCCGAAGAATTGCGCCCGGGTGGCGATGTCACTGATGAGGACACGTCTCTTGCTCAGGCGGCCGGTCGGATCGGCACGACCATTTTCCACCCCGTGGGCACCATCCGTATGGGAACCGACGACGCGGCCCCACTCGACGCCCGTCTCAGGATGCGGGGCATTGGCGGCTTGCGCGTGGTCGACGCCAGCGTCATGCCCCGGATCACCAGCGGCAACACCAATTCCCCCACAATCATGATCGCCGAGAAAGCAGCCGACATGATCCGGAAGGACGCACCTTAACCTTTCCTACACGGCCCTCCTCTAACCCGATGTGCGGGGTATTGTAGAGGAGCAGGGGTGATGTCCGCGCAACCGGTCGCGCCGATTATTGTCAAGCGCAAGAAGATCATAGCCGGGGGCCACCACGGCGGTGCCTGGAAAGTTGCCTATGCTGATTTCGTGACGGCGATGATGGCGTTCTTCCTTCTGATGTGGCTTCTGGGCGCCACGAACGAAAAGCAACGCAAGGGGATCGCCGACTACTTCAATCCCACGATTCCCGTGAACAAGGTCTCTGGCGGTGGCGACGGGGCGTTCGGCGGCGACAGTATTTTCTCTGAGAACACGCTGGCGCGGAACGGCACGGGCACAGGCGTGATAGCAACTAACGAAAATGCCGAAGAGTCATCGGACGAAGATGATGCTAGATCCGGCGCGCAGGAAAAGGACAAGCTGGCAGAACTGGAAGAGATGCTTTCGGCGAAGGCTGGGGAAAGCATGGTCAGCGATCTGCTGATGCGCCACATCGTGACGCGCCTGACCGATGAAGGTCTGATCGTCGAGATTTTCGATCTGCCCGACGCACCGTTGTTCGCGGGACGGTCCGATCCAACGGATGTTCTGCGAGACGTCGTGGCGTCCATCGCCGAGGTTTTCCGGCTCGCTCCCAACCCGATCGCGGTTCAGGGCCATGTCGCAGCCGTACCTGTGGTCAGCCGGGAAAACCCCGTCTGGGATCTGTCCTCTGAACGCGCCGATGCTGTGCGCCTGCTTCTTGTGCAGGCGTCACTGGATGACGATCGCATGCAGCGCGTCACCGGTTACGCCGACCGCCAGCAGGTCTCCGAGAATCCGCTTTCCGTCAGGAACAACCGGATCGAGATCGTCCTTCTTCGAAGCCGTCTTTAGGCTGGGAATGTCCTTAGAAGTTTAGTTGTTAGCCGGCTGTTAAACCGCCGCCTTTAGGCGTGGGGCAATCGGGGACGATCCAGCAGAAAGGCTGACAACATGACTATTTCTTCTTCGCTGAACGCCGGGGTGGCTGGCCTTGCCGCAAATGCCAGCCGGCTTGCGACCATCGCCGACAATATCGCGAACTCGGCGACCTATGGGTACAAACGGGTCGAGACCGATTTCTCATCCCTCGTCATCGAAAGCGGAGAGGGCTCCTATTCAGCCGGCGGTGTCCGCGTGGCGACCCAGCGGCTGATCGATCAACCGGGTGCACTGGCCACGACCAACAACGCAACCGATCTTGCCGTTCGCGGTCGGGGCTTCCTGCCAGTCACCACGGAAAGCTCGCTCTCCAGCAGCACCGGCGATTATCCTCTGCTTCTGGCCACGACCGGGTCATTTCGCACCGATGCCGACGGCTACCTTCGTACGTCTTCCGGCGTGACACTGATGGGCTGGCCCGCTGATCCGGATGGGACGATCCCGGTCTTCCCGCGCGATACCGGGGACGGGCTTGAACCTGTACAGATCAACGTGAACCAGTTCACTTCGGAACCCACGACGCGGATCGCGATGGGTGTCAACCTGCCTGCGACCGAGACCGAATTCGGCGCATCCGGCGATCCGCTGAACCTCTCGATTGAATACTTCGACAACCTTGGCACATCACAGAATATCGGGATCGCCTTTACGCCGACTATTCCCGGAGCCGCGGGTGCGTCCAATACCTGGACGATGGTTCTGACGGATTCCGCATCGGGTGGATCCGTGATCGGCGAGTACACGATCGTTTTCGATGACACCCGCGGCTCCGGAGGTACCATCAACTCGGTCGCGACAATATCGGGCGGTGCGTATGATCCGGCATCCGGCAACTTTTCCGTCAGCGTTGCGGGTGGCCCGATCGAAATAAACATTGGCGCGGTCGGTACCGGAACGGGCTTGACCCAGCTGTCCGACAGTTTCGCACCGACCTCGATCTCGAAGGATGGCTCTCCTGTCGGGAACCTGATCTCGGTGGAAGTGGATGCCAACGGTTTCGTCCGGGCGAACTTCGATATCGGCATCACGCGTACGATCTATCAGATTCCGCTGATCGACCTCCCAAATCCGAACGGCCTGATCGCGATGGACAACCAGACCTACAGAACGTCCAACGAAAGCGGAACTTTCTTCCTCTGGGATGCCGCTGACGGTCCAACCGGTGACATCGTCGGCTATGCCCTTGAAGAAAGCGCAACAGATGTCGCGGGAGAACTGACGCAATTGATCCAGACCCAACGCGCATATTCGTCGAATGCGAAGGTGATTCAGACAGTCGACGAGATGCTGCAGGAAACGACGAACATCAAACGCTGACGCGAAAGGTAATCCGCAATGAGCATCTCTGCATCTCTTGCGAACGCTTTGACTGGCTTGACCGCCGCCTCGCGCGCGGCAGAGCTGGTCAGCTCGAACGTCGCAAACGCCATGACCGAAGGCTATTCCCGCCGCGAACTGCAACTAAGTCCCCGGTTTACTGGGGGCATCGGTTCAGGCGTGCAGGTAGATGGCGTTCAGCGGGTCGTTGACGAGGTTACACTTCGCGAGAGGCGGCTTTCCGAAGCCGACGTCGGTTTCGCGCGCACTGGAAACGAATTCTATCAGGATCTGTTCCGTCTGATAGGTACGCCGGGAGAGCCAGGAAGCCTGACTGATCTCGAGGCGGAATTCGAGGCCAGCCTGCTTGCCGCCATTTCCCGCCCGGATTCCGAGGCGCGGCTTTCGTCCGTACTCACGGATGCCACTGCGTTGGCACGCAAGTTCAACGATATCGGCGACGGGCTTCAGGATCTGAGAGTCGACGCTGACAACACCATCGGCAAGGAAGTCGAGCGTCTAAACGGCACACTTGCACAGCTTGCGGACTTGAACGGTGAGATACTGCGCACGCGGTCTTCCGACGCCGGTTACCCGGATCTTCTGGACCAGCGCCAGATGCTTGTCGACGAGATAAGCGCGAGTATCCCGATTCGCCAGCTTCCTCGCGACAATGGGACGATTGCACTCTATTCGATGGGGGGCACCCTTTTGCTGGATGTCAGGGCGGTCGAGTTCGGGTTTCAGCCCAAAGGTCTGATAACGGCCGATATGACGCTGCAATCCGGAGCCCTCTCAGGGCTTACGATCAATGGCCGTCCAATCGACACCCTTGATCAAAACGGCGAAATAGCAGGGGGACGACTGGCGGCCCTCTTTGAAATTCGCGACAACTACGCGGTTAGCAGTCAATCCGATATCGACGAGGCCGCACGGGATCTGATGACGCGGTTCGAGTCGTCGACACTGGATCCTACGCTTGCACCGGGGGATCCGGGACTGTTCACGGATAATGGCGGCCCCCTGAATCTCGCCCAGATAGAAGGTTTGGCCAGCAGACTTTCGATTAACGTTCTCGTCGATCCGTCGTCTGGAGGCGCACTCTGGCGATTGAGGGATGGTCTTGGGGCGGCAACCCCCGGCCCGGTCGGAGATAACGCTCTTCTTGTCGCCTACACCGAAGCCATCGCAGCGCGCTTGGCACCAGTCGGCGGTACGTTCGGACCAACGGCACGATCAGTGTCCGGTTTCGCGGCTACCATAGCCAACGGTGCCGCGCAGTCGATCAACGCGACCGGCTCTCTACTCGCATACTCCAGTGCGAGGTTCGATGCACTTCGGAACGAGGAACTCTCCAACGGCGTCGACACGGATCAGGAAATGCAGAAGCTGCTGCTCATCGAGCAGGCTTACACCGCGAACGCTCGCGTCATTCAGACCATCGACGAACTTATTCAGACACTGATCGGACTTTAGATCATGCCAATAAACTCCATCGGCGATCTATCTCAAAGCCTGCTGCTGAGGCGCGACAATGCGAATTTGCGGCAACAGCTGCTTACGGCTTCACGTGAGCTTGCAACCGGAACCCGCACTGATCTGATTGACCAATTCAATGGCGATTTCGGACCCTTGGCGGGTGTCGAGCTGGGTGTCCTTCCCCCCTAGAACTGGGCCATTACTTTGGCCGCGAGAGGGGGATTGGGCATGGCGAGGAAGCGACATTCAGACGAAGACATCTTGAAGCTGCTGCGTGAGATTGAGCTGAAGCTGACGGCTGGTGGTGATGTG
>NZ_JBLBVK010000030.1:0-67394 GCF_047314965.1 Silicimonas lutimaris | reverse complement strand
TTGTCTAGCCCCCTGTGTATGGGCCACTGATCAGGGGTTTCTCTAATAGGGTTTCAGGAACGGGCGGGCGCATGTTGAGTGCCTGATGCGGCCGGGTGTGATTGTACTGCCTGAGCCAGTGATTGATGACGATCTGAGCTTGCTTTGTCGTCGTGAACCACTCCGCATTGAGAACCTCTCGCCGTAATGTCCCATTGAACCGTTCGTTGTATCCGTTCTCCCAGGGCGATCCCGGGTAAATGCGGATCGGCTTGATGCCAACGCGTCGAAGCCATCCCTGCATCGCCTCTGCTGCGAACTCGGGGCCGTTATCGGATCGGATATACTCCGGGGAACCGTGGCGCAGCAGGAGCGGATAGAGAGCTTCGAGAACATCGTCGGCACCCATCTTGGTGCGGACCACAACAGCCAAGGCCTGCCGCGTGAACTCATCGAGAACCGTCAGCATCTTGTAACTGCGCCCATTGCTGAGCTTGTCGTGGACGAAGTCGATGGCCCAGACGTGGTTCGGATGGGTTGGCCTCAGTCGGATGATCGAGCTGTCCTTGTGGTAGAGCCGCTTGCGTTTCTTGTGGCGCTGCGGAAGCTGTAACCCCTCTTCCCGCCAGAGCCGCTCGACCTTCTTGTGATTGACCCGCCAGCCCTCGACGTGAAGCAGCTCAGTAACCTTGCGATAGCCATATCGGCCGTACTGCTTTGCAAGCCGGATGATTGCCAAACGCAGCGCATCGTCATCTCTTTGTGTCGGTTGGTATTGCAGGGAGCTCCGCGCCAGTCCTATCACCCGGCACGTCCGTCGCTCAGACGTTGCGAGCTTCTGGCGTGTATGAATAACGGCCTGACGGAGCTCCTCTGTGGTCAGGCCCTGGGCTTTAGGTGGTTAAGGCTTTCCTTGAGGATGAGCTTGTCCAGTTCGAGCTCGGCGACGATCTTCTTCAGCCGCGCGTTCTCTTTCTCCAGGCTCTTCATCTCCGACAACTGCGACCGGCCCATCCCGCCAAACCGCCTCCGCCAGTTGTAATACGTAGCATCGCTGATCCCGACGCTCCGACACGCCGATGCCACATCACCACCAGCCGTCAGCTTCAGCTCAATCTCACGCAGCAGCTTCAAGATGTCTTCGTCTGAATGTCGCTTCCTCGCCATGCCCAATCCCCCTCTCGCGGCCAAAGTAATGGCCCAGTTCTAGGGGGGAAGGACATCTTGGGTCCGCCAACAAAGTATAGGTCGTCCGCGGTGGATTGACGCTGAAGGTTCTGGTTCCCAAAGGTGTCGGCAAAACGTATGGCAAGCGTATGGCATGCTCCGGGACGGTCCTGCCGATGCTCGGTTTTCATGGTCCGGTTTGGAGACAGGAGCGCGCGCTCACAGGACGACAACTTATCGTTCACAGCTTTCAACACCAGCGCCCAGGCCGCTCACAGCACCTCCATGCGCGCAATTGAGTCTTTCAAAAACTTTTCGAGATCGCGGAAGCAGACGTCGATCCCTGGATCAACTCGGGGGGCCGAAGTCACCCGCGACACTTTGGAGCGCCGCATGGGGCGTTAGCCGGGGCACTCCCCGCAAACAGCCGTTCGAACCCCACCAACTCTGTAGCGGTTCGTCTTAAAAGGGCCCGATCCGGTGTCAGGGCTAATTCTGTATGCTGGTCCCATTCAATCGCCACGCACAAGGGCTCCGAGACAGGACCCAAGCCAAGAAGCATAGCGGCTAGTACGGAAAACCAGGTCCTGTCTTCATTATTGAATTCGCTGGACTTGGAAGTGCGCTCCAAGGCACCCCGTTGGTGATGGTAATTCGATATCTGGCAACCATGACACTTTACACATGTGCTCGCCGGACAGGGTTCCGCAATGGCTCCAAGCTCCCGCACGATTCAAGATCTTGCTATTGTTTGGTTTAAGCGACACGCTTTGGTTAACCAGATGCGTTCTATGTCTGCTACAGAGTGTTTGAAGGGGTTTTGAATGTCTGAGAAAGCCATCGTTCTCGGAGGCGCACATGGTGGCCTCGCCGTAACAAAATCACTCCAACGCCAATCCATCAAGGTCTTGGTGCTGACCCACCTTCCACATCAGAGCGGTCTGCGATCCAGACATATTCGCGACTGGAGAACATGTCCGTCGCCCTCAGATGAGCAGGCTTTCCTTGCTTACCTTGAGGCTCTTGCCCCGGATTGGTCAGGTGCGGTGGTCTTTCCTACGTCCGATGCCTTTGCAGAGGCTCTCTCAAAAAACAAGGAGCGTCTCAGCCGGAATTTTATCCCGGCCGTTGCCGATTGGAATCAGGCGCAGGTCTTTCTCGAAAAGGATGCGACCTATCGCTTGGCGGACAAAATGGGGATTCCCCATCCAAAATTTGTACAGCCTCGCAGTGAAGCAGAATTCGAAGAGATTCTTCCAAAGCTTGAAATGCCAGTGATGGTCAAGCCCGTGCACTCGCACTCGTTCTCGGCAAAATTCGGAACCAAGCTGTTCATTTGTGAGACCGAAGAAGACCTGCGCACCAATTTCGCCCGTGCCGTAGCCGAGGATGAAGACGTCGTGATTTGCGAGGTCATCCCTGGCGGGGACTATCGCAATCTCGAGACTGTCCAACTCTATTTCGATCGCAATGGAGAGGTTTCAGCCGCGTTTTGTTGCATCAAATTGCGCCAGATGCCCCCGCTCTATGGTGTCATCAGGGCCGGCGTCAGCATGCCGCCGTCAAGCGAGTTGATCGAACTTGGAACCCGGCTTGTACGGGGCATCGACTACCGCGGATACGCAAGCGTGGAATTCAAGCGCGATCCGCGAGATGGGATCCTCAAGCTGATCGAGGTCAACATCCGTCCCTTGCAAATGAGCCAGTTGCCCATCGCCGCAGGCGTCGATTTCCCTTACATCACCTTCCAGGACCTGGCCCGCGATGTTCAGGTGAAGATCGACAGCTACAACACGGATATGAACTACACCGAGGTCGGAGCCGACATCGCAGGCTTTCTGTTTCTGGACAAAGAAAAGAATGTCAGGCGTTTTCTCGAGCCCTATCTGAAACGACACAGGACACATCCGTATTTCGATCTCACAGACCCAATGCCCTTCCTGATAGATGCCTGGACGCGCGGGAAAAAACAAATCTTCAAAGAAGACAGGGATGAACATCCCTGACGTGAGCTGCGGCGGTGTCTGGCCTCGCCCCTTCAGCTAACAAGATTCATATAGAGCTTGGCAGTCTCGCGGGTCATGCGTTCGACGCGGAAATCGCTCTCAAACAGAGCGCGTCCCTCGAGCGAAAGCGTGTGACGGAGCGCTTCATCCCCGCACAACTCCGTCAGTGCGTCAGCGAGCCGGGCCGGATCCGATGGAGGGACGAACAACGTGGTTCTGCGATCTTCCAGCATTCTGGCCAATCCGCCGACGCGCGAACAAATGGATGGCACGCCCTGGCGGCAGGCCTCCATGGCAGTGTAGGGCATCCCTTCGGTCAGCGACGGCATGCATACCGCATCGACCGAAGCAAGGAGGGCTTCGGTGTCCGAGCGAAACCCCAGAAACTGGATGTGGTTGCCCAATTGTCCGGCGGACACCATGTCAATCAGCTCCGCTTCTTGTCTTCCCCTCCCGATGACGAGAAGCCGGACATCGCATCGGCCCCGATCGCGGACCAAACCGATTGCTTTCACGAGAGACTGGAGCCCCTTTTCTTTTTCAAGCCGACCGATGGCAGCCACCAAGAAACTTTCGCGCGGCCAGCCGTGCTGGCCCCGGATATCCAGCCTTACAGGCGCGGCTTCGAGATCCGGCATTCCGTTCAGGATCGTGTGCAGATGCGCCGGAGGTATCTTGAATTCCTCCAAGTAACTGGCAACAAGGGGCGACACAGCCAAGAAATGAAAACCGGCAGTTCTGCAGATTTGCAATGCGCCTTCATGGATCGCCCTGCGCGGCTGGGTCTTGTGAATATCACGGTAGATCGAGTGAACGCTCGCTAATCGTCCTCGAATCCCACCGCGAACGGCCGCGAGAGCGCCCCAATACTGCGACTGCATATTATGAGCGTCCAATATGTTTGCCCCGATGCTCCGACCGACCCGGATCAATTCCATGGAAATGCGCGGATCACCGCGGGCGTGGTCCAACGGGTAGACGCTGAGTTTCTCGGCTTGAAGCGCTTTGTGCAGCGGGGAATCTCGCAAGGTCGCGACGCCATAGGTCCAACCCTCCTTGGTAAGAAAACGCGCGGTATCCCGGACGCGGACGTCGACGCCTCCATAGTGGCGCGCGAGGGCGACGATTAGTGGCCGCGGTTCCGTCTCGTGCCCCATCCCGTTCAAAATAGTTCCACCTTCCCCTGAACCGACACGACGGACATCTGACTCCAGCTCTCTTCTTTTCCTATCGTTCCGTCCGCTTGCGGGATAGAAAAAGATGAAGGTTACACCCGAAGCCGCAAACGAAGGTGGCATTTTTTGACGAGTCGATCTTTGCAAGACGAAAACCGGCAGAAACCGGGTTCTCCTCTCCGCGTGCTCTATATCATCGACCGGCTGGGTCGTGGAGGCGCAGAGAAGCTAATGACGGTGACGCTTCCCGAGCTTCGGCGCCGAGGCGTTACGGTTGAGCTGATGTTCTTCCAGCAGGTTTCAGATTCGACAATCCGCGACATCCTCGAGGAACAGGGCATTCCCCTGCATTTCGCGCCGCTCGACAAGATCAGACGGATCGATCAAATCCTATCGATCATGGGGAAAATCCGCGCATTGCGGCCGGATGTCATCCACGCACATCTGCAATTCGGGACAATAATCTCCAGTTTCGCCCGACTCTTGCTGCGCATTCCCGCAGTGACGACGATTCACGTCATGGATCGGTTCGAGGCCGATGCGCATCCTTCCCTGAGAGATAGAGTCGTCGATATCGGGACACGTCGAATTCTAGATCGCACAATATTTCTGTCGCCAAGCTCACTCGCAGCGGCGCGAGCAACCACCGGCATCGGGCGAAATGCCATCGTGATTCCGAACGGCATCGATATTGCCAAGTTTTCCACAGGTTCGGTGGCCCAATCGCTCCGGCGGGATTGCGGCGTTGGAGCTGAGGGTCTTCTCCTAACGACAGTAGCTATCCTCAGGCCGCTGAAAGGCCTCGAACACCTTGTGGCCGCAATGCCCCAAATCATCGAAGCCTCGCCCATGACTTCCTTGGCAATTGTCGGAGACGGCCCGAACAGGGCGTCGCTGGAAGAACAGATCGTTGCGTTGTCCCTTCAGGAGCGTGTCCACCTGCTGGGCTTTCGCACCGACATCCCGGAAATTCTGGCGGCGTCGGACATCTTCGTTTTGCCGACTCTTCGCGAAGCGTTTCCAACAGTGATCCTCGAGGCCATGGCATCCGGTTTGCCGGTCGTGGCCAGCAATGTGGGCGGCGTGCCCGACATCGTGGACAGAGACACCGGCATACTGGTACCCACTGGCACTCCGAAAACTCTTGCCGACGCGATCTGCACCCTCCTTGAAGATACAAGCTTGCGCACGACCCTGAGTGGAAATGCCCGCAGAAAGGCCGTCACCGAGTTTTCGATCGAAACTCAAGTCGACAGGCTTCAGGCGCTCTACTCCGAGCTTGCAGGACGCGATGTATAGGAGTCACCCCACCTTTCCGGGCTCGGCCGAAACGGTGTATACGGTCCTAGTGCCCAAATCTGAGGCCGGGCGTCAACGACAACTATCCGGATCGAATACGGAAACTGGTGCGAAAAGACAAAACCGAATTACTCTAGAATGATTGCTGTGGCGATCGGGAAATCGGACGGTTTGCATGTTCTACGTTCTTGCCTCGTGCCTTGCGGTATTGGGCGCTGCCACTTGTATCTTGTTTCCTCGGCTCAGCCTGGCCGGGATAATTTTTCTTCTTTTTGTGAACGCACCGATCTTTCTTGCAATCGCATTCGATATCTCGGCTGTGACGGAAGTCGCGCTGCTCGGGCTGATCGTAATAATTATCCGAGATCTCTATGTCGAACGGGATCTTCCCGTCATGCTCGTGCCCGTATTAGCCGTCTGTCTGCTCTACCTCAATTCCATTCTCGTCGGCTGGTTCGTGGCGCCGCATCCCGATCTGGTAATCTCAGGCACCGCCGAATTGGCCAAAGAGATGCTGTTACCTGTCCTGCTTGTCGCAACGCTGCGCACGCACGACCGAATCATGGGTGCATTCGCGGGGATTGCCGCAGCAACGGCTGCTCTTTCCTTTATCGCCGTGGCACAATGGATGTCGGGCGCCGATCTCTCGGCTCGCTTCGGATTCGATTTCACTCGTGACGCGCAAGCGGAAGGCGAAATCGGAGCCCTGCGGTATCAAAGCCTGATCGGAGAATCGAACTACTTCGCATTGATATTGGTCACAGCGATACCTGTTTTGGTCCCCTTTTACATTCTCTTCCGATCGCCACTACTGCGCATCATAGCGATCGCCGTCATCGTCAGTGTCTTGATTTCGCTTTACCTGACCGCATCTCGCGGTGCGCTTATCGGATTGGCTGTCGTCATCGCCTTTGCGGCCCGCAAACAGGTGACGCTGCTGATGCTGCTGCCGGTCTTGTTCGTCGCGGTCGGTATCGCCGCATACGAATATTTGCCAGCCGGCTATGTTGAACGATATGAGATTCTCGCTCAAGATACGGTTCGTCTGTTCCACGGCGCGAGCTATTTTCAGGACAAATCGATCTCGGGCCGAGTGTCCGAAATGGCCGTCGGTCTGATCCACTTCGTCGAGAACCCGTGGTTTGGCGTCGGCTACAACCAGTTCGAGTCACTCTATCAGGATACAGCTCGGCTGAACGGCCTGATGGCGCGGGGTGCGGACCGGCAGGCGCACAGCCTTTACGTGGAAATCCTTGCGGAGCGAGGCATTTTCGGCGCCATGGTCTTCATGTTGCTTGTCACCTTCGCCGTTTCGTCTGCCATCTTTGGCAAAGCCGCTCTGGATCGCGACGGGAACATTAGCCTTGGCTGGTTTGCGGCCATGCTTCCCCTTAGCTTCGTTGGGTATTTGGCAACTTCGCTTTTTCTCCACGAGGCCTATCCGCGTTATTTCTGGATACTGTTTGCACTTGCGTGCGCGATGCCCCAATCTTCGAATACCCAAAACAACCGAATAACTGGTGAAACACGAAACGTGTGTGAGTAATCAAATGACAGGTCTTCTGCGTGAAATCTCGCGTGCCAAGTTTCTATTCATCATCTTCGGAGCAATCGGCGCTCTGCTCGGCTACTTCGGTACCGAGTCCGAGGAAGCAGTCTTCGAAGCCAACGCATCCCTCGTGTATCGTTTTAACACCGAGTATTTCCCACGTGATATCGCGCTTTCGGATTGGCAGGGACAGCCCGTCCGCATCCTGGTGGACCAGGCGATCCAGACAGATCTCGAGATTATGGGCAGCCGACGCGTCTATTCAGCCGCAGTAAAGAAAGCGGAAGACGAGTTTCCTGGGCATCGTGCGCGCATGACCAATCTCAGCATCCGGCGCGTCGAGGGCACCAGCCTCGTCCGGGTCGCCTTTCGTCATGAACAGGAATACTTCGCCACCGGTTTTCTGAAATTGCTCATTGATACTTATTTGGATGAACGCGAAAGGTTGTTCGACAATCGCTCGATGGAGGGTCTGCAGGCCGCCAAAGACGCCGCAGAAACCACGTTGGCGCAGGCCAGAGAATCCTATGACCAACTGCGGACGGCTCCCCTGCCCAGCCTTGAAGAAGTGCGCGGACAGCAGACAGGAATTGACCAGTCGCCGGATGCTACTGCGCAGGTGCCGGCCACCAACCCCGCCAACAACACTCCCGATATCCGAACGGCACGCCGCGAAAGCCAACTTGCGCGCCTCCAGATGGACGTCGAACTCGCTACGACAAACCTTCGCCGGATATCCCAAATGATCGCCGAGGACGAGTTCTCTCGGTTGCTGTATCAGAGAACCGGACCGCTCATTAAGGTGGTTGATGTACCTGCGGTGTCGACAGACCCAGTGAGCACGACGCGCGAGTCACGAGCGGTTGTGGCGACGCTAATGGGGATGATGCTGGCCTTTGTCATCGCAATGACGCGCGCGGCAATTTCCAGTCTGTCACCGCTTCGGTCCGGCACTGCCGAGAGACGTCGCTCCTGAAAAATTTCCTCGCAGACCGCTCACCGATTGCATTACTCCATCAAGGAGCACGAATCAGGAACCGCAGTCAGAAATCGCAGGGAAGAAAGCCGGCTCTCTGACAAACCGTTCGGGTCAATCGGTTCGTAAATGACCTTTACTCGTCAGCCCGCACACGCACCAAGTTGCCTCCAGTCTCGGCTGGTTCTGTGGAGGGTGTAATTTGCCGTCACTCCTTATTGACCGTTCGGAACAGTAAGGAAGACCAGCACCACAAGCAGCAGAAGTCGTAAGTCCATCATGAAGCTGCGGTTCCGGACGTACCATATATCGTATTTACAACGCGAAGAAAATTCCTGACCGCGGGCAAGTAATTGTGCCGGCCCCGCAATTCCAGGCAACACCGTGAGGCGCTCGAGTTCTTCAGGCTGATAATACTCCAAGGGAATTGAGGTCGCACGTGGACCAACCAAAGACATCTTGCCAGTGATTACGTGAATGAGCTGCGGAAGTTCGTCGAGACTTAGCGCCCGAAGGTGCCTTCCGATACGAGTAACTCGGGGATCCTTTGCAATCTTGAAATCACCCCCGGAATACTCGTTCAATTCCATCAAACTTTTCTTGCGTTCCTCCGCGTCGATAACCATTGTCCGAAACTTGAGCATTTTGAACGGCTTGCCGTTCTTGCCCAGGCGTTCATGCCTGAAAAAGACAGGCCCCGGACTATCAAGTTTGATCAGCGCCGCAACCATCGCAAAGAGCGGGAGCAGGAATGGCGCGCACAGTAGAACGAAGGTGACATCAAACAATCGCTTGGCAACCGGATAGAAGACTATCCCGTCCTGCTGCTTCTCGTTGATTACAGGAAGATTTTCCAGGGTCTTGCTAATGCCAAGAGTCCGCAGTTCCGTCGGCAAAAGGTCAAACCGAGCCCTTACATTACTGCGTTCTCGACGGCCAACACCGTCAAATGGAAACATCCCCTACCCCTGCAAGCAAAACAGAACGCCCACTGCCGACCAGACAAAAGCCGACCAGACTTTAGAAGATTCTGGCTGATCAAAATTCACCCCAAACATAGGTAGCAAGGCCTTCAAAGACATGTCAACTTACTTCGATACAGAAGAAGCATAATTCTTCGGCGGAAGCATCAAGATAATGCCCCTCATGTCAAAACCTTCCCCAAATTTATCCACAGGCCGCCCCCGGAAAACTTTTTTGAATTAGGTATAATTGAATTTTAACTTCAATATCTGATTTACCGGAAAATTTTTATTACTTTTATAAAGAAATATATGAAATGCAATTTTCTCCAGATGAATTTCTTAATTTGAACTTCAAACCATTTTATCAGCCCAATCTTTCGGCTCACCATACTCGACCTGCCGTGTATCCAATGCGGTGACCGAAAACGCCGCGACAGTGCGCAACATGTTGTGGCCGATTGCGTCGAAGAACGCCCTGCAGGACACGTGCCGGAGATGCCACCTTGGATCAGGGCATGCACGAGACTGACCCCGACCTCTGAAAACTCTCGGTGTGGGGAAAGCGCCCAACTTCTTGGATTTAGGGGGGGCGGCTACCGCCTGGAATACGCAATCCGTAGCGGGTTCGCGACTTTTCGCACAACGCTACCCTCTGTACAGGCACGTTTCCGCCAACAGCACTGGAGAACCGGGGGGCCGGGTAGTTGCGCCCATAAAATGCCATATTCATGCAATTTGTAGTCGGGATGTAGCCTTCAATGATTTCGCGAGTTCCAAACACTACGTCCGGCATAACTGCGAGGATTGACGAATGGCTCTGCCAGCAGAATCGAGCGAAGAATATATACGTCCGTATGGCGATAACGCCCCTTGGAATATTCCTGTTGACGGACTTGAACTGAACGAAGAATCCGACGAATTGGCGCAATTGCTTTGGAACGCAACAGCCACCGATCGGGACGACAGGAATTTTAACATCAACAACACCTCGTACACTTATCCCGTGTACGAGGTGAGTGAAGACACGCCTTACTATCCGGTCGAAAGCACAACCGGATGGGGCAACCTAGACGGCACCGAGATGCCGTACGACCCGTCTTGGCTGCCTGCTCCGGGTTCGGACGGCCAAATCATCATACTCGACCCCGAAACGGGACGGGAATGGAATCTCTGGCAGGTTTCGTTTGACGGCACCACAGTCAGTGTGTCGAATGGGAACCTTGTTGAAGGGATGGGTGGGTCGGACAGCTATTTTGACCGCGAAATCGGGTTTGCGCCATCACGCGGCGCCGGCATCCAGTACTTGGCAATGCTCGTTCGTCCCGAGGAAATCATCCAGGGTGTGATAGAGCATGCTTTGTCTATGCCGGTACCGAATACCAGCGGCCTTGAGTATCTCGCGCCAGCAACAAAGATTGAATACCCCGATCATCCAGATGGCATACCTGAGGGCACGCGCTTTTCTCTCGATGTCACATATGAAGAAATCGACGAGCATTTGGCCAGCCTGCCCGATAGTCTGTCGGACCAGACCATCGAAAGCCTGCGTGTGATCATGGTCGCGATGAAGGATTACGGCTGGTTCATTACAGATACGTCCGGCGGAACACACATCCAGCTTGAATCCACGGTTTCCGCGCAGGAAGAGTGGGAAGCTCTGGGGATGATCGATGAAGACCATGGCGGAAAGGTGTATCCACGCGACGCGCTCGACGGTCTGATGACGCTAGATCGGATCGTCGCGTATGTCCCAAGCGACGAATACGACATCGAAAACCCTGTCACTGACCCCTTGGTGCCGGTCGATGACTTGGATGTTCTCGTTGAGGTTGCCGAGGAGACCGTCGAAGAGCCACTCGGCGAAACGCCTGCACCAACGCAACCGGACGAGGCAACGCCGACAGACACCGTGGACGGCGCGAACGAAATGGCCGACCCGGAACCTGTGACGCCCCAGGCACCTTCAGCAGACACAACCGATGAGCCGGAGGAACAACCGAGCGAACCCGTGGAAGACAAGCCCATGCCTCGGTCAAAAGGGCATGAAAACCTCATAGACAAGATCATCGGCTTTTTCAAAAAGCTGCTGGGCGGCGAGTGGGAACCTCACGATCCGGTTTTCACGTCAAAAGCTAGCGCCCTTGTCGAGACCGACAGCGAAATGGTTCTTCCGCACGTCGAATTGGATGACGGAGTACCGATAGAACCTGATGAGCTTTCGGATGAGGCAAGCGAGGCTTGGGTCATATAAGGCCCTTTCTTGTCGGACCGAACGAAACGGCGCAGCCTTTGGGCAGCGCCGTTTCGCGTATCAAGGTCGTTGGAGCGAGGACGCCGCTGCCGACATGCCCCAGGCAGGGACCCAACGATAAGGACTAGCCCTTACATAATTGTTACTATTTCGGCACGTAGACACATGGTACAGAAGGAACATGATCGGTGGGCATCGTTACTTCATGCGTTCTAAGACTCTTGTCGTTCTGCTTTTGCTAAGTAGTCTGGCAGTCGCCTGTACTATTCCTGTTTCGGGCCTACGGGAAACCGTTGCAGTCGAACCAGGTAGCGAAGCAGACAAAGCGCCCGTGACTACGATGGCACTACGCAAGCCCCTCGTTGCTTGGGAGCGCCAGACGGCGAATTTGCCCCGCCACCCGCAGAGCAATTACTATGTCGACCTGTTGTGGAACTACAGCACAGACCGACCCGGCAATTTCAATTTGCGTTTCGATGAGTACACGTACCCCGTATACTCTGCCGCAGAAGCCACCGGGACATATTCTGTGCGCACCAGATGGAACTCGGATCTCGACGGTAAGCGCGTGCCTTGGAATCCAAGTTGGGAGCCCGCTCCGGGAACCGATGCGCAGATCATCGTGATCGATGAGCGAACGGGACGTGAATGGAATTACTTCCAAGTCTCGTTCGATCGGGAAACCGTCGAAGCGACCAATGCCAGCCTTGTACCGGGCGACTACCGCGTTCGCACAAGCGGCCATCCACCCTCGCGGGGCGCAGGGATCCCCTATCTCGCAATGCTGGTGCGCCCTGAACATATCGATCAGGGGCGGATACCACACGCGCTGTCCATGCCGATCCGGTCCCCCAGCGGAGTTACGTTCGTCGCACCGGCTACAAAGCTGGAGAGGGCAACGGGGCGCGTCGGCGTTCCCATTGGTATGCGATTCGCATTGAACATTACCGATCAAGACATTGAGAACTGGCTTAATTCATTGGGCCCGATGCCAGCGAAATCGCGGCGGGCGGCTCGCATTATTGCTGTGGCACTTCGCGACTACGGCTGGTTCATAACTGACACCTCAGGTGCAGCGGGCTTCCAGTTCGAATCCAACGTTTCGGCAGAGGATGAATGGCGCCGCGTTGGATTGCATGCAAGCAGCCTGGGTGAAGCGCGGCTTCGCGATCTGCTTGACGGGCTGATAACCAGAGACCGCATCTACACCATTGTACCGAGTGACGAATACTGAAGATATTCAGAGGCCTCGATTTTCGCCCGCGACGAGGATCTCACGTCCAAGCGGGATCTGGAAGACCCAATTGAAGATCGGCGGCCAAGCCTGGACGCAACTTGTCACGGCTTTTCCGGCAATATAAGCTTTTGTGAAGTATGTTTGGGGGGATACTGTCGATGTTACGCATGACTAGGTTTTTTTTCCCTTTGTTGTTGCTGGCTTCGATGGCTGCGTGCGGAGAATACGAAGCCGCGACTTATCAGGCAAAACTCGCCGGCGAATTCGGTGACAACGGCGAACACACTGCGGACTTCTCCTTTGCGGTCGACCGAGCGAGTGAAAGTTTTACCGGCGTCGTCTATAACTTTCAGACCGACCGCGCGGGCTTTGACGCACCAGATGGAGCCATACAAGTTACCGGCACAAGCAGCTTGAATGAAGAAGGTGCAATATTGCTTGTCGGCGACGGAGAAGGCGTACTTTCCCAAGGCGATCTGACGTACGAAGTGAATATCCACCTCGAAAGTGGCTGGGTGCAGGAACAGTTGAAAACCGTGTCCGGCTGGTATTCTGGCGGAGGCGGCCTCTTGGACGATGGCAATTATCAAGAATGGATATCTTACCGCGGTAAATTCCGTGTCCAAGCTGAATGCCGGGAAGATAACCTGCGAATTAACCGCTGCGCGGAACGACAGGTCTTGCCTGAAATACCGACCAAATGAGCTAGTGCCGAAAGGACTAATCAAAGTCGGCAGGCATTTTGTGCCTGTAGAAATCGACTAGTCGTCTTGCTCCGCGCCTTTCATTGGGAAAAGCGGTGAACATGCTCGCTCTGCATATTCAGGATGACGCGCTGGGCGCTCTCATGCAAGCGCGGTGATGCCTTAGCTTGGCCGTCGATAAACAGATCGCGAGACGAATCAAGATCCGCGATGAATGAGGACCAATCCTCCGTGATCGCCGAATATGGTCGGGTCATCGGGAAAGCCAGGTGCAAATCCGGTCTCAGATAACGCTGATGCATGTCTCCGAAGATAACGATCGTCGAATCTGGTACGTCCCTGTAGCGGGCTTCCCGCTCTTCGGTTGCCTGATAAAAAGTAGGGCCGCGCCGGGCTTCTTGGATCAACCGGGCCTGATCGAGAAAAGCCAGCCCAACAGTGACAACCATGAAAGCACTGATGGCAGTGCGTCGTCGCGGAAACGCAGCCAGCAAATAGTCAAATGTCGCGACAGTAATCAAGACTGTTCCCGGCCCAAGAAGACGATAGTTCAAATTGTCAAATTGACTGAGCCATCGTGCCAGCACGATTGCGCCGAAATAGGCCAGGCCAACAAGCAAGAAGCTCTGTTGGCGGCTTGAGAGGGCCGGTCGTACGGTGTCATTGCCCGCCTTGAAAAGAAAAACGGCAAGAACACCGCAGATCAGCAGATACACCGCGAAAATGATGTTTTGACCAGTTTCCCATGGCTCCCAGGAAGCGATTGGAAAAACCAACTCACGCACAATTCCGATTCCCAGCATCTTCAGAAAGCCTGCAGGGGACTCCGGCGCTGGTATCCGCTCCATCCCTGTCGCAAACCCGGTCATCGATTGGTTAATATAAAGGTAACCCGCCGCAAAAAGCCCAATAGTTCCCGCGACGGCCAACAGGAACAGAGCGCTTAGAAAACGACCACGCGCGTATAGCACCACTGAGACGACGGCAGCAGGAGCAACGACAAACAGACCGATATAGCGGGTCAGAAAAATCGCAATCCCGGCCAGAAGGAGAGCGATAAAGACGCCTGGCCCAGCACTTTCGTCATCGTCAATAAGTCGGCCAAGGAGCATCGAGAAAAGCATTAAGAGGAAAATGAAAAGCCCCTCGCTTGCCGAAAGAGAAAAGATCTCAAGAGATCCTCCAAAAAGTAGGATCAACGCCAGAATGGGGCCATTTTGGCTAAAGGTCCGCATGACAATCGCCATCGAGCCTGCCAAGAGGATCAGGTTCAGGATCTTTGACGCTATGAACACGCTTGAACCCGTGATCTTGGCCACGCCCGCGACGAAAAGCGGATAGCCAATCGGCCAGACGGCGAAATAAGTCGAAACCGCCGCGCCGCGTCCGTCGTTGCTTACGAAAGGACCTTCACCCGCGGAAATATTCGCCGCAACTCCCAGATAGTTTGTACCATCTGGCGAGACATAGCCGTTTTCGGACAGAAGTACTTTCGTGGTCACCAGAGCGAAAGCAAACAAAAACGCCAGTACGACAATAGCATGGTTCCGCAAGGTCCGGTCGATCATTTCGAGGCCATCAGCATGCTATTCTTAAAGATGCGCCTATCTTTGCCCTCAGCCATTTCGATTTCAAGAACAGCATTGCCTGAGTGCGAGCTCTCCTTAACGCCATCTGCGCCAAGTTCAGCCAGTGATGGGAGAGTCGGTCGCATCGTCGTCGATTCACTTCAGTCCACGTGCAATCCGGAACCAACGCCGGGCAGTTTGGCGATCCAGCGACCAGAAAACCACTGAATAAACAATGACGCCCAATAGAATCTCAAAAATCAAAGTCAGCAAGGGCGCACCGGGCCAAACAACCAAGGTTCGGGACCCGATGACCGCCAAGGTCATTACCGCACCGGCCAGGAGAGACGGCACCGTGACCCGAAGGACGGAAAATGCCGACACGCCCAATACACGGTGAGTAACCACAAGACGCACAAGAGTTGCGATGATTTCGCCCGCCAGCATCGCCGCCGCAATCGCCTCAATCGAACGGAACTGCAGCGCAATAAATACTATCAAGGGTATGGTAAGGGTAGCTTCGACAGTCATTATTTTCCACAGGATATCGGGGCGTCCGGAAGCCTTCATCAAGTCGCCAACGTTCCAGCCGATTGCCGTGAACACGCCTGTCAGCGCAAGGAGCGCAAGAACCGGTTCGGCCTCCGCCCACTTCTCTCCGAAGAGAACGATGATTACGGCGCCTGCAATCGAAAACAGCCCAAGCGAAATCGGAACAAGGAGAGAAACCGTCGCCCGCACGGCCTCTAGATAGCGCTCCTCAAGTAGCGCCGGATCGTCCGAAACCTTCGACAGCATTGGGAAGATCACTTTGCTCACCGCCCCGCTAATGCCCGAGATCAGCAAATCCGGGATGCGCGAAGCGACAAAATACAGTCCCAAAGCCGTATCACTTAGCGTGACCAGAATAATGAGTTGGTCTGCGCGGCGGCGAAGGAAGTGCAATACGCCGGTGGCGACGATGTGACGACCGTAGCGGAACAAGAACAAGACGTTCGACCGAGCCGGGACGCGCAAAGATGGCCGCCATTTGCATGCCATCCAGTAGACCAGAGTGCGTGCAACCTGAGCGGAGACAAGGGCCAAAAGCATCGACACGATACCGAAACCCATTGCGATCATCGTCAACACAACGGTTGCTTTGACTCCAACCGATATGAGCTCTCCCAAGGCCAAGGTGGCAAATCGGAATTCGCGAACCAGCCGAGCCTCATGGACCATTCCCGCCGTTTGCGCCAAGAATATCGGCGCAAGGGCGATCAAGAGCAGACCCGCGTCCGGCGATGAAGTCAAACGGTCGGCAAAAAGGGAAAGGAACAACAATACGAAAACCTGCACCCCACCAATCTGAAGTAAGGTGGCAAAGGCGTCGTCGAAAATCTCTTCAGGCTGTTCCTTTTGATAAATCAAAGCGAACGAAAAGCCGAATCCCCGAACTAGATCCGTAAGTTCATATATCAGCAGAAGCGCCGCAAGCAGGCCAAGCGCAGCAGGATCGAGGACGCGCGCCAATAGAATGGTCACGCCCAAATTGACTACGCGCACAAGAAGGTAGACCACGACGTTCAGGGCCGCGCCCCGAAATGCGATGCGTCCGATCGATGGCCCCGGCTCTTGGGGGTGCTCTTTGGTCACCAGGAATGCTCCGGGGATCTCAGTGACGGCATAATGAACTCCTTCGAATGACACTGGTCCGATCCAACCATCTCATTGACATTCGCTTTCAAGAAGGCTGGCATTACCACTGTCACGAAGGATTGAAGAGCATCCAATGCAGGAAGCAAGAAGCGAAAAACGGTCGCAATACTCATATCCGCTCGTCCTCTGCTATCACGCCGTCATCGACGGTCGCCCACCGCTGGACGATTTTTGCTTCCTTCCACGGTCGAACTTCAGGGCACAAATCAGATTTCTCTCGCTGATAGGTGCCCGGGTTCTGAGTGTCGAGGAGGCGGTGCGCCGCACTCGGGACGGCACCTTGCCGCCTCGCTCTGTCGTTGTAACATTCGACGACGGTTTCAAGAACAATATCGACGTAGCCCTGCCGGTCCTCACCAAGGCAGGCATGCCCGCGACGATCTACGTGAACACGGCTTTCACGGACACCGCAAAGTCGACTTGGGCATCTCGCCTGACATTTGCACTGAGTAATACCGAAAAGTCGTCTTTGTCCTTCCACGGAGAAGAATTCGACCTCTCGAGTCCGGCGGCGCGGGTGGAGACAAAGAAGACGCTGTCGGCGTTTATCAAGGAGAACATGGCCGGGGAACCGTGGACTGCGCTCGACGAAATCGAAGCAAGCCTCGACGTCGAAGTAGATCCGGACTTCCCGTCGGACTCCATCTTCCGAATGCTCGGCGCAGACCAGATTCGCGAGGCATCCGACGCGGGTCACGTCAGTTTTGCCGCCCATACAAGACGGCACCCTATCGTTTCCGCACTTGATGACGACGCGCTGCTGGAAGAGATCGACGGCTCGATCAAAGATATCGAACGCATAACAGGCCGTCCCACAGCAAGCTTTGCTTTTCCAAACGGACGGCAGGAGGACTTTGATGATCGCAGTCTGACTCTTCTGGCGGATCGCGGGATCGACATTGCCCTGACCACCTCGGCGCCCAACCGGTTTTCGACTGAAGACCCGGTTCAGGTGGGACGCTTCGTCGTCGGCAGTCGGCTGCCCCTTGCGGGGTTTGCCTCGCGCGTCCTGCATGCATTCTGGAAACTTCGCTGACATTATGCCTCTAACGCGTCCAAGACGCGGCGAGCGACCATCTTCCAGCTTCGCTCCTTCACGGCGATTAATTGGCCCTGCCGCCCCATGCGCTCTGCGCTTTCCGGATCATCCAGCAATCGTGTTATGGCGCGCGCCAGTTCCTCGGCAGAACCCGCCGGCACCACAAGCCCGGTCTCTCCGTCTCCAACGCATTCCGCGAGACCACCCACCGACGTCACCACGACCGGACGACCAAGAGACTGCGCTGCTGAAAGAGCGCCGCTTGCGGCAGCGGTTCGATAGGGAAATACAACTACTTCGGCCCGCGACAAAAGAGGACCTACAAGCGAGTTCGGGATATATTCGTGCCTCAACACGATCCGGCTACCGTCAGCTCTCTCTTCGATTTGTCGTTCGAGGCCCGAAAGGTCAAAGGTTTTTGCAGGATGACCCGCGACAAGAAGGACCGGCTTAGGTTCCGCATCTACCAATGGCCACGCGTCGACAAGATCGCTGACGCCCTTGCTCGGACGCAGAACCCCGAAGAATAAGACAAGCCGCGCACCGCGCTCCAAGCCGAAATACCTTTCGACATCTCTGGCGTCGGCATCCGTCGCTTTGAACAACATCTGGGGACCATGCGGAATAAGCCGCGTCGCTTCCCGACACCCGAACCTTTCTTCGAACTCGGATTTCGCGCTTTCAGCGAGGAAAAAGATGGGGTCGAATGTCTCGTAGATCCTCTGACGCATCCACCTGCTCAGGAGAGATGCACCTGTCTTCTCGCGGTTTTGAAACTCGTGGCAAACCTGGGTTAGACGAATACCGCGCCGCTTCATCATTCGGGCAAACCAATACACCGACGGAAAGCGTACAGTCGGAAAGAACACGACGTCTGGTTTGAGAGCGATAATGCGCCGCGTCAGTATAAGCCACTCGAAGTAATAGCGGATTCCACGGCGAAGCCTGCGTATGGGCCGAACAATGGAGCGGAGTCGCCTTGCTGCACCGCCTTTGGGCACCGTCTCGAACTTATTCCAGAGCCTCAGGACTTCGTGCATTTCGAAATCGCGAGGTTCGTCGGCCAGTTCATGTCCCTTGGCGGCCAAAAGATCGACCTTCGCCCCGCACTCCGTCAAACCGCCTGCAAGCTGAAACGAGAAATGAGCTAACCCTCCGGCGGCCTCGGGCTCAATGATTGCAATCCTCAGGGGGTCTTGCCGCTTCTCACCAGAACGCATCACCGGGCAATCTTTTCCCAAAGCACAAAATCACGCCCCTTCAGAACATCGAAAAACGCCAGCGCCGCCGCTAGGTAAGCGCGCAGGATATGGGCCGCAACCCGTGCACCGATCCACGTTCCGAACGGTGCGACCCCGGTCATTCCGATTAGTCCGACAGAAAGGGCAATAAGGTGGAGGACGACCAAGGTCCCGAAGAATATCGATCCCGTGGCCAGCGCCACTGCACTTGCCGCGACCAGACCAATCATGAAGAGAAAAGGCAGAAACAGTCGGAGCACTTTGTGCGACACGAAGGCAAAGAGCGGCCAGAGCCGCTGCAAAGGCCACACTTCCCGATCCATAACAAGCTTCAGACGCCCGGCGTTGATCCGACGCCGCCGCTTGAATTCCTCGGGGCCGCTTGGGCTGGCCTCTTCCCAACTTTCGGCATCGGGGGCGCAAATCACATCCCCGCCATGGCAAATCGCGGACATTGCGATCCAGGCATCATCGTTAACGACGGCTTTCGGTATCGGTCGCCATGCCTCGCGGCGCAGGGCGAGGATCTCGCCCACAACCGCCACCGTGCAGCCCAACCGCGTTTCATCGACACGTAACCGCTTTTCAATACGCCAATAAACCCCGTCCGACACCGCCACGCCGTCCTTGTCGGTCGCACCTCGCGCCAATACGTGCTTCACGCCACTAACCACCACTACGCTTTCACGATCGAACCCGAGCCGGATCGCTTCAATCGCATTCTTGCCGTAGATCGCGTTCGCGTCCGAAAACAACAGAAGCTCACCGCTCGAGGCTTCAACGCCCCGTTGCATGGCGCTCGCCTTTCCGCGCCGCACTGGGTCGAAGAGAACCTTTACCGGGATCTGTACGGATTCGAACGCCTCTGCGACAGTCTCGGTGCCATCGTCCGACCCGTCGGCAACAACGATGATCTCAAGCGGGGGCGGTTCCAGCGAAACCGAGTTTTCCAATTTTTTCACAATGATGCCCCGTTCATTAAGTGCTGATATGATCAAGGACACGGAACCGCCTTCTGCCCCCGCGGCGCGGCGAACGGGCGCCATGCGTGCCGCGAGTGCAATTCCTATCGGGTAAAGAACGAAGTGGTAGGCCTGCAGGAAAATGCAGACAAGGACAAGGCTCCCAAGCGCCCAAATCATGGGCATTTTGCCGTAGTCCCGAAGACCAGTCCCAAATCAGAAGTCATAATTGAACGCCTCTACATCTTCGGAATAAATCCGGCCAACCAGATCCCTGTCTTCAGGCGAGTAATGGGCACGATAATCATGGCCCGGGCGTGCCGTTGCATTTTTTCGTCCAATGACAATGGGACGGCCCAGCTTTTCAGTCAGATAGGCAGCCACCGCATCCATCTGTTCCACTCGCCCCGTGAACTCCAGATTCATCTGGCCATTCCTATTCTTCAGGAAGACAACTTGCGGTCGAAAGACCTGATCCACAGCCGACAAATCACGCATCACAAGCCATTCGTGCAGAAACCGCGAAAAGGTCGCAAATTCCGGCCTGTTATAGCGCTCCGGCCGGCTGATTTTTTCCAGTCCGCGCCCCGCGTCGCCAGATCTGTCGGCAATGGCAAAACGATATGCCGAATAGCAGCGGTCCCAAGGGTTTCGTACCACCGAGAAGCGTGGCAAAGCCTTCAACTGCGCATTTCCCCAACGATCCACATCGCTGGATCTCACATGCCCCACAAAGCGCCCGTAAACCGCAAGGCTGATGCTTGTTCCCGCATTCTTTGGAACATGGATGAAGACGATCCCGGCATCTAGAAAGACCGCGGTTCGGCGCTTCAACTGTTGATAGCGATAAACTCCGCTCGGCAGATGCGTCTGAGCGACATGCCGCAACATGTCCACACCGCGATCCATCGGCCCAACTCGCTCAGACGACACGTACTGCCCCTTCTATACTCCACACTCGGCGCCAGCTGCCGTTTTCCACTCTGCGCACTTCATTCTTCAGGCCGCCCATAGCCGATCTTTTTGTATCTGGAGAAAAGAGAGGCGAAACTGTCGCGAAAAACATTCTTTAGCACGGGTTCAATCTTTGCAATGATATATGCCAAGGCTATTGCCGCCAAAATCGGGAGGATTGGCAAAGCCCAGGACAGCGCAAAAAGACCTCTTTCGTAAAGCGAGATTGCCGCTCCTGTGACCAGGTTTTGGTGCATCAGGTAAAGCGGATAGGACACGAATCCGAGGAAGACAAGAAGGCGTTGTGAATACAGGCTTCGAACGGACTCGAACCACAGGGGCAAGAGAAAAATCAGCACGATGCCCAACGCGATAAGAAATCCCAGCGATGATCCGATACTTAGTGCGTAAGCTACCGATGCGCCGAAGGCATAAAGTAAGGCTGTCCACAAATACACGGGACGCTGCACGGACACGTATTTGAAGGTCAGGATTCCGACAAGGAACCAACCGAAAAATTGCGCCTCGATTATGTCGAACGCCCAGACTAATGGCTCAATTCTGTAGCCAAGCAGGTCGAGGAGATAGACAAAATACCAGGTTATGAAAACGCCCTGTAAAAACCGCGCCTCGCGATCGTGAAACAGATAAAACGAAAACGCTACAACGAAATAGAAAATGACCTCGACATATATTGACCAATACGCCCCATCGATGCTTTGCACATGCAACCCGGTTAGGGATGCGATCTTCCAGGGTGCAACAAAAATCAACCCCGGAAGAAGATCCAGCGGAGCGAGGGCTCCTTCTGGTCTGTTGATCAAGACGTACGACAGCAGCATTGAAACGACTGAAGCGATGAGCATCGCGGGAAACAAGCGCAACCAGCGCCGCGCGAAGAACGTCCAAACATCACGCGTTCGTTCCAGCGTCAAAAAAATGACGAAGCCTGATATCATGAAAAAAAGATGAACACCGACTGCTCCATGGGAAGCGATCGCTTCGATCCAACTCGGCACTTCCCACGGCTCGATATCACGCCAACGAAAAAACCCGTGATAAAACAAAACCATCGCTATCGCGATGCCACGCAAGCCATCGAGATATGAGATCCGTATCTCACCAATGCCGTCACGCACCACGACCACCCCCACATCCAAAAACATACAGAAAATTCGAGAATTCGGCAATAAACTTCGCGAACGCGTATGTTCGACAGCCGAGGTCACGCTTCACATTGCAGCGGCTTTTGAACTGAGGCTCTGATCGATTTCGATGTATCTGTTCAGTTTCTCGGTTACGGCTTCCTGAGACTCGCCCAATCCGTATAGTCGGCCAAAAACCTCGAGAGACGCGAAGACCGCAGCGAAAAAGCGGTTCTCTGCTGATAGAAGCTCGGCTTTACCAGCTCCCGACAGTTCAAAGACATCTTCGATAAAACCCCCATCGAAAAAGCCAGGTTTAACGACCATCGACTGGTGCCCAAAGGTCGGAAAGCCCATTTTGACCTTTTTTGCGATTGCATCCGGTACGCGACCCACGCAAGCCTGCCTTACGATTGCCTTGTCAACAAGAAACGGATGCCGACGATTGTGAATACGAGGCACGGTGCGGATTTTGAATCTTGCCGGAAGGTTCAGGGCAAAGCGGATGATATCCTCATCGAGAAATGGAAACCGCGACTCGATCGATGCCATCATGCCCATGCGATCATTCCGATGTAGAAGTGACGGAAGGTGGCACCGAAGAAGCTTGGCCGTCGCAAGCTGATCCGAGCGCTTGGCTTTGGGAAGAAATGCAAAGGCCGCCTCGAATCTTGCCTCGTCAATCTCCTCTTCGAAATTGGAAACGAGTTTGCCGAAGTTGACGAACATGTTCCCTTCTTCCTTCGGAAACAGGTATCTCCTGACCATTGGGACAATGCCGTAGAGTCGGATCATCAATTCGACGGGCAGCTTCAGCTTCTGATATCGCCGCGCTACATGCACGGGATATCCTAGGAACAATTCGTCGGCACCTTCGCCCGTCAAAACCGCCTTGACATTTTCCCTACGCGCCACTTCGGCCACATCCCCAAGGGGAAGCGCATTGAAATGCGTTACAATGGGCAATTCGTAGTAATAGGTCGACCGCGCCCAGCTGAAATTTAGACGGTCCTCGCCAAATTTGGCCTCGGCAAGTGGAGACCCGATTTCACGGCTTAGCAAACGTGCGTCCTCGATTTCAGAGTATTTCCCGACGACATTTGCGCTGAAGAGCCGGAGTTCGGGATTCTTCTCCAACGCCATCGCGGCGATCAGGCTGGAATCGATACCCCCGCTAGCAAACACTCCCATTGGCGCATCGCTCATGAGCATACGCTGGATGCTGGTGTCGAGAAGCCCGACGAAGCGCGCATCGATTTCCTCTCGCGAAGCGCGCTCGTGCTGTCGGTATTCCTCGGCGCTGATGTCTTCGCTCAAATGGTAATAGGTGTGGCTCTTTGGCGCCTGCCCCGGCCTAACGGTCAGATAAGTCCCCGGCAAAACGCTTCTGATGCCACGAAATACTGTCTGCTGGCTGCTGCCGTCGAACATATAGGCTGCCGAGAACAAGAGCTTTATCGGATCGATGTCGACCGATGTGGCTTGAGCAATAGCCTTCACTTCGGACGCGAAGTACATATCTCCGTTCTTTTCAAGGAAATGAAGAGGCTTGATCCCCAACCGGTCTCGGCAAAGGAAAAGGATCTGTTCTCGGCCGTCGAAGAAAGCGAAAGCGAACATGCCGCGTAGGCGCCGAAGCGCGCCATCAACACCGAACTCAATCAATGCATGGAACAGAACCTCGGTGTCCGAGGCTCCATCGAACGCAATCCCACGTTTTTCGAGGTCGTCACGTAATTCGAGATAGTTGTAGATCTCCCCATTGTATACAAGCGTGAAGCGAGAGTTGCGAAAGGGCTGGTTTCCCGCATCCGACAGGTCGATGATACTCAGCCTCGTATGGACGACGCCGAAACGACCCTCGGTATGGACGCCGGTATTGTCGGGTCCCCGGTGGATGAGAGCCTCTCCCATCTTAAAAAGAACCGACGGGTCCAACTCTCGATCAGTGCCACACAATATCCCTGCCAGACCGCACATAATTCATCCCCCCTTCGACGATAACTCGCATCATTTCCGCGGCGAATACACTTCTTGACCTCTTCATCATTGCCTCGTGTTTCTGCGAAAAAAATGCGCCACCCCAAGCCCCAATAGGACTCCGACAAGATTTGCCGCCGCATCCGAAATGTTTCCGCTCCGTCCCACCCACGGCTGAACGACTTCGATCACAACACCCCACGCCATCAGCGCACACGCCAACGGCAAGCGAAATTGCCTGGAACCAAAAGCGACTGGAAGAACTGCAAGGAAATAGGCGATGACATGGAAAGCCTTGTCGGATCGGCCTGGATCCAGCGGGGCAAGGCTCGCAATTGTCGTAACGACCACGAACATCAACGCGGCGATGGTTATTTTGCGGTGTAAAGCACGCCGCTCCATTCGATCAGCACATTCTCTCAACAAGATGAGTAAAGTTTGCCCCTGTCAAAACAATACCCATCCTTAATGCATCCCCATCTGAGCGCGTCTTACTTTCTTAAGCGTAGCGCGTTCCCGATCAAAGTGACACCGGTATGATGCGTGATATCGACTGAAAGAATAGTCGGTAAGGTGCTGGCAGACGGTGCTGGCAGACGGTGCTGGCAGACTAATTCGAACCAGTCTCCGCTAGGACAGTTGGACTGTCCCTTATGCGGAGCAAAGTCCGCGCCACTCGGCGAGAGCGGCGGCGCGACTGGCTTTGAAGTGCGGTCGGCTGGAGAGGCTGCGTTCCCGATTGAAGTGGTTCGAGACAGAGGCGTGGACAGAGGCGAATTTCTGAAGACTTTGCATCCGCCGGAAACGGAGCATCGCCCGCTCGCGTCGTCGGAAGGGAAGGTGTGAATTCTCAGCTTGGTGCTGTCAGACGGATTCGAACTCGTCTCTGTTAGGCAAGTAGCGCTGTCCTTTATCCCGCGCCAAGTTCGCGCCACTCGGAAAGAGCGGCGCTTCGGTTCAGCTTGAAGTTTTCTCGTGAGTAAAGGTGGCGTTCCTGATTGAAATGGTTATGCACTGAGGCGTGAACGGAGACGAATTTCTGCAAACTTCGCATGCGCCGGAAGCGGAGCATGGCTCGCTCTCGTCGTCGAAATGGAAGATGTGAGTTTTCAGCTCTGTTGTTCAGCCAGCGACCTGTTTCCTGACGATCCGCCGACCCGATTTCCTTCAGCGCAGCGCCATAGGAGCGCAGCTTGTCCGTGACGAATACGTGTGGACGGCCATGCCTCTTCATTAATTTCCTGAGAAATTTCAATGCCGCTTTCTTGTCACGCGTCTTGGTAACGAAGCTTTCAAGCACCTCGCCTTCATGATCGACGGCCCGCCAGAGGTAGTGGCGTTCGCCATTGATCTTCACGAACATCTCGTCCAGATGCCAACGCCATTGACTGGATCGCATGCCTTCGATCCTGCGCTTCCGGATCTCCGCGGCAAACATCGGGCCGAAACGGTGCCACCAAAACCGAACCGTTTCATGGCTGATTTCGACGCCGCGTTCGTGCAACAGATCCTCAACATTGCGGAGAGACAGCGGGAACCGAATGTACAGCATCACCGCCAGGCGGATGATTTCCGGGCTGCTTTGAAAGCCCTTGAACGGGTCAGATTTGGTCATAGTACGACGCTACGAGGCAGCCACACCCGTCTCAACTGAAATCTTTCTGACAACACCCATCGGACAATTTGAGTGACGCGCTGGCGAGGATTTCAATGCCAACCCCCAAGGCCAAGAGTACCCAATGCATGCTCGTTTTCCTTTGCTTTCGATCATTGTCAGTCTTGGCCGTCCGGTTTCGCGTTCAGCTCTGGAAAGGCGAAGATCTTTTGGGGCGAGACTGCCAAAGCGCACCTGCGCCCTAGCTCTATCGCGGTTCGAGAGTTGCGCCTGGCTGTTTGTTCAGTCCGCATCGTCTCTCGCCGTCTAGCTCGGCATTTGCCGAAACAGCATCGGATCAACGGAGGCCGCAGCCAGAACACCTCCCCAGAGTGCACCGGGGATACCCGGGCTCAGCACGTCCTGTCCTGCAAGGAACAGCCCCGGTACAGGCGTTCGGGTTTGCAGTGCTTCGCTCATCAGCCGGTCGGGCGTTGTGTCGATCCCGTAGAAGGCGCCCTTGTGATGCCCCGTGATCGCGCGGGTCGTGAGCGGCGTCGAGAGATTGCGGAAGACGACAAGCTTGGCGAGGTCCGGGAAATAGGACTCGAATAGCTTGAACATTTTGTCCGCCACCTTGGCCTTGAAGTCGTCGTAATCCTGACCCCGCGAGCCCGGCTCCTTGCCCGCCCATGTCTCCACCGCCGACCAGTCGACCCAGGCGACGATTTCGCCGGCGTATTTCTGCGAGGGTCCGGGGTCATGGGCGGGGTCCTTCAACGAGGCGAAGGACACGAACAGGCCGGGTGGCGGGGAGTCGGGCGCGTCGGTCCAGACGACATCGACCTTTCCTTCCGGGTAGATCCAGTGGTTCGACCGCGTTGCCCCGGCACGTTCGATATCGCCCTCGTAGCCCACGAACAGGCTGAAATGGGCGACCGAGTGCGGCAGGGCGTTGATTTCGTCGATCCAGTCCTGGTGTCCGCAATCCTTGGGGAGCAGCGTGTTTACCGTTTCGCGGGCCCCGATATCCGAGATCACCGTATCCGCGCGGATCTCCTCCCCCTCGGCTGTCCGCACCCCGACGACCCGGTCGTCCTCGATCAGAAGTGTCTCGACCCTGGTGTTGGCCCGAGCCTCGCCTCCCGCTTTCGTGATCGTCGGCAGGATATGCTCGGCAAAGGCTGCCCCCCCGCCCTTCGGATACCAGGCGCCGCTTTGCAGGTAGCCCCCTGTGATCAGGGCATGCATGGCGAAGCTGGCCTTGCTGGGCCTGCCACCATGATCGAACCACTGCGCGGCCAAGGCCTCTGCGAGAACGGGATTGTCGGTTATCTCGTCGATCACCTCCTGCGTCGTGCGCTTGCACCAGCGTTCGATGTCGTGGCTGTGCCACCACTTCAGCGCCGTGCCGACGAAGCCGGGCATCGCGCGGGTCGCGGTGACCTTGAGCACGGCATCCCGGCCATCTTTCAGCGCAGCGGTCCATGCGTCGATGGCCTCCGCCTCTTCGGGGAACCTGTCCTTCAAGTCGCGCGCCTGCGCCTCATAGGGCCGAGACAGGGCCAGCGGCGGGGCATCTCCGATATGGACGTTGTCAAAGATCGTGCCCATCGAGGCAAACTCGATCGGTGTATCCGACAGCCAGTCCAGAATGCGCCGCTCACGATCTTCCGGGGCGACATGATTGAGATAGTGGATGCCCGCGTCCCAATGGAAGCCATCGATGGTGAAACTGTGGGTCAGACCGCCCAGTGCTTGGTATTGCTCCAACAGAAGCACATTGTTTCCGGCCTTCGATAACGCAGCAGCTGCCGCCATACCACCCATGCCCGATCCGATGACGATGGCATCCCAGTCAGTCTTAGCAGTGTCGGTCATGGTCCAAATCCTCCTCGTTCTTTCAACTGCGCGGCCCCTGTTAATTCAGGGGTGCGGATTCTCGATCAGGTCGAAGGACAGTCCCGCGTGTTGCACGATACGGTCCCGCAAGAGCGGCCCCATCGCGGACGCAGGCGTCCAGAACCCTCCTCCGACCGTGATCTTCCCCGCGTCCTGCCGCAGACACAGCGCCGCCTCCGTCAGCATAAGCGTCGTCGAGCGCACACCTGGGTCGCCCTGCCCGGTGATCCGCGCCTTCAGGATGGTTCCGTCCGGCATCTCGCCCACCTGCACGATTTCGTATGAGCCGGCTTCGCGCACCTCTTTGCTCGGACCTTCCCCGGATTTTGGCAGAACCCGCCGTTCAAGCATCCGCCTGGTCGCGGGGATCGACATGGCGATAAGAAACAGCCGGCCGAAAAGGGTATCGCGCATCGCAGCCCACCAGCTCCCGACCCCGCCACCGGTCAGGCCGGTCTCCTGGTAGCGGAAGTCCCGCCCATAGGGGTAACCCATGATCGCATTGGTGCGCCGCACGACCTTGGCATTCATCGGACCCATGAAATAGGGCTTGGTCCAGGCCTTCAGATTGGCGTCCCAGGTCACCTCGATCGGCATCATGCGGTCCGGGCCGTCGGGACCGTCCCGCATTCCCTCGGGGCACAGCGCATACGGATCGACGGACAACCGGCTGAACTCCGGGTCTGTTTCACGCAGCCGCATGGCATTGAGGAAACTCGCGGCCGTTCCGCCGCTGAAGCCGCCCTTCATCCGCGTCACGCGGGTCGCGACGCGCCGGCACGGCTGGCCGTAGCGGGCGCGCGCTGCCTCCTGCAGGAACTGCACGCCGAGATCGGAGGGGATCGAGTCATGTCCGCAGGAATGCACGATCCGCGCGCCGCTTTCACGAGCTTCAATTTCATGCGCGTCGATCATGGCGCGCATCCATTGCGGTTCCGCCGATAGATCGCAGTAGTGCGTTCCGTTCTTGGCACAGGCCGCCACCAGTTCGCTTCCGTAGAGCGCGAAAGGCCCCGTGGTGGACGCCACCACGTGCGTCCGAGCGCTCATGGCTTCCATGAAAGCGGCGTCATGGCTGTTGCCTATCACCACGGCAATTGAGAGACCCACGTCGGGTAGATCCTGCCGCAGGGCTTTCAGTTTTGCCTCGTTCCGGCCGCCGATGGCCAGCGAGAGTCCACACTCAGCGCAACGTCGGGCAAGATGGTGCGCGGCGCGGCGCCCCGTGGCCCCGGTCGCGCCCCATAGAACGATATCGAACTCTCGCCCGGCCACTACTTCGGCTGCGTCCGAGGCACACCTTCTTTCGGTTTACCGATGTCTGACTGGCGAAGCTCGCGCTCTGTCAACGCATCGAGGATGTCGTTTCTGTCAGCCAGCACAAATACACGTAGTCCGTGCAGCGCAACGGCAAATCCCCATCCAATCAACGGCCAGATGAACCAGATGTTGCCTGGTGAGATCACCAGATTGATGACCACCAACAACACCATCACAGCGGCATAGACGGCTGCGTGAACGAAGAACCCGTACTTGGCAACGGCACGCCGTCGGGCGATTGCGTATTGATCGGTATGAGACAACGACCGAGCCCCCAGGCCAAATAGTTCCTAATTCCGTATGACAAAAAAACAGAACAAACCCGCTTCCCACAATGACCTGGATCAAGTGCCCGCTGAGGACGGGTGAACTCCAAAAAAGGTGTGGAGCGCTTATCTTCGTCGGCGCATGCGATGTCCGCATGTGTCAGACTTCACCACCGTAAGCAGTATTTCCCTCAGGGGTCGAAATGGCAGAATGGTCTGGGCTTTCCGGCGAGGTCCGACCAATCGGTCCGGACTGAAGGCGCGGGTGTTGTGCAACGGTCTGATTGGCGGAACAAAGCAACCGATGATCGAGTTCGCAAGGCGCAAGACGAATTGACCTCGCTCAAGGCAAACCTTGTGCGCTACGTGCAAAACCCCAAGCTCCAAGCCGATCAATAAGAAGAACCGGTTTGTCGTCATAGCAACCATCCGAACAAGGGGACAAACCGATGAAGGCCGTGGTCCAGGACAGATACGGAGGGCCGGAACACCTGCGTCTCGCCGAGATAGCTACGCCGGAACCGCGCGCGTCCGAGGTCACATCATGAAGGATGTCTGCTCGAAGAGCGCTCCGCGAGAACGCAGCTTAGAGTTGAGAACCCTGTCGCGATTTGTAGTCAATTTGGAGGACAGACGTCGAAGAACATCTGCGACACTATCGGTGACATCAATAGCGAGAAACGGCTTGGGGTCTTTGGATGTTCTACTTTGAAAGTTTAAGTCTAGGCCGCGTTAGCATACTTGTATGCGCATCGATGTTTGCTGCGCCGTCCTTAGCCCTTGCCGGTGAAGTTGACCTGGAAAGCGCAGGTTGTCCGGCACTGCCAGAGAAAGGCAGATTCATGTCGATCCACTTGGTCCTGGATGCGCAAGGTAATGGCCGGGATTGCGTGATATCGGCGGAGCCAAAACACCATTGTGAGCAGTTCCACTCGTTTGATGAGGGGTTTCTTTGTTTGGCAATGACCCACAACCCCCGGCCCGACATCACGGCCGCGGAAACGGTTAACTCGACGCGGGTGGACCGACTGATCGTAGATGGCCAAGAAATATTGGATGACTACGGCAAGACGATACTGCGAAAAGATCTCGCGACCGGCCCATCGGGCGAGAACTATCAAGTCGTGGTCGAGCAGGAAATATCCGGAATGTCATATTCTCTGATCGTGGACGTTAGCGCGACACCTGATGGACCGGTGGGCTTCACTTCCGTCAAGGTCATCCACGACTAAGCCTCAGCACCGGGGCAGACCCCAAGCAAACAAGCGCCCAACGTCAAGGTTTGTTGGCTAAACTATCATCGAATGCAGTGTCGGTTTGGGTTAATCTTAACCATATGTGCTCCGAACCTGATGAGACTCCCGAAGCCGATGCGTTGTCGGCCGTTGCGAAAGTCATTCGTGCGGAGACGCTCGCATTTCAGAAGAAGGACTTCGACGCCTGGGCCGCTTGCTTCGTGCAAAATGATGACACGCACGACGTCTTGGTTTCCAACGTCGCAGGCTTGACCGTGCTCGAAGGCTGGCCGGCCGTGGCCTCTCATATGAAACGAGTGTTCCGTGAAGGATTGACACCCGACCTAGTCGATTTTGGGCAGGAGAACATGCGTATCAAGCTGGTCGGTGATTTGGCCTGGGCTGTGTTCGACAGTTGGTCGAGGACCGCCACCGGAGCGAACCTTCGGAGTTTCGATGTCAGGATTCTGCGGCGCGTTGCTGATCAATGGAAGATCGTTTTCAACTCATTTGTCCAACGAGAGATCGAGGGCGCGACCGGTCATTTCGTTGGGGTTGACGGGGCAGGAAACATCGTCTGGGCGAGCCAGGCGACGCTCGGACTTCTGGACAAGCACCCCTTGCTGCGAGCGTCCCAAGGCAAGTTGCGTGCCAAAAGGCCTGAATGGGACGGGGTGCTTCAAGGCGCGATCACTCAATCCGGAAACCATCATGGCTTCTTCGAAACTCATAGAATTTCAGATGAGTTCTGCGGTCCGGCGCAGTACCCGGTAGTTCTCGGGCGGAAAGATTGTGGAGGCGTTGCCGTCATCCAGGTTTCGATTCGCGATTGCATCACCTACGTACGCATAAGCGGTGAAGAAGACCTTGAGCGCCGATTGCGGTTCGCAAAAACCGTTTTCGGACTTTCGCCCGGCCAGCTTCGTATAGCGCGTGAAATTGCGCTGGGAAAAAGCCTGAGGTCCGCCGCAAACAAACAGTCGATCAGCGTTACAACTGCGCGCACCCATCTCGCAAGAGTATACACCAAGACCGGCGTGAGAACACAGGCTGCACTGGTAAGATTACTACTTAGCATCGGATAAATAAGAAGTGGCGCATGATCTGAGCCTCCGTTTCTCGGTTGCTGCGAGGCTCTGATCCACCCAAACAATGGTATATTATTCGCTTCCCGCGCAGGTCCGCTTCGGGCTCGAAGGCGACATCTGCCTCAATCACTCAGATGACCGCTTAAGGGCGAACAGCGGCCATTGAGCCACGTCAATGCCGGGGGGTGTCCAAACTGTCCAATTGTCCATTTCAGTGAGGCGTTCTGGACAAATGGACAGATTGGACAGGGTTTTAACTGGACAACGGATCAGGAGTGAGGCGGTAGCGGCCACGCCCACCTTTCTCGATCTCGCCGCCTTCGACCATGCGCTGGAGCGTCTTCGCACAGAGCTCGTAGTCCAGATCGCCATGTTCGGATATCTCAGACGGTGTCTGCTTGCCTGCCTTGAGGGCCATACGGATGGCCTGCCGGGTCTCGCTGCCGAACACGTCGGACGGACGGCCGAGGTCGGACCAGAGGCAGGAGCCGGGATCGAAGCCAAGCGCGCTCTCGAACTCGGGCAGGTCTCGGCCGCGCCCGTAGAGCACGACACCGTCCGTCGTCTTGGTCAGGATCAGCGTGGTATCCGCGGCCCCTGTCAGACCTGTTGATCCCGAGACCGTGTCGAACGGATCGTCGGCGTCGGCCTTCCGGACATGGTGAACCGCGATGATGGAGAGACCAGTGTCATTGGCGAGCCTGTGGAGGCCACGTAGCGCTGCGTAGTCCCCCTGGTACTGGCTCTCCTTGGCGTTCCCATTTGGGCGCACCGTCGCAAGAGTATCCACGATCAGCAGCTTCGCGTCTGGTGTATGGGAGACCCAGGCCTCGAAGGTGTCGAGACCGCCTGCGTCAAGGCGCGGCCACTCGGTGACGAAGGACAGGGTCTCGGGCCATTCGGCAAAGGGAGGGGTGCTCTTCTGGAGCCGGGACTTGAGCCTCCGGGGATTGTCCTCCAGCGCCGCGTAGAGAACGCGGCCCTGGTCTACGGGACGGCCCAGCACTTCGCATCCGGTTGCCACCCCGTATCCCAGTTGCAGAGCCAGCCAGGACTTCCCCAGCTTTGGCTTGCCTGCCAGCAGCGTCAGACCCTCTGGGATCATGTCCCGGAGAAGCCATGAGACGGGCGGGAACGCGGTGCGCTGGAGTGCCTGCGCCGAGATCATCGGGGGAAGGTCGGGGGAGGCCGGCATGCTGCCGGCCCCCACCTTGGTGAACATGGCATCCCAACTCATGCGGCCGCCCTCCGCGTGGCATGGGCCAGGAACGCGTCCTGGTCTCTCGGAGACAGGCTGAGGAAGGCGGCCGTGAGAACCGCTTTGCGCTCTTCCACCGAGGCAAGACCCGCCCACCATGTGGCATCCTCGATGGGATCGAGAACGGGCGGCAAGGGCATCCCGATGCCTTCCCGTTCTTCCATCGCTCGCAGCACATAGGCCACGTCTTCTGTCTCCATCGAGCGAACGGTCGCCATGAGCAGGCAGGCGCGCTCATATCCAGTCAGGCGGTGCCGCATGACCAGCGAAAGCCCGTCCCAGGCTTCGGCATCGTCGTTCAGCGTCAGGGTGTGGCCGAGCATCCGGCAGACGCGCCGACGATTGTTCTGTGTCACTTCACAGCTCATCAGCGCACCTCCCCGAAGCAGAGGCCGGCGATCAGGCGCGAGCGGCGCGGACTGAGACCGCATCGCTTCTGGAGATGACGGCTTTGCAGGTCGCCGCAAGTCGCATATATCTGGGAGTGGAAATTAGCACGCATAGCAGTTTCCTCTTCCGCCCCGGTGGTGCGTTGCAGCGCACCGTCGGGGCATTTCGTTCTGGGTCTCATGCGGCACCTCCGATCTGGTCGGGAAGGGCCAGCAGGATCGTCAGCGCGGCGGGGTCAATCCGGCTGCAGAAGGCATGGCTGAGCCGGACTAAGGCATCGTGGGTGCGGCAATAGTGCAGGGCCTCCCATCGCGGCTGGCCATGCCTCTGACCGCGTCTCGCCTGCAGTATCCACTGAATGGCATCTTTGCACACGATCACGCGGTGGCGAGTGCCGAGATGGGCCAAGACGCGCCCGTAGGCGTCGGAGGTCTCGTGGTGGCTTCGGGTCGGCCGAGCATGCTGCTGGTTGATTTGTGAGGCCTTCATTTCAGGCACTCCTCGGCTGAGTTCTCTCAGACCGCGTAGTCGTGCCGCTTGACTTGCTCGGATCAGTCCGGTTCGCCGCCATCCAGTCATTCAGATCGGCACCAAGATAAGCCACCTTCCGGCCTATCTTGACCCAAGGTGGACCAACCATTCGGTGCCGCCATTGTGCGAGTTTCTCGCGGGTCCCCAGAACATTAAGCTCCGGGTCTCCAAGGACGTATGTCCGGTTGTCTTCAAAGATTTTTGCCATGCTTAAGTTCCTAATGGCCCACCATTGGGCTACAACAGGATAGACTGATTATTTATTGCTTTCAGTCAGTTGAGTGGCAACAATTGGAATACTTCCAATTACTTCCACCTCCGGACCTCGCGGTCGTAGTATGACACCTGTCGCCTACCAATAGAAAAGCCCGCCTCTGTCAATTCAGCGGCAACAGCCTCCGCCGATAGTCCTTCGGGTATGCCCTCTGGGTAGCGTAGCAGAAACTCACTTTTTGCACCGCTAGGCTTCGGGCCGCGCTTCTTCATTCGTTCCTGCACCTTGGAGTCGTCGCCGTCGTACCAATAGGATTCTCCAAGAAGTAAGTCCTTCAGCAATTGGCCATTTGTCTCCGGCAAGTTCGAAGGGTCAAGGACGATGGACCAACCCAAAAAGGGCTTAACATGCTTCTCAAATATTTCGCTCGTGCCTTGCTCCAAGGCTTCGCCACCTTCATAAAAATTTATCAAATGCCTTATCGTCTGGTTCTTGTGAGTTACTAACCCACTGTCAGCGTCGATACAGCAAAAACGATCCCAAAAGTCGCTCCCATTCATTCGCTTTGCATCGTACTCTTGATAGATTGTCGCCAGCTCGGCCATTTCTCTTAAGGGAAAGTCGAGAAAAAAGTAGAAGAACTGGTCTGGATGGAAAAAGAGTGGCTCAGGAGCTTTAAGTAGATGCCCTGAAGGCGAGCAGATTGTTGGCTCGTATTGATCGCATATGTTTACTAGCAACCAAAACGCGACCACTTCCACATCAAATTGAAAGTCGGTTTTTCGGATGCCGCAATTTGCCAGGTCTCGCTTGTTCAAATCAAGTAGGACCCTTTGTGGGTGGAGTTCGTCTTCCAGAGCTTCACGTGGATTTTTACCTAGTCGCTCGAATACGTCGGCTAGGACTATGTGTTGAGCGAGAAAGCGCGTATGCGCCCTCAACTGGTGCCAATCCATGTAACCGGGGGGGCAATACATTAAGTTTCACCTCGACCTGTATCTTGAACAAAATCCGTCCAATCGGTCATTAGTCGGCGGCGTCTTTCGAGCAAATCGGAGCGAGCGTATGCCCGTTCGACATCAGACCCCACCTGATGTGCCAATGCGGCCTCAGCAATCTCCCTCGGTGCATTCGCCGCTTCAGCGGCCCAATCCCGAAAGCTGCTTCGGAAGCCGTGAACGGTGAACCCATTGGCGTCCATCCGACGGAGGAGCATCAGCATGGACATATTCGAGAGTGGACTGTGCCGCTTCTGCCCTTCAAAGACATACTCGGACTTCATGGCCTTCAGCGGCTCCAGAATCCGCAGCGTCTCGTCAGTCAGGGGGACGCGATGAGCCTTGCCACCCTTCATGCGCTCTGCGGGTACAGTCCATAGCCGCGCCTCGAAGTCGACTTCCGGCCATTTCATCTCAAGCACCTCGGAGGTGCGGCTGGCCGTCAGTATCGTGAACATGAGCGCCTTGGCAGCAATCGCGCTCCGGGAATCCAATCTGGAGTAAAAGGCGGGCACATCGCGCCATGGCATCGCGTCATGGTGCTTTGGTCTGGCCTTGACGCTTGGAAGCACCCTGGCGTCCTTGATGGCTGTCACAGGGTTCTCGCCGGATCGAAAGCCTTTTGACTTGGCGACATCCAGAACCGTCTTGATGCGCTGCGAGAGGCGCCGCGCGGTCTCATGCTTCTCCGTCCAGATGGGAGAGAGGCACATCAACACTTCGGGCTGTCCGATACTATCGACTGGCATGCGTCCGATTTTGGGGAAGGCATATTCGCGCAGAGTGTTAATCCACTGCTGACCGTGCTTGGCGTTCTTCCAAGTCGGCATCCGCTCGATGTGAACCTGCTGTGAGATTTCCTCGAACGTCGGGATTTCCTGCCTGGCGTTGTACCTCGGGTTCAAGCCCTGCTTCGCCATCCGGCGATACTCCAGCGCCCGGTCTCTCGCCTGATGCAAGGTGACGACATCAGCGCCGCCCAAGCCAAAATCCGTTCGGAGCGGAGCGCCTTTACGATTCTTCTGTCCTTTGACGGTGACCCGGACAATCCACCGTCGCGCCCCACTGGGATCAACGACGAGGTAAAGCCCTCCGCCATCGCCATGACGGCCTGGTCCGAGATTCTCTACCAGCTTCTTAGTCAGTTTGCCCGACAGGGCCATCTGAATACCACTTTCCATACCACACAAGGAAAGCATACAGATACAAGCGAATGAAATCCAACAAAACTGGACTTGCGCCGCAAACGACTGAAAATCAATACTTACTGGACTTCAGAGAGACCAGAAAGCATTCAGCTGAATTGATGGGTGGCGGAGGAGGTGGGATTCGAACCCACGGTACGCTTTCACGCACGCCGGTTTTCAAGACCGGTGCATTCGACCACTCTGCCACTCCTCCGGTCGGGCCTTGTTATCGGCAGCAACACGATTCTGAAAGTCGCAAAAGAAGGTAGCGTGAAGGGGCTTTCGGCACCGTCCTGCTGAATGGCTTTGGACGGCTTTTCATGAACCCTTGTTCAATATACACTCCTACCAAACAACAGGGGCCAATTCAAAGGCTCACCCAAAAGTCTCGAGGAACGGCCTTAGGGCCAAGGAGCAGGCAGATGACGATTACCCCGGCACGGTTGACGGCGGTTGTACTTTGCGCGGCGGTTTTCCTTGCAGGATGCCAGGAGCTGACGAATACGAAAACCGCGGACGAGGCAGAGGTGGCGTTGGGCCCGGACGGGCCACGCGTCGAAATTCGCGACGTCGAGCAGCCCGATATCTTCAGCGTGACCGACAAGGGGCTTTGGGACGGCAGGCCGTCTCTTGGCGGCGTCTGGGTCGCGCATCCCGACGTGGGCGATCCTGAACGCGCCAAGATCACGAACACAGGAAATGGCCAGACCGTATCGGGCGCCTTGTTCCGCCGAGAACGCGCGAACCCAGGCCCTCGAATCCAGGTTTCTTCCGATGCTGCCGCAGCCCTCGGTATGCTGGCGGGGCAACCGGCCGACCTCAGCATCGTCGTGGTCCGGCAGGAGAAGATCGAACTGGAGCCGGAACCGCTGCCGCTTTCTGATGAAGACAATCAAGCAGGGACGGTCGAAGAGGAAGCGGATGCGGACGACGGCTCTGACAGTGCCGCCGCGACGGTAGCTGTTGCCGGTGCCACCGTCGCAGCCGAAGTCGCCGATCAGCCACAAAGGCAAGGCTTCTGGGCGAAGTTCCGCGAAAGCCTGCGCAACAAGCCAGAAGCCGATGCAGGAGAGCTCGAAGCCGCGGCCGAGAGTGCTGCTGTCCCCGAAGTCGAAACCGCGCCGCTCGATCCTGTGACAACCGTTGCTGCCGCGGCCATTGCAGAGGCAGAGCTTTCCGAAGAAAGACCCGCTCCGCGCGCTTCCGCGCCGTCGAGTGTCAGGAACCCTTATATTCAGGTCGGTCTTTTCAGTGTCGAGGAGAACGCAAGCGCAGCAGCGGCCAGTCTGAGACAAGCGGGCATCGTCCCGGAGATCCGTGGACAGCAGTCGGGCGACGCGACGCTTTGGCGTGTGTTTGTCGGCCCGATCTCCACGACCGACGACCAGGCAGCGCTGCTCGCACAGATCAAGCAACTTGGCTATAAAGACGCCTTCCTGTCGCCAAACTGACCAGGAGACCGAAAATGATACGTCGCCTCACGTTTCTCTTCGCCATCATCCTTGTTTCCGCCTGCGGCGTCAGGCCCGAACCGGCGCGTGCAGCTTTTCAGACACAGGCCACGGCAGCCTATATTTATGATGTGACCAACGATACGGTCCTGTTTGAAAAGAACGCCAATGAGCCTTTGCCACCCGCCTCGATGTCAAAGCTGATGACGCTCTACATGTTATTCAATGCGCTTCGGACCGGAATGAAAATGCCGGATGGTAAGCCGATTGAACTGAATAGCATTTTCAGCGTCTCGACAAAGGCCAAGTCCATGGGCGGCTCGACCATGTTCCTGAATGAATTGGACAAGCCAGATGTCGAAAGCCTGATCAAGGGAATCATCGTTCAATCGGGGAACGATGCCTGCGTCGTGGTGGCCGAAGGACTCGCAGGGACGGAAGCTGATTTCGCCAAGAATATGAACACAATGGCCCCCCAAATCGGCCTGACGAATTCCACATTCACAAACTCTTCCGGATGGCCGGAACCGGGACATCGCATGTCAATGCGTGATCTGGGAATACTCGCGACGCGGCTGATCACCGATTTCCCAGAATACTACAAGTATTTCGCTCTCGAAGAATATGACTTCGACAGTCGCGCGCCTGCAAACCGTTTCAACCGCAATCCGGTATTGGGGCTCGGGTTGGGTGCTGATGGACTCAAGACCGGTCACACCGAGGAGGCGGGCTATGGCCTCGTTGGGTCTGCCGTTCAAGGTGACAGGCGGATTGTATTCGTCTTTACGGGGCTGCAAACGCAAGCCGACCGACGCCAGGAAGCCGAAGCGATGATCAACTGGGCTTTCCGGCAGTTTGTCGAAAAAAACTTTGCAAAAGCGGGCCACGTCGTGACAGAAATCCCGGTCTGGCTGGGCGACCATCAAAGTCTAAATGCGGTTGCGGAGAGCGATATCCGGCTTCTGTTGCCTGCCATCGGCGGGGATACGGTTGAAACCCGTGTGGATTATCGCCGACCGCTCAAAGCGCCGATCGCGGCCGGTGACAAAGTTGCGGAACTGGTGGTCACGGCCCCCGACATGCCCGAGAAGCGCATACCCCTGGTTGCCGATCGCGATGTGGTCGAAGGTGGTTTTCTTCCTAAAGTCCGGGCTTCCGCCTACGTCCTGTTTGACAAGGCGATGGGACAGGTGCAGACGCTCATGGAATGAGTGTCGGACGTTTCATCAGTTTCGAGGGCATTGACGGGTCGGGCAAGTCGACGCAAGCTAGGCTTGCGGCCGCGCACCTTGAACGCAAGGGCGTTGATGTTGTTCTGACACGTGAACCGGGCGGATCGCCGGGCGCCGAAGAGATCCGGCGTCTTTTGGTTGAAGGAGATCCGGAACGCTGGTCCGCCGAGACCGAGATCCTTCTGTTTACCGCTGCACGCCGCGATCATCTTGAGAAGACGATCTTGCCGGCGCTGGCACGGGGCGCGGTTGTAATCACGGACAGGTTTGCGGATTCCACACGGGTCTACCAGGGCGCGGCGCGGGGTGACCTCAGGCAGTTGGTGGACCAGCTTCATTCGGCGGTGATCGGACGGGACCCCGACCTGACCTTTGTGATCGACATGAAACCCGAGGACGCTCTTCGGCGCGGTCTGGCAAGGAAGAGCGGTGAAGACCGGTTCGAGGACATGGGCCTGGAATTCCAGATCAAGCTTCGTGAGGGCTTTCTGAGACTTGTCGGGGACGCTCCCGATCGCTGTTGGCTTGTCGATGGGGCAAGGGACGCCGCCGTTGTCGCCGAGGAAATTGCCAGCCGTCTGGATGCCTTCCTGTGAGCGACGAGATCCTACCCGAAGCCGATCGGCTGGAAGGCGCACCACATCCTCGGGAGACCGCCGCGTTATTTGGCCAGCAGGCCGCCGAGGACGCTCTCTTGGAGGCGATCGAAAGCGGTCGAATGCATCATGCATGGCTGTTGACCGGACCAAAGGGAGTTGGGAAGGCGACCTTGGCATGGCGCGCGGCGCGCTTTCTTCTGGCACGGCCGGTGGGCGGCCAGAATCCCCTCTTCGGCGACGCTTCTTTCGTAAGCGACCTGAGCGTGGCAGGCGACCACCCCGTCTCACGGCGGATTGCGGCGATGTCCGAGCCGGGTCTTTTGCCAATACGGCGTCCGTGGGATGCGGATAAAAAGCGGTTCAAGACCCAGATCACGGTGGACGAAGTTCGCAAGCTGAACAGCTTCTTCGGCCTCAGCGCCACAGATGGCGGGTTCCGCGTGGTCATCGTGGATAGCGCCGACGAGATGAACACGGCAGCCGCGAATGCGCTTCTGAAGGTTCTGGAAGAGCCGCCCAGAAACGCGGTTCTGTTTCTTGTCAGCCACCGCCCCGCCCGTCTCTTGCCGACGATCCGGTCCAGATGCCGGGAATTGCGGCTTTCGTCGCTTGAACCGGAACCTCTTGCACAGGCGTTGGCGCAGGCCGGGATGACGATTGAAGCGTCCGCCGAACTCGCCGAGTTGTCCGGCGGTTCAGTTGGTGAGGCCTTGAGACTTTCGGCGCTGGACGGGGTCGGGCTTTATACGAGCATCGTCGAATTGCTTTCATCCGCACCCCGGATGGACCGTCAGAAAGCCACTGCCCTAGCCGAACATGCGGCCCAGCGCGGTGCGGAGGATCGGCTCGATCTGACTATCCGGATGATCGACAAGGCACTTGCGCGGCTTGCCCGAACAGGTGCCGGCCATGTGGTCGATCACGACGTCGCAGACGGTGAGACCGAGGTTCTGTCGCGCCTTTCGCCTAACCTTTCGAAGGCGCAAGCCTGGGCCGAACTAAACCAGGTTCTGGGTCAACGGATGGCCCATGGCCGCGCCGTGAACATCGACCCCGCGTCTCTTGTCCTGGACGCCCTGCTTCAGATCAATGAAACGGCCGGCCAATCTTGACCACCGGGCGCGCATCCATAATACGGCAATCATGCCAGAGATTTCCGAACACCCCCTGATCACCGACAGCCATTGCCACCTCGACTTCCCGCAGTTCGAGGGCGAGTTGGATGATCTGGTGAACCGAGCTGCAGTTCGCGGAGTGCATCGGATGGTCAGCATATGCACGAAGCTGAGGCTTCTTCCGCAAGTCCGCGCGCTGGCCGAGGCACATGACGCCATTTTTTTTGCGGCCGGAACGCATCCGATGTCTGCAGCGGACGAACCTCTTGCAAGCGTGGACGAACTCGTTGCCATTGCGAAGCATCCGAAATTCGTCGGCATCGGCGAAACTGGGCTCGACTATCACTACACCGCAGACACCAAGAGCGTTCAGCAAACCAGTCTTCGCATCCACATCGAAGCAGCCCGGCAGACGGGATTGCCCTTGATCATTCATGCACGGGATGCCGACGAAGACATGGCCCGTATCCTGCGCGAAGAACACAAGGCCGGCGCCTACTCCTGTGTCATGCATTGCTTCTCTTCCGGCCCCAAACTGGCCGAGGAAGCCCTGGCTCTCGGGTTTTATCTGTCCATGTCGGGAATTGCCGCCTTTCCCAAGAGCCAGAGCCTGAGAGACATATTCGCGGCAGCACCGGTTGACCGCATACTGGTGGAAACCGACGCACCCTATCTTGCGCCGCCCCCAAACAGGGGCAAGCGCAACGAACCGGCCTTCGTCGCGGACACCGCGCGGGTTGGAGCAGAGGTGTTCGGAATGGACTATCCCAAGTTTGCGGCGCAAACAGAGGCCAACTTCGCAAGACTGTTCGACAAGGCGGCAAGATGGCGGAACTGATCTTCACGATACTGGGGTGCGGATCATCCGGCGGTGTCCCTCGCCTGGGTGGAAACTGGGGCGACTGCGACCCGAACAATCCCAAGAACCGGCGAACACGCTGCTCGCTTCTGGTGGAGCGCGTCACCGAGGAAGGTACAACCCGTGTCCTGATCGACACCTCGCCCGATATGCGCCAGCAACTTCTGGACGCGGGCGTGGGTGACCTCGATGCGGTGATATACACCCATGGCCATGCGGATCATGTCCATGGGATCGACGACCTGCGCATGATCGTCTTCAACCGCAAAGGCCGCTTGCCTGTATGGGCCGATGGCGCCACTCAGGAACGGCTGTATGGGAGCTTTGCTTATGTCTTCCATCAACCGGCGGGTTCGCCTTATCCACCGCTTCTGGACATGAATACGATTTCGGGCGATTTCGAAATCACAGGCGACGGCGGCACCATCACGTTCAAGCCCTTCCACGTGGGGCATGGATCGATCGACGCGCTGGGCTTCAGGATCAAGTCCCTGGCCTATCTGCCTGACGTCGCCGAGATCCCGGAGAACTCATGGTCGCTTCTTCAGGGACTGGACATCTGGATCCTGGATGCGCTGCGACGTACGCCACATCCGACACACGCACATCTCGCCCGGGCGCTGGAGTGGATTGAAAAGGTTGGCCCGAAGCGCGCCGTTCTGACGAACATGCATGTCGATCTCGACTACGAAACGGTTCTGAACGAAACACCTGCGGATGTCGAACCGGCCTTCGACGGCATGCGTCTGACCGTGCCAGACTGAGCGACGCACGTGCAGGCCCTACTTGATGTCATTCTTCCAGTCTTCATCCTGATCGGTTTCGGCTACGCATCCGTGTGGCGCGGCTATTTCAGCGAAGCCGGTGTGGACGCCATCATCAAGTTCACGCAAAGCTTCGCCATTCCCTGCCTTTTGTTCCGCGCAATCTCGACGCTGGATCTGGATCAGGGCTTCAGTGTCGGCCTTCTGGCGAGTTTCTATCTCGGTGCCTCGCTGAGTTTTGCCCTCGGGATACTCGGAGCCCGGCTTCTCTTTTCACGAAACTGGCCGGATTCGGTGGCAATCGGGTTTTGCTGCCTGTTTTCCAACTCATTGCTTTTGGGTCTGCCGATCACCGAGCGAGCTTACGGCCCGGACGCACTTGTGGGCAATTATGCCATCGTGGCGCTGCATGCCCCCTTCTGTTTCCTGTTGGGCGTTACGGCGATGGAGATTGCAAAAGGCTCGGGAAAGAGGTTTTTCGGCGCGATCTCCTCGGTGTTCTGGGCATTGACGCGGAACGCGCTGGTCATCGGCCTCGCACTTGGGCTCTTGGTCAACGTAACGGCCGCTCCCATGCCGCATGTCCTAACCGACGCAATCGACATGATGGTGCAAGCTGCCCTGCCCGCCGCACTGTTTGGGTTGGGAGGCGTGCTGGTCAGATATCGCCCCGAGGGAGACCTGAAAACCATAGCTATGGTTTGCTGCATCTCTCTTGTCGTCCATCCGACGATTTCGTGGATCGCTGCCACATCCTTTGCACTTGACCGAGACTCGTTCCGATCGGTGGTGCTAACCGCAGCGATGGCACCGGGGGCAAATACATACATTTTCGCCAACATGTACGGCGCCGCCCGACGCGTGGCTGCTTCGTCTGTCTTGTTCTCGACTGTCGCATCGGTTGTGACGATTTGGCTGTGGCTTTTCGTGTTGCCTTAATCTCCGCTCCAGCGCGAAACATTAACCGAATTGATACCCCGATTGTGCCCTTACTAGGCCACAAAGAAAGTGTTTCGTCAGTGTCGGAGGATCAGGAGTATCGATGATGAGTAATGTAATCGCATTCCCGGAACCGAAGACGCGCCAGACGGTAAGACCTGTTCACAGGACCGGGCCGGTTACACTGTTCGTCCACGTCAAGCGCGCCACCCTGATCGCCCATCTGACCGGACGCACGCCATCGGCCAGCGCCAAGGATGAACGCGTCGGCAAGAACTGACGACCGTGGCCACTCTAGGCTTTCTCGATCACCGCGTTGACCAGGTTCTCAAGGCGTTCCTGCCGTCCGGATTTGGGTTCGGGACGGAGATCGCTGGACAGCACCATGTCCGACAGCTCTGCAAGGCTGGCGCCTTTGATCTTTTTGCCGGCGTCAGTTTCCCACCCCGCGTATCGCTCGGCACGCATTTTCTCTAGTCGACCGTCTTCCAGCAGTGCAGCCGCGGCCTTGAGGCCCCGGGCGCAGACATCCATGCCGCCGACATGGGCCAGAATCAGGTCTTCGGGATCGAGGGATTGGCGACGCAGTTTGGCGTCGAAGTTCGTGCCTCCGGTCGTGAAGCCGCCAGATTTCAGTATCTCGTAATAGGCAAGGGCTACCTCCGGCACATTGTTCGGAAACTGGTCGGTGTCCCATCCAGACTGATAGTCGTTCCGGTTGATATCGATGGAGCCGAGAATTCCGAGGCTAGCCGCAAGGGCGAGTTCGTGCTCGAAACTGTGGCCTGCCAGAATGGCGTGACCCTGCTCGATATTGACCTTGACCTCATTTTCCAAGCCGTACCGCTTCAGGAAACCGTAAACAGTGGCAACGTCGAAATCGTACTGATGCTTTGTGGGCTCCTGCGGCTTGGGTTCGATCAGGATGGTGCCTTTGAAGCCGATCTTGTGCTTGTAGTCGATCACCTTCGATAGCATGGCCGCGGCTTGATCAGCCTCGCGCCCGAGATCTGTGTTCAGCAGTGTTTCATAGCCTTCGCGGCCACCCCAAAGCACATAGTTCGCGCCACCGAGCTTGTGGGTTGCGTCCATGCACGCCTTGATCGTTGCTGCCGACCAGGCAAACACCTCCGGGTCCGGGTTCGTGGCCGCCCCCGACATGAAACGGCGGTGCGAAAAGAGATTGGCCGTGCCCCAAAGCAGTTGTGTTCCTGTGGTTTCCATCTTTGCGGCGAAATAGTCGGTGATCTCTTCGAGGTTCCGAAGATTTTCCGCGAAGCTTTGGCCCTCGGGTCGAACATCGGCATCGTGAAAACAGAAGTATGGCTGTCCAAGGAGGCGGAACATCTCAAAGGCTACGTCGGCCTTCAAACGGGCCAGTTCCATTCCGTCGCCGAACCAGGGCCGATCGAACGTGCGGCCACCGAACGGGTCGCCACCTTCCCAAGCGAAGGAATGCCAATAGGCCACTGCGAGGCGCAGATGGTCCTCCATCCTGCGGCCCGCGACCATCTCGTCCGGATTGTAGTGACGGAAGGCGAATTCGTTGTCCGTCTCAGGGCCCTCGTACCGGATCTGCGGGATGTCCCCAAAGAACGACGTCATCTGATCTCTCCAATTGCTTTCTGTGCGGCCTTGTACCGGTACATACCCTCGTCGAATGCCACCATCAGGGAAGTCTCCGGATCGATGCTATCCGAGATGTGCGGCGGCGTCGCGACCGTTTCAATTTCTCCAGTGGCAACCATCATCCCGAGCCGGGCGGCGCCGAACGCCGCACCGAGCTCTGCCGACGACGGCAGATCGATCGGGCAATTCAGTGCGGTGGCAATCGCCTTGAGCCAATACCGGGAACGCGCGCCACCACCCACGGCGGTCAGACGATCGATCCGTGTTCCCGTTGCCGAAAGCGCATCCCTGCAGTCGCGGAGCGCGAACGCCACCCCTTCGAGAACAGCGCGCGTGCCTGCCTTTTGATCTGTCGCATGCTCAAGTCCAAGAAACGCCCCGCGAATCCCGGCATCATTCAGTGGCGTTCTTTCCCCGCCAAGATAGGGTAGGAAGACCGTCTTTCCGGGAGCTTCGAGCGCATCCAAAGCACCTGTTAATGCTGCCGCATCCTGTCCGACGAACCGGCCATACCAGTTGAGCGCATCGGTCGCGGCAAGGATGACTCCCATCTGATGCCAAGCCCCTGGAATCGCGTGACAGAACGTATGCACCGCCGTAGCCGGATCGGGGCGATAGCTTTCGTTGGCGGCAAAGAGAACGCCGGATGTTCCAAGCGAAACAAACGCCTGTCCGGGCGAAACGACCCCCATTCCGATGGCGGAGGCCGCATTGTCGCCCGCTCCTCCTGCAATAGGAACCCCGGCGGGTAATCCGTAACGGGTGGCGATGTCGGAGCGCAATGCTCCGGAATTTTCCGAACCCTCGACCAGTCTCGGCATGGTTGAGCGATCAAGGTTTGTCTTGGCAAGGAGTTCGTCCGACCAGTCGCGCCCGCCCGTATCGAGCCAGCTGGTTCCCGCCGCATCCGACATCTCCGACACCGCCTCGCCGGTCAGCCAGAGCCTCAGGTAGTCCTTCGGAAGAAGCACACGCGCGACGTCACGGAAGACCTCAGGCTCGTTCCGCTCGACCCAGACCAGTTTCGGCGCGGTGAACCCCGGAAAAACGATGTTTCCCGTGATTGCCCGAAACGCAGGATCGGCATCAAGTTCCGCCGCCTCGGCATGGGAGCGGGTGTCGTTCCACAGAATGCACGGCCGCAGGACGCCATCGTCCTTCCCAAGGAGAGTCGCGCCATGCATGTGACCGGAAAGCCCAATGCCCCTTACCCCGGAGAGATCGATCTCGGCGGACAACTGGCTGAGAGCGGCCTCGGTCGCCGCAATCCAATCTGCAGGATCTTGCTCCGACCAACCCGGATGAGGACGCGAAACATCAATAGAGGCGCTGGCCGAAGCGACGACTGACTGCTCTTCGTCAATGAGAACAGCCTTTACGCCGCTGGTTCCAAGATCCAAGCCAAGGTACATGTCAGTGGGTCACCTGCGCATCAGTCGCCATGAATTCAAAGAGTCGCGCCACTGCCTCGGCGCCGGGATCGTTGTGACCCTTCAGGCTAGCTTCCGCAATATAACTTGCACGCCCGGCCTTTGCCTTGGTGATCGAGGCGGTGTGATCGGCACCTTTTCTCGCTGCTGAAGCCGCGGAGGCGACACCTTCGGACAGGGCATCGAGCGCCGGTTCCAGAGCATCGATCATCGTGCGATCGCCTTGCGCCGCACCTCCGACCTGACGGATCCGATCGAGACCGGCCTTCAAAGACCCGACCGCATCCTGCCCGCTGGCGGAGGCGTCACCTGCGGCGGCGAAGAAGATCGCGAGAAGAACGCCGGAGGAGCCTCCCATCGTCTGGCTCAGCTCAAGACCGATCGCCCGGTATAGTTGAGTTGCATCGGCGAGAGGCAAGCGATCACGAGCTTCGATCAAGGCGCGCGCGGCGGAGGCAAGAGTAGAGCCAGTATCACCGTCACCGGATTTGGCGTCGAGCGCATTCAGGTCGCTTTCCGCAGCGATCAACGCGTTGCAGCAGCGTGCGAGGAACGCGGCCATGCGGTCGTCCTTCGACGGCTTCGGCTGGATCGGTGTCAAACCATCGGGCAACGGCACGACCACGATCTCCTCCACCCTGTGGCAGCCTGGCCAAGCCCAGGGAGCGACGGGGGCGATAAGCGCCGCTTCGTCAGCCGCGCTGACAGGAAGCACCGAAACCGAGAAGCCCTGCATGTCCAGCGAGGTCATCATGGGTGCGGGACCGATCATCCATTGAATCCTGGAACCGATCCGCGATGCAACCAGTTCCTCGGCGAGGATTGCCATCTCCAGCGGTGTCGCGCCGCCCAGATTGTTGAGAAGAGCAACGTAATTGCCCTCACCCATCGACGGCGCAAGGCGATCCACGACCATTCCCATCGCCGCGGCTGCGCCGGCGAAATCGACTTGCTCCACGCCCGCCTCACCATGAATGCCAAGCCCCAGTTCCGCCTTCCCGTAGGCAATTCGTTCTTCTTTCGGAGACCCAGGAACGGTGCAGGTATCCAGTGACATTCCGATCGAGGCCACTCCGTCGATGACGCGCTTCGCCGCCTCGGTCACGTCATCCAGCGATGCGCCCTGCTCTGCCAGTGCCCCGGCGATCTTGTGAACGAACAAGGTGCCGGCAACGCCGCGCGGCTGCGGAAGATCCGGCAGGGCGACATCGTCATCGACCACCACCATGCTGACATTGAGGCCAAAGGCCCGTGCGCGTTCCGCGGCAAGGCCGAAATTCAAACGGTCGCCAGTGTAGTTCTTCACGATCAGGAGGCATCCCGCGTCGCCCGTGACGGCCAGAATACCCGCGAGAACGGCATCGACGGAGGGCGAGGCGAAAACATCGCCGCAGACCGCCGCCGTCAGCATGCCTTTGCCGACAAACCCCGCATGGCTGGGTTCGTGCCCCGATCCACCGCCCGAAATCAGCGCCACCTTGGATTTGTCCCAATCCGTTCGAACGACGACACGAATGTGCGGATAGCCATCCAGACGCGCCAGTCGCCCACCGCCTGTGCGCAACGTTCCGTCTATGGCTTCGTTGACCAGCCTTTCACGGCTGTTGATGAACTGCGGCATCCTCGTGTTCCTCCCTCAGATACGCGCGCCGCTGGCATCGAAATAGAGCGGGTCGCGCGGCGCAATGGCGATTGCGTCGCCGGTTTTCAGTTTGGTGTGCGGATCGGCCAGCGTGATAATCCCGTGGCCATCCAGATCGAGATGCAGGCGGGTCTGGTCGCCAAGGTGTTCAACCCGAACGACTTTTGCAGCCTTTCCGTCGCCTTCCGCGATGTGCTCCGGACGAAGCCCGATAGTCTTTGCTCCCGATGGAGCGCCGGGAAAGAGATTGGCCGGAAGCGTATTGATCCTGGGGATTCCAAGGCGTCCGGCGACATAGAGGCTGACCGGGTTCTCGTATATCTCGCGCGGCGTCCCATATTGAACGAGTCTCCCATGATCCAGCACGCCCACATGCGTCGCCATGGTCATGGCTTCGATCTGATCGTGAGTCACATAAAGGAGCGTCGCGCCAAGATCGGACTGGATGCGCTTCAACTCGACCCTCAGATCGGCGCGCAACTTGGCGTCGAGGGAGGACAATGGCTCGTCCATGAGGTAGACATTCGGACGCCTGACCAACGCGCGACCAATCGAAACCCTTTGCATTTCGCCGCCCGAAAGCGCTGTCGCCTTGTTGTCCAGCTTGTGGGAAATCTGAAGAATTTCCGCGACTTCAGCCACACGCTTTGCGATCTGCTCCGCGGGCGTTTTCAGGATCGGGGACTTCAACGGGAAGGCGAGGTTCTCCCGCACGGTCATATGCGGGTAAAGCGAATACTGCTGGAAGACCATCGCCACGTCACGCTGGGCGGGTGTGAGACCCGCCACCGAGTGGCCGGCAATGCGGATGTCGCCGCGGTCGGGCTCTTCCAGCCCGGAAATCAGCCGCAGGGTCGTCGTCTTGCCTGCACCGGTCGGTCCAAGAAGGACAACGAATGCACCGTCGGGCACTTCCATCGAGATATCCGCGACCGCAATGTCGCGGCCGAAGCTCTTGCTCACACCATCGAGAACTACGTCAGCCATGAGCAAGAACCCTCTCGTTCGCAGCCGAGCGAAGCGCGATACCGGTGTTGGCCTCGAATACCGTCACCGTGTTTCCGTTGAATTCGAGACCGACATTTTCACCTGCATTAACAGATGCTTCCGATCCGGTCCTCGCCTTGATTTCTCCGTTCGGCGTCTTGATCGTCACGATCTGCGTCGTACCCAGATACTCGGTTGCTATCACTTTGCCCCTATAGGGGGCAGCTTCGCTGAGATGGACGTGTTCGGGGCGGACACCGAGGACAAGAGGGCCCTTTGCGCCATCGCGCAGGTCGGGAACAAGGAAATCGTGCCCGTTCATCTGGACGCTGCCCCGGCCCGCTTCAGCCACCCCGTCGAAGCGGAGAAAATTCATCGGTGGTGAGCCAATGAACTCTGCCACGAACATCGTGGCCGGCCAGTCGTAGATGTCCTGAGGCACGCCGAACTGCTCGATAACCCCATGATTCATAACGACGATCTTGTCTCCCATCTGCATCGCCTCGAGCTGGTCATGGGTGACGTAGACGGTTGTCGCGCCCATGCGGTCATGAAGTGCGCGCAGTTCTTCCGCCATGTGCTCCCGGAACTCGGCATCCAACGCGCCGAGGGGTTCGTCCATCATGAACGCCTTAGGTTCGCGCACGATGGCTCGGCCGAGGGCGACGCGCTGGCGGTCGCCGCCGGAAAGTCCGCCGACGGGGCGGTCGAGAATGTCCTCGATTCCGAGGATGCGGGCGACTTCGGCGACCTTCTCCTTCACCTTTGCGCGGGGCATGCCCTGACTTATCAGGGGGTAGGAGATGTTCTTGCGAACATTCATGTGAGGGTAGAGCGCGAACATCTGGAAAACAAAGGCGATATCGCGTTCGGATGCGGGTCTTTGGCCCACTTCCTCGCCATCGATATAGATCTCGCCCGATGTCGGCAGTTCCAGTCCCGCGATCATCCGAAGAGTCGTGGTCTTGCCACAGCCGGAGGGACCGAGCAGCATGAAGAACTCGCCGTCTCCTATCGTGAAGGAGGATGACTTCACGGCATTGAAGTCCCCGAAATCCTTACGCAAATTCTTGATTACGATCTCGGCCATCAGTCGCCCTCCGGGAAGTGGCTGACGACGATGAACATGACCGTTCCCACCAGCGTCACGATGAAGGAATAGGTATAGGCCCAGATCACGAAGGGCTGCATCAGCATGATGACGCCAAGGGCGATGAGGATGGAGGCCACCATCTCCCACGGGCCGCGGCGGAGCTTCAGAAGGCCGTTCACGAAGTCAGACATGAGCTGTCTCCCGGCCGGTCGGCAAAGCGTCTGCAAGACGTCGGCAAAGCGTATGGCAAAAGGTATGGCAACCTGTGGATAACCTTTCTTGTGAAATGTTTTCCGTCATTTGCGCACCGCTCCGAATGTGATGCCCCTGAGGAGATGCTTTCTGAGAAGCACGGTGAAGACCATGACCGGGATCAGGAACAGCGTCGCGCCTGCCGCGACGGCGGGCCAGTCCTGTCCGCCCACCCCGATGATCGTCGGGATGAAGGGTGGCGCGGTCTGCGCGTTGCCCGAGGTCAGGAGGACGGCGAAGGCGTATTCGTTCCAGGCGAAGATCAGGCAGAAGATCGCGGTCGAGGCGATGCCGGTCGCGGCCTGTGGCAGCACGACCTTCATGAAGGCCTGGAACCGGGTGTAGCCGTCGATCAGCGCGGCTTCCTCGTACTCGCGCGGGATACCGTCGATGAAGGACTTCATCAGCCAGACGGCCAGCGAGATGTTCACCGCCGTGTAGAGAAGGATCATGCCCAGATGGGTATCGCTGAGACCCAGTTCCCGGAACATCAGGAAGATCGGGATCGCGACCGCGATGGGCGGCATCATTCGGGTCGACAGGATGAAGAACATCAGGTCGTCTTTCAGCGGCACCCGGAAGCGCGAGAAGGCATAGGCCGCCATGGTGCCCAGGAACACGGCCAGGAAGGTCGAGCCGAACCCGATGATGACCGAGTTCAGGAAGCGTTCGCCATAGCGCGACGGCCCGACGATCACCATGTCGTACTGGCGCACGATTTCCTCGTACCAGGTCTGGGGCGGGTTCGCGGCGAGGTATTCCTCGGTTTGACGGGTGCGCGTCGTGAACAGGTTTACGTAGCCTTCTACCGTCGGCTCGAAGAAGACCTTGGGCGGATAGCTGATGGCGTCGGACGGCGACTTGAACCCGGTCGCGATGATCCAGAGGAGAGGGATCATCGTGATGACCGCATAGAGGACCACGAGCGTGCCGGCGATCCATTTCTGCCGGTTCGACGGTTCGGTGATGGAATAGGCGCTCATCTGTCTTTCACCGCGTTCAGGGCCTTCACGTAGATCGAGGCAAGGCCGAAGACCGTCACGAAAAGGATTATGGCGTACGCGCTGGCATAGCCCGTGCGCCATTTCTCGAAGGCTTCCCGTTTCAGGTTGATGGAGGTGAGTTCCGTCACCGAGCCGGGCCCCCCGCCTGTCAGCTGGACGACCAGATCGAACATCTTGAAGTTCTCGATGCCCCGGAAGAGCACCGCCAGCATCAGGAAGGGCAAGGTCATCGGGACGGTGATCGTCCAGAACTGCCGCCACTTGGACGCACGGTCGATCTCGGCGGCCTCATAGATGTAGTCGGGGATCGATCTGAGACCGGCGAGGCAGATCAACATCACGAAGGGCGTCCACATCCAGGTGTCCACGATCACGATGGACCATGGCGCCAGATTGACTGAACCGATCATCTCGAAGCTTGAGGGATCGGCGCCGGTGAAGAAGGCGACAATGTAATTGAAGAGTCCGATCTGCGGCTGGTAGAGGAAGGTCCAGAAGTTGCCCACCACTGCCGGGGACAGCATCATCGGCAGGACGATCACGGTCGTCCAGAAGGGCGAGCCCTTGAAATTCTTGTTGATCAGATAGGCCAGAGTGAAGCCGATCAGGACCTGGAAGAAGATGGTCCAGAACAGGAAATGCGCCGTGGCCTGCATCGTGAGCCAGATATCGCTGTCGGTCAGGATCCGCTCGTAGTTCTGAAGCCCCACCCACTCGACCTCGCGGTTGCGGTTCGCGCGGAAGTTCGTGAACGAGAGCCGGATCGTCCAGATCAGCGGGAAGATGTTCACCGCCAGAAGCAGGAAGATGGTCGGCGCGACGAATATCCATGCGATGGTGCGATCCGAGAAGCCACGGATACGCCGGGCCACCTGTGGCGGGGTCGCCTTGGCGGCACGATCTGCGATCGAAGAAGTCATGGGGTGTCCCGGTGCTGGCGTGTCGGGTCAGGCGCGGCCCCGAAGGGCCACGCCGTCGCTCGGGAGGAAGCTTAGAGCTTGCCTTCGTCCTCGAAGACTTCGGTCCAGTCTTCGATCAACTTGTCGAGGGCTTCCTGAGCGGTGCCCTGGTCGGCCACGATGTAGTCGTGCAGCCGCTTCTGCATCGCGAGGAGCAGTTCGGCATAGGCCGGCTCCTGCCAGAAGTCCTGCACGCCATCCATGGCGACAAGGAAGTCTCCGGCGAAGGGCGCCGAGTCCTTGAAGGTCGGCCCCTGAAGCACCGAGTTGTGCGCCGAGTAGCCGCCCAGTTCCCACCACTTGGCCTGGACATCAGGCTGGGCGAACCACTTGATGTACTCAAGCGCTGCGTCCTGCTTTTCCGAGTAGGCGACAACCGAGATACCCTGCCCGCCCAGCGTGGACGCGGCAATGTTCTGCGGCGGGTTCACGAAGAAGTCGATCTTGTCGCCGCCGGTGTTCGGATCGGCATAAAGACCCGGGAAGAAGGCGAACCAGTTCATCGCCATTGCCACCTGGCCGGATTTGAACGCGTCGAGCGACTGTTCCATGTAGGCGTCGGTGTAGCCCGGCGGCGTGCAGCACTCGTAGAGCTCCTTGTAGAATTCGAGCGCTTCGACGGCCTCAGGCGAGTTTACCGCGCCCGCCATGTCGTAGCTGCCCGGCTCGTTCTCGTACTTGAAGCCCCAGGCATAGAGCGCGCCGGTCGCGCCCATGGTGATGCCTTCCGATCCGCGTTCGGTGAAGATCGAGACGCCGTAGCGGGTCTGTCCGTCGATCTCGCGGCCCTGGAAGAACTTGGCGATCTCCATGAGTTCCTTCTGCGAGGTCGGTTCGGCCAGGTCCTTGCCCGTCTCGGCCTTGTAGGCGGCCATGATGTCGGGGTTCGTGAACCAGTCCTTGCGATAGAACCAGCCATTGGCGTCGCCCATCGCGGGCAGCGCATAGTAGTTCGGGGTGCCCTTGGGCCAGGTCGAATAGGCATAAACCGTCGCCGGGGCGAAATCATCCATGGAGATGCCTTCGGCGTCGAAGAAATCGTTCAGCTTGACGTAGTGGCCGTTCTCGGCACCGCCCCCGATCCACTGGCTGTCGCCGATCAGCAGGTCGCAGAGCTTGCCGCCCGAGTTCAGCTCGTTCAGCATACGGTCGGCGAAGTTGGGCCAGGGTACGAATTCGAAATTCATCGAGTGGCCGGATTGGGCCTCGAATTCCTTGGACAGTTCGACAAGTGCGTTCGCAGGGTCCCATGCGGCCCAGCAAAGCGTCAGATCTTCAGCCTTGGCGGACGAAGCAGCGGCACTGGCGGCAGCTGCCACCGCGGCCGCGGCGAGCAGTCTGGTGGTCTTCATGAATTTACCTCCCATGTCATCGGACCCGACTCCGCCGAAGAATGCCGGTCGCGCGGGCCTCGTTGGAAGCGTAGTTGAGGTACGTTCCTCAAATCAACAGAAATTTCTGAGGTACGCCCTTCAAAATTATTCTCCAACATGGAAAAAGCGAAAGGCCCACGCCAAGAGCGCGGGCCTAAGCATCTGAAATCCATAGTTTCTATTTGACCGGCGAGACCCACGCCCCGTTGCGCTTGGACGAGCGCACACAGGCATCCACGAAAGCCACACCTTTGAACCCGTCCTGCACCGAAGGATAAACCACGCCCTCCGGCGCGCCCTCTCCCGCCTTCGCGGCGCGAATCGCGCGGGCCGCTTCGGTGTAGATATTGGCGAAGCCCTCGAGATACCCTTCCGGATGCCCCGGAGGGATACGGCTGACACGTCCCGCGGCCCCGCCTGAACCAGCGCCGCCCCGAGTGATCAGCCGCTTGGGCTGACCGAAGGGCGTGAACCAGAGATAGTTCGGATCCTCCTGCGCCCACTCCAGGCCACCCTTGGTGCCATAGACCCGGAGCCGGAGCGCGTTCTCGTTGCCCGGCGCGACCTGGCTGCACCAGAGCATCCCGCGCGCGCCGCCGTCGAAGCGCATCAGGACATGGCCGTTGTCATCCACCCGCCGCCCCTCGACGAAGGATTGCAGATCGGCCGAGAGCTCGGAGAGGGTCAGACCTGTGACGAAGGAAGCAAGGTTGAAGGCATGGGTCCCGATATCGCCGGTCGATCCGCCCGCCCCGGACCGGGCCGGATCGGTGCGCCAGCCTGCCTGCTTCTGCCCGGTGGATTCGAGATCCTCGGTCAGCCAGTCCTGCGCATATTCGACGTTGACCACGCGGATCTCGCCCAACTCGCCCGACGCCACCATCTCGCGCGCCTGACGCACCATCGGGTACCCGGTGTAGTTGTGGGTCAGGATGAACAGCGCGCCGGAGCTTTCGGCCGCCTGTACCATTCGCTTCGCCTCGGTCAGCGAGGCGGTCAGAGGCTTGTCGCAGATGACGTGAATGCCGCGCTTGAGGAATTCGCGCGCAACAGGATAGTGCATGTGGTTCGGCGTGACGATCGCGACGGCGTCTATCCCCGTCTTCAGCCGGGCCTCGCGCTTCGCCATCTCGGCGAAGTTGTCATAGACTCGGGACGGGTCGAGCCCCAGATCGCGGCCCGAGGCCTGACTTTTCTCGGGCGTCGAACTGAAGCAGCCGGCCACCAGTTCGTATTCGTCGTCGATCCGGCTGGCGATGCGGTGCACGCCGCCTATGAAGGCGTCGCGCCCGCCACCGACCATGCCGAGGCGGATGCGAGGCTCGCGGGCCTCTGAAGTGCCATCGATTGGCATGAGCTTGTCTCCCTAATCCGTTGTGATTGCTCAGATACCGAGCATCCGGCGGTTCGCGGCCTCATCCGTGCCGGCATCGGCGAAATCGTCGAAAGCCTTTTCCGTGACGCGGATGATGTGATCCTTGACGAACTGCGCCCCTTCGCGCGCGCCGTCCTCGGGATGCTTCATCGCACATTCCCACTCGACCACGGCCCAACCGTCGAAATCGTACTGGGTCAGCTTCGAGAAAACCGCGCTGAAATCCACCTGGCCATCGCCCAGCGACCGGAATCGTCCGGCCCGCTCCACCCAGGACTGGTAGCCGCTGTAGACACCCTGCCGGCCGGTCGGATTGAACTCGGCGTCCTTGACGTGGAACATGCGGATCCGGTCGTGGTAGATGTCGATATTGTCAAGGTAATCAAGGCATTGCAGGACGTAGTGCGACGGATCGTAGAGCATGCAGGCGCGGGCGTGGTTGCCTGTGCGCTCAAGGAACATCTCGTAGGTGATACCGTCGTGGAGATCCTCGCCCGGATGAATCTCGTAGCAGACATCCACCCCGCAATCCTCGGCATGGTCGAGGATCGGCTTCCACCGCGCCGCCAGTTCGTCGAAGGCCGTTTCGATCAGGCCCGCAGGACGCTGGGGCCACGGATAGACATAGGGCCAGGCCAGAGCGCCCGAGAACGTGGCATGGGCGTTGAGTCCGAGGTTCCGCGAGGCGGTCAGCGCCTTCTTGACCTGGTCCACCGCCCAGGCCTGCCGGGCCTTTGGGTTGCCGCGCACCTCGGGTGCGGCAAAGCCGTCGAACGCCTCGTCATAGGCCGGGTGAACCGCAACCAGCTGGCCTTGGAGGTGGGTCGAAAGTTCTGTCACCTCGATCCCGTTCGCAGCCGCCTTCCCCTTGAACTCGTCGCAGTAATCCTTTGACGATGCGGCCTTTTCCAGATCGAACAACCGGCCGTCCCAACTGGGCACCTGAACGCCGCGATACCCGCAATCGGCGGCCCATTTCGTGATGGCGTCCCAGGAATTGAACGGCGCCTCATCGCCCGCGAACTGCGCAAGAAACAGCGCGGGGCCCTGTATCGTTTTCATGATGTCTCCTCCCAATCCGTCCGTTCAGGACAGGTTTTCCTTGATTGCAATTTCTATTCTGATCTTTTCCTGGCCTTCGTTGATCTCGGCCTCGTCCGACTTGGCACGCAGCACGCGGACGGCACTGCGCACGATGTGCCCGACGTTCTGGGTGATCACGACGTCCACCGTGCCCTCCTCGAGCGCCTGCCTGCAGTGCGGTGTCAGTTCGTGCGCCACGACGACGATCTGATCCGAGAGGCCGCGCTCGGCGATGACCCTGGTCACGCCCCGGGTTCCGGCGCCGGCACAGTAGATGCCGATCAGGGGTCCCTGCCTGTCGATGCAGGCTTCGAGCACGGCGGCGACACGCTCGCGGTCGTCGCGGCCTTCGAGCGAGGGAAGCGCCAGAATGTTCGGAAAACGGCTGGCGATCACCTCGTCGAAACCGGCGCGCCGATCGACCATGTCCCGCGATTGGGTCGAGTTCACGATGACCGCCACACGTCCGGACCGACCACCGAGAAACCGCCCCATCAGCACCCCGGCCGTGCGGCCGGCCGCCATGTTGTCGATCCCGATGAAGTGATCGCGTTCGGAGTTCGGCTGGTCCGTGACGAGGGCGACGACGGTCAGGCCCCGCGCCTTGAGACGCGCGACCATGTCGCGGATCAAGGGGGTTTCGTGCCCCATGATCGCGACGCCGTCGGTCTGGGTCTGCAGGATCCTGCGCTCGACCTCGGCCAGGGCGGGAGGATCGCGGAACGTGGTGCGGATGACTTCCAGTTCGCAGCGCCAGTCGATCAGACCCGATCCGGCCTCGTCGACGGCGGCTTCGAGAGACTCGAGAAACTGGCTTTCCCCTTCGGGCAGTAGAAATACGAACCGGTAGCGGCGCTGGCGCGCGAGGTTGGCGGCGTTGATGTCGCGGACATAGCCAAGACGTTCCACGGCCTCGCGCACGCGGTCGACCGTCTTCTCTCGCACGCCCGGCCGAGAGTTCAGAACGCGATCGACCGTGGCAAGGCTGACGCCTGCCTCTTTCGCAATGTCATGGACAGTCGGCTTTCCCACGTCATCCTCCCGAAATCGACGTTAGCGCTCAAAGTTGAGGTACGTCAATCAAATCGCCTGTCCGGAGCGCTAAAGCCTTGCGAAGAAGAGCGGTTTGTAGGAGGTTTGCGCCTCCTGAGGAGGTAAGAATTCAATGAAAATCTGCATATTCGGCGCGGGCGCGATCGGGGGCTACATGGGCGCGAAGCTGGCCGGGGCCGGAGCCGAGGTGAGCCTTGTTGCACGCGGCCCGCACCTGGCGGCGATGCGCGCGAACGGGCTGACCCTGATCGAGGAGGACGGCACGACGAACGTGCCTGTCACAGCCTCGGACAATGCCGCAGATCTCGGACCTCAGGATTACGTCATCGTCACGCTGAAAGCGCACTCGGTGCCGCCCGTCGTGCCGAAGATGCAGCCGCTGATCGGGCCGGAGACGACCATCGTCTCGGGCGTGAACGGCGTGCCCTGGTGGTATTTCCACAAGATCGGCGGGCCTCTCGAAGGCACGCGGCTGGCCAGCGTCGATCCGGGCGACGCGCAGTGGAACGGTTTCGGTCCCGACCGGGTGCTGGGCTGCGTCGTGTACCCGGCGGCCGAGGTGATCGAACCGGGCGTGGTCAAGCATATCGAGGGCAACCGTTTTTCACTGGGCGAGCCCGACGGGTCGAAATCGGAACGCGCGCTTCGCCTGAGCGAAGCGCTGAGCGCGGCCGGGCTGAAGGCTCCGGTGCGTCCGAGGCTTCGCGACGAGATCTGGGTCAAGCTTTGGGGCAACCTGTCATTCAATCCGATCAGCGCGCTGACGCACGCGACGTTGGACGTACTTTGCACCGATCCGGGCACGCGGGGTGTGGCGCGGGCGATGATGCTGGAGGCGCAGGAGATCGCCGAGAAACTGGGCGTCAAGTTCCCGATCGATGTGGACCGCCGGATCGAGGGCGGCGCAGCGGTGGGCGCGCACCGGACCTCGATGCTGCAGGATCTGGACGCCGGCCGCCCGATGGAGATCGACGCGCTGGTCGGCTCGGTTCAGGAACTGGGCCGCGTCACCGACACGCCTACCCCCGCCATCGACACGGTTCTTGCCCTTGTCCAGCTAAGGGCGAAGGTCGCCGGGCTGTATTGAACAACAGACCGGGCGCGGCAGCCCCGGCGACCGGGGCAACCGGGATTTGCCTGTGTTTCCGAAATGATGAGTGGGGCGTCCTGCGGGGAACCGAATGATCCGGGTTCAGCGCGGCAAACGCGCGCCCTATCCCCCCACCATCCGCGGCATCATCACGATTTCCTTGGCCTCATCGATCGGAACGAACCAGGAGTCGCGATATATGAGCCCGTCCACGGAAAAGGAGATGCCCCGCTTGATCTGGGGTTCCAGCGCGGGCACCTCTTCGAGGATCGCGTCGATGGCCTCTTTCAGCGTCCGGGCCTCGACCTCGAGAACCTCGCGGTCGCCCGCAAGCGACCGCAGGGAACCCCAGAGCTTGACCCGGACCATTACCGCCCCTTGAGCGCCGCCAGGATTCGCGGCGGCGACATTGGAGTCTGCGACATCCGGACCCCGATCGAGCGTGAGACCGCGTTCGAGATCGCCGCAAGCGGCGGAACGATCGAGGTCTCGCCCACGCCCCGGACGCCGTAGGGATGGCCGGGGTTCGGGATTTCGAGAATGACGGTGTCGATGGCCGGAAGGTCGGACGCGACGGGAATCCGGTAATCGAGGAAACCCGGGTTCTGAAGGCGCCCGTCCTCTCCGTAGATGTATTCCTCGTTCAGCGCCCAGCCGATACCTTGCGCGGCACCGCCCTGCATCTGGCCTTCGACATAGTCGGGATGAACCGCCTTGCCGGCGTCCTGGAACACGGTGTAGCGGACGATCTTGGTCGCGCCGGTTTCCTTGTCCACCTCGAGATCGCAGATGTGGACGCCGAAGCTGACGCCCGCGCCTTCCGCATTGACCTCGTGATGACCGGCGATCGGCCCCCCGGTGTTTCCGGCGATGGCGGCGATCTCGGCCAGCGTCATGGGCGGGTGCTTTCCGGCGTTGGGCCCGGCCGGATGAACCGCGCCGTCTTCCCACCGCACCGCGTCTTCCTCGAGGTCCCAGAGCTTGGCGACCCGCCGGCACATCTCGGCCTTCGCGGCGCGCGCCGCCTCGATGGTCGCGAGGCCCACCATGAAGGTCACCCGGCTGCCGTCGGTGGTGTCATTGTAACCGAGCGACGCGGTGTCGGCCACGATGGTGCGGACCTTTTCGTACGGGATGCCCAATTCCTCGGCCGCCATCATCGAGATCGACGCCCGCGATCCGCCGATGTCGGGGTTGCCCTCGGTCACGCTGACCGTGCCGTCGGGATCGACGGCCAGCGAAACGGAGGCATTGCCACCAAAATTGAACCAGAAGCCGCAGGAAATCCCGCGCGACTGGTTCGGACCGAGAGGCGCGGAATAATGCGGGTGCGCCTTGGCCGCTTCCAGCGTGGCGGTCAGGCCGATATCGTTGAATGTCGGTCCGTAGGAGGACAGTGTTCCCTTCTTCGCCGCGTTCTTCAGCCGAACCTCGAGCGGGTCGAGATCAAGCTTCTGGCAGAGTTCGTCCACCACGCTTTCGATCGCGTAGACCGCCATCGGCGCGCCGGGCGCGCGATATGCCGCTTCTTTCGGACGGTTGGTCATGGCGTTGTAGCCATAGGTTCGCACCGCCTGGAGATCGTAGGCCGCAAAGGCCGCCTGAGCGGCCATGTAGGCTGTCTCGCAGGGGAATGCGCCCCCCTGGAGACGCAGATAAGCGCGGCCCGCGGTTATACGGCCGTCCCTGGTCATGCCGATCTCGACGTCGATCGAGGACGAGCAGGTCGGGCCGGTCGCACGGAACACCTCTTCGCGGCTCATCACGATCTTGACCGGGCGGCCCGACTTCCGGGACAGCGCTAGCGCGACGGGCTCGATGAACACGGTCGTTTTGCCGCCGAAGCCACCACCGATCTCGGAAGGCGTCACGCGAAGCTGGGCTTCGTCGATGCCAAAGAGGCCGGCGCAGACCGAACGGACGTGGTACTGGCCCTGGGTGCAGCACCAGAGCTCGCCCTTGCCCTCGGCGTTCAGCAGGCCGAGGCACGCGTGCGGTTCGATATATCCCTGGTGGGTGGCCGCGGTGCGGAAGCTGCGCTTGACCACCTCATCGGCCTTGGCAAGCCCGGCGTCTACATCGCCGTGGCCGAACTCCCAGTGACCCGTCACGTTTTCCGAGAAACCTTCGGGAACGGACTCATCGGCGCGCCCGGCCTGAACGATCGGCGCGCCGGGCTTCATCGCCTCGTCGACGTCGGTGACATGGGGCAGCACTTCGTAATCCACGACGATCTTTTCCAGCGCAGCGAGGGCAGCGCGGGGCGAGGTCGCGGCGACGGCGGCGACGGCATGTCCGTCATAGAGCGCCTTCTCACCCGCGAGGACGTTCTCGCGCACGTCGCGAAGGCTCTGGTCGCCGGTATCCGGCAGGTCGGCCTGGGTGACCACGGCCTTGACCCCCGGCATGGCCAAGGCGCCGGAGACATCGATCGACCGGATGCGGGCATGGGCGTGCGGGCTGCGCAGGATCATGCCGTGCAGCATGCCCGGCGCGCTCATGTCGGCACCGTACTGCGCCTTGCCGGTGACTTTCTCGATACCGTCGGGACGCCGGGTCCGGGTGCCGACGATGCTGAATTCGCTCTTCTTCACTCCATCATACGCCATGGCGTTCTTCCCTCATCGTTGCGGCGGCGCTTTGCACGGCCTTGATGATCTTGTCGTATCCGGTGCAGCGGCAGAGGTTACCTGCCAGCCAGTAGCGCACCTCCTCGTCGGTCGGGTCGGGGTGACGTTCGAGAAGGGCTTTGGCGGCGACCAGGATACCCGGTGTGCAGATGCCGCACTGAAGCGCCGCGTGGTCGATGAAGGCCTGCTGGAGCGGATGCAGGACACCCGCCTCGGCCACGCCTTCAATCGTACCGATCTCGGCGCCTTCCGCCTCGGCGGCCAGCACGAGGCATGAACAGACAAGGCGACCGTTCAGGGTGACGCTGCAGGCGCCGCAATCGCCGGTGCCGCAGCCTTCCTTGGTGCCCGTCAGACCCAGCCGGTTGCGCAGCGCGTCCATGAGCGTTTCATCCGGCGCGCAGACGAAGTCCAGCGGATCGCCGTTTACGGTGGTCGATACAAGAATTCCGGTCATGCTTTCTCCTTCGCGCGCTGATAGGCGATGCGCGCTGCGCGTTTCGCGAGAACTCCGACAACCTCGCGCCGGTATTCGACCGTTCCGCGCTTGTCATCGATCGGGCTGCAGGACTGACCGCAGAGTGCGGCCAGATCGGCAAGCACATCGTCCTCGAGTTTCGTTCCCACCAGCCGTGCGCCGGCGGCTTCATCAAGATAGGCGGTCGCCGACACCGCCCCCAGCGCGACGCGGGCTTCGATCACCGTGCCCGCTTCATCCAGCACCAGATTGACGCCCGCTGCCGCAACCGCGATGTCCATTTCGGTGCGTGGGATGAAGCGGAGATAGGCATCGGAGGACCGTGCGGGCCGCGGCGGCAAAAGGAGCGCCGTCACGAGCTCTCCGGTCTCCAGCGAGGTCTTGCCTGGCCCGGTCGGAATGCTGGCCACGGGAACCTGCCGCTGGCCACCCGGACCTTCGACGACGGCCACGGCATTGGCCGCGATCAGCGCAGGCACCGAGTCGGCGGCCGGAGAGGCGTTGCAGAGATTACCCACCATCGTGGCGCGGCCCTGAATCTGGGTAGATCCGATCAGTTGCGCCGCTTCGGCGACGCCCGGCCAGTCACGGACGAAGGCGGAGTGTTCCCCGAGTACCGCGCCTGGCACCCCTGCCCCGACACGATACCCGCCCGCCTCGCCCTGGACGTCCATGGCGCCCGGCAAATTCTTGATATCGACAATGACGCCGGGCGATACGCGTCGCGACTTCATCTGGACCAGAAGGTCCGTTCCTCCGGCCAAAACGACGCCGTTTCCCTTGGCGTCCACGAGATGCCGGACGGCATCTGCCGCATCCGCGGCTTTCACATACTGCATGCTGCGAGCCTCCTCTCCCCAGAACCCGAGACGGGTTTGACCCAACTCTAGGAGGAGTCCCGGGGGAAGACCAGAAGCGAAGTTTTCGTGCGCGGGCGTTCAGGTGTCGCAGCCAATCCGGCCGAGGGAAACGCCGAGGGGAGTCGTGTGGCGACCGATGATCCTGTTCCACTTCGCTCCCACAAGGAGAACCGCGTGCGGCCTCTTGCGCGCAAAGCGAAACCGGGCGCTTCGCAGCGCCCGGTCATATCATCCTCGCTTGGCCGCGTAGTAGGCGACACGCCTTTCGAGGTAGGCCAGGAATTCGGAAATCGTGAACGCGAGAGCGAACAGCACGATCAGAACCGCCCAGAAATGGCCCATCAGGAAGTTTGCCGAATAGAGCTCGAACAGCGCGCCGAACCCGACAATCGAGATCAGCAGCTGACCTATGATGACGCCCTTCACCGCACGGATGATTCCGATACGGACGCCCCCGAGAATTTCCGGCAGCGCCGCCCAGAAATAGATCTTGGTGAAGGCATCGATCGGCGAAGCGCCAAAGCTGTGCGCCATCTCGACCAGAGACCGGTTGATCTGCTTCACCCCGGCGCGCGAGTTCAGAATGATGATCCAGACGGCGAAGAGCGCCGTCGTGATGATGATCGACTTCATTCCGAAGCCGAACAGCACCATCAGAACCGGAACCAGCGCGGTCAGAGGCGCGCTGAGGAAGACGTTTACCCAGGGCAGAAGCAACTCGTCCAGCAAACGGCTCTTGCCCATCAGGATGCCGACGGTGATGCCGATGACGATGGCACTGAAGACGCCGGCGAAAAACGCGTAGCTGGTTTCGATCAGTGCTTTCTGGAACGCCGCGGTGCCGATGATTGAAAACAAGGTCGCGAAGACCTCGCTGAGCGGAGGAACGAAGAACGTCAGGTTGGCCTGACCGACGATCTCCCAGAGCAGCCCCCAGATGATGAGGGACGACATGCCGGGCAGACGATATCCGAAGACTTTCATGCCAGCCCCCTATTCCACGTAGCTGCGCAGCGAGGCCCAGATATTGTCGACGATGTCGAGATACTCGGGGTCACGCCGGATGTTGTCGACGCCCTTGTCGCGGAACGTCGACGGCCGGATGATCTCGGACACGCGGCTTGGACGCGGCAGCAGGATTGCGATCTGGTCAGACACGTAGACCGCCTCTTCGATCGAGTGGGTCACGAAGATGAACGTCTTGTTCTCGTGCTGCACGAGGCTCAGCAGGTCTTCCTGGAATTTGCGGCGTGTCTGCTCGTCCACCGCGGAAAACGGTTCGTCCATCAGCAGGACGTCCGCATCGACGGACAAAGCCCGCGCCAGCCCGACCCTTTGGCGCATGCCGCCCGACAGTTCATGCGGGTAGCTCTGCTCGAACCCGGCGAGGCCGACGTCCTTGATGTACTTCTCGGCAATCGCCTCGCGCTCGGACTTCGCAACGCCGCGCATCTCGAGTCCGAAGGCGACGTTCCGAATGACGCTGGCCCAGGGCAGGAGTGCGAAGTCCTGGAACACGAACGCGCGATCCGGACCGGGTCCGGATACCGTGACACCGTTGACTTCGACTTCTCCGGAGCTTGGCTCGAGAAGCCCGGCGATGATCTTGAGCAGAGTTGTCTTGCCGCATCCCGAAGGTCCGAGCAGCGACGTCAGCTGGCCACGGGGGAACTCCAAGGACATGTTGCGCAAGGCCTCGACCTGGCCATAGTTCTTGGAGATGTTGCGAACAGAGACAGCACTTTCGATCTTTGCGGTAGCGGGTTGCACAAGTGCTTCCTTAATCTGAGACATAGCCACGCTGATTTCCTTTGAAGAGGACCGTTTCAAGTTTCTCGAGGAGGTTCAGGAACAGAACCGCGAGAAGAATGATGGAGAAGATTGCCGCGTACATGCTGGGATAGTCAGCGATGGAACGGCTGTATGTGATGATGTCGCCCACTCCGGTTGGCGTGATCTTCAGTTCGGCGAGAATGGCTCCGATGAAGCCGGCCGAAACGCCGAGGCGCAGTCCGGCGAAGATCACCGGCGACGCGGCCGGGATGACGATTTTCAGCAGGATCTCGAGGCGGGACGCCAGGAACGCATGCCCCATTTCCTTCAGGGATTCAGGGGTGTTCCGCACCGCGCCGCTTGTGTTGAGGACGATCACGGGCATCGCCATGATGCAGACGACGAGAACCTTGGAGGTCAGACCGATGCCGTAGGCCAGCACCAGCAGCGGGATGAGCGCGGCCAGCGGCGCGGCCTGCATCACGATGAAGATGGGCGAGAACAGCCAGTCGAAAAAGTTGTTGAGACCGACCCAGAGACCGATCGCGATACCGAGAAAGGCGGAGATCAGCACGCCGATCACGAGCGGGCGAAGCGTTTCGGCATATGCTTCGAACATCATGCCGTTTCGGAACATCTCGAAAAGCGCGGCCATCGACTCGAGGAACGTGGGGAACGCGTAGCTTACGGGGATCCGCCCGGCGATTTCCCAGGCACCAAAGAGAATGGCGGCTGACAGCAGTTTCAGTAGGAGCGCACGACTGGGCATTTCAAGATTACCTTCGCATCCGGTGATTGCGCTGCCGCACCCCCAAGGGGCGCGGCAGCAGTTTCTTGGATCACTTCATCGCCGCGTCGAGCGGAGCGAGATACCAGAAGTCTTCGATGTTGAGCTCGGCCGGCGTGCCGTCGAGCTGACCGGCAGCGCTGTACCACTCCATGTCGGCCTGAGCCGCCTTGCGGCCGCCGCCATTGGGGTCGTAGAGACCGCCTTCGACGGCGTCTGAGTAGAAGCCGTCAAGCTCGGCCAGGATTTCTGCCGGCAGCTGACCGATCGGGCCGTCCGGATTCGTCTCGCGGCGAATGATGGTCGGGTCCTTGTGCATGTCCTGCCAGGTGCTGACCAGAGCATTGACGAAGATCGCCACGTCTTCCTCGTTCGCCTGGATCCAGTCCAGGTTTCCGAAGAGAGCTTCATCGCTGGCGTCGACGTCGAACATCTCGAGCACGTTGAAGTTGCCGCCCGCTTCGCTGCGCATCAGCTTGTTCTTGTTCGACAGGTCGATGATGGTTGCATCGGCACGGCCGCCAAGCAGAGCCGCAACGCGGTTGGACGAGCCGGGAACGTAGGACCGCTCGCCGAATTTGATGCCAAGGCGCTCTTCGATGACGTTGGCGATCGAGTCCGTTCCGCCGCCGCGCGAATGGAGGAGGATCGGCTCACCGTTCAGGTCTTCGAGGGACGAGTACTTCTTGGTCGTGACCGGGAAGAACTTCAGCTTCGACAGCTGGAAGATGATCCGGATCGGAGCCTTGGAGCGCTGCATGGCCGAGTAAGGCGTGCCGAAGCCGATATCCATCTGGCCGCTGAGCACCGCCTGGATCGCCAGTTCCTCGTCCGAGAACGCGGTCCACTCGTAGTCCAGACCGTTCGCCTTTGCGCGCTCGAGGGCCACGAAGAAGGCCGCCAGTTCGTCCGACGGGGTTTCAGCCAGAGCAATCCGGATCTTCTCTGCGTTGGCGGCGCCGACGCTCAATCCGATTGCCAGCGGCAGTGCGACCACCGCTGCTAGGGTTTTTTTCAGAAAATGTCTCATGCTTTCCTCCCTGAGATCATCCTGTAGTTACTGTTCATTCCGGCTTTCCGGCGTTCCCGCTCTTTTCCCGGACATCCTTAAAGCTGTTTCAAAACTCTCCAAAAAGGCGGTCGGCGACCGACTTCAAATGTGTGCGCATCGCGGTCTGGGCGGCAGACGGGTCGCGGCTCTCGATGGCCTCGACGATCTGACGGTGCTCCGCAAAACTGGTGTGATTTCCCGCAGGTCTTGCCGATGTCCGGATCACCGTGTTCCAGGCGACCGCCCGACGCACCGCGTTGAGGTGATCGAAGAGCGACAGGAGCAGGATGTTCTCGGATGCCTGCGCGAGAGCGCGGTGAAACAGGTCGTCGTTCGCTTCGTATTCGGCCCAGGTCGCGGCGTTCTCTGTCCGGTCACGCGCATCCCTGACCCGCGCCACAGAGGCTTCGGACGCATTGATCGCGGCTTCGCGTGCGATCGCAGGCTCAAGCGACAGGCGTGCGCGCATCAGAGTGACCGGCGTGACATGTTCGATAAGGTCGGCAAGCAAGCCATCGCCGTCCTGAAGTCCCTGCGACGCGATGAACGTCCCCTTCCCGACATGACGCCAGATCGATCCCTCGCGCTCCAGCGCATCAAAAGCCTTGCGCAGAGCCGATCGCGTGATCCCCAACCTGACGATCAGATCGCGCTCGGACGGAAGCCGGTCGCCAGGGCCATACCCGCCGTCTCTGATGAACGCGCGCAGAGCGACGACCGTGTCCTCGGTGTCGCCGTATTCGAATCTGAGGATCGCAGAATCTTCCATCGATTGGTTGACCAATTCTCCTTGCCAGATAACCGTAACGCACAATCTGACCGCCTAGCAACATAAAAAATCGATATTTCTGATATTGGTTGCGATTGATTTGCCGATTGGTGTGAGCTAGATGAATGGAAACATTGTCCCATCACCGGAGGAAAGCATGGCCAAATACGTAATCGACCCGCCCGAAACAGTAGCCCTTCCCGTAGCAGGTACTGATGCTGTTTTCCCCGTTCGGCGCGTCTATTGCATCGGTCGGAACTATGCCGCGCATGCGATCGAGATGGGGCACGACCCGAATCGCGAACCCCCCTTCTTTTTCCAGAAGAACCCGAACAACCTGGATGCGTCCGGCACGTTTCCCTATCCGCCGCACAGCTCGGATGTTCACCACGAGGCGGAGGTCTATGTCGCACTGAAATCCGGCGGAACGAATATCTCGGTCGATGACGCGCTGGATCACGTCTATGGCTATGGCCTCTCGCTGGACATGACACGCCGGGATCTTCAGGGAGAGATGAAGAAAATGGGACGCCCCTGGGAAATCGGAAAGGCGTTCGAGCGTTCCGCGCCCTGCGGGCCGATCCACCCGGTTTCCGAAGTCGGACACCCGTCCGAAGGAAAGCTGCTTCTGACGGTCAATGGCGAGACCCGGCAAGAGGGCGACCTGAACCAGATGATCTGGAAGGTGCCGGAGATGATTTCCTATCTCAGCGAGTACTTCGAGCTGGCACCGGGCGACGTCATTCAATCCGGCACGCCAGCCGGTGTCGGAGCCGTCGAGCGGGGCGATGTCATGGTGATGACGGTGGATGGGCTTGGAAGCCTGACGGTCAACGTCGCCTGAGGCATCGGCACCGTGCCAAGACCATTCCATTTTACAGGAGCGCGCGTCGGATTTCGGCGCGCGTTCCAGTTTTGCGATGGTTGGCGGACGGGATAGGTTGGCAGATGCGGCGGACCTTTCCGATCCTGTTACTCTCTCACACTTCTTGTTTCCGCTGCCATTCCAGCTTCCTTGAGCATTGGATCCAAGCGGGCGGGGCTCTCCTGAGACTCTGTTTTACAAACAAAAGTGAGAATGATACGGACCAACTTGTCGATCCCGCCCAGTGTCCTTCCCCCCTAGAACTGGGCCATTACTTTGGCCGCGAGAGGGGGATTGGGCATGGCGAGGAAGCGACATTCAGACGAAGACATCTTGAAGCTGCTGCGTGAGATTGAGCTGAAGCTGACGGCTGG
>NZ_JBLBVK010000029.1:0-45790 GCF_047314965.1 Silicimonas lutimaris | reverse complement strand
GATCATGACATTGCGCAGTCCGCGCGCCGTGGCATGTCTCGCCAGCGTGTGGGTGACGCCATCGGCTGCGGAATAGGGCTGATTGAGTTCGGTTCTGAAGCCGGGATCCGCGAAAGCCAGCATTGCGCGCGCCAGAGCAGGATCTGCGTCGTGGAGGAGGCCGAGTTCCGTTCGCCGCGGCTGGCCGAACCATTGGGGCGTGAAGGAATGGATGGTCACGAGCGCCGGTGCGGATGCGAAGCCATCGAGTGCGGCATCAAGCGTTGCGTGGAAGACATCGTAGACTTCACGCGTGCGGATCGCCCGGGCATCGGGGGTGAGATCGCGGTTACCGGGGATTTCTATCGTCTCCGTGCGCGAAGGCATCGCGTCTTCGCGTTCCGGCGGGCGGTTGCAGTCGTAGACAAGGCGCGAAACGCGGGCGAGGACCAGCGGCGCGTCGAGTCTGCTGGACAACTCCCGGGCCAGCGCCTCGGCGCCGATGTCCCACACTGCATGGCTGTAGCGGTCGCTGTCCGCGAGCCCCAGGTCGCCAAGGGAGGATGGAATGGCGGCGCTGGCATGCTCGCAGACAAGGCAAACCGGAGCGCTGCCTTTCGGGTTCACAACCTCAGCGGCAGGGCCGTCGTCAACGGAGAGAATCTGATTTGGCAGCATGTCGGTCACAAGTAGTATTAGTTACGGGGGACTCCGCCCTGTCAAGAATGTTTCGTAGACGTCGCTACGGTTTCGGTGTACGATGTAACGAATGCTTCAAAAGGTGGCACAAGTTTGAAACGGCCTGCGATCGTCAAGGACCGAATCCAGGACAAGACGGCCGACCTGACACCGGCCGAGAGGCTGCTGTCGGACATCCTCATGCGCGATTATCCGGTTGCCGGGTTGCAATCGATCACCAAGCTGGCGGATGCGGCGGGCGTTTCGACGCCTACGGTGATCCGGCTGGCGCGCAAGCTGGGATACGATGGCTTTCCGGAAATGCAGGCGGCCTTGAGGGACGAGGCCAGCGCACAGATCAAGCAGCCGATCCTCAAGCGCGAGGGTTGGCCGGAAGGGCGCAAGGATTCTCCCGCCTTTCGGGGGTTCGCCGAGGCGGTATTCGACAATCTGAACCACACCATCGAGCGGCTGGACCCGAAGACGTTCGACGCCATCGCGAAGTGCCTGGCTGATCCCAAGCGGCAGATCGTGATGTGCGGCGGACGGATCACCCGGTCCAACGCGGATTATTTCTTCAACCATCTTCAGATCATTCGATCCGGCGTCACGTTGCTTTCGCAATCGCCGAACGTCTGGCCGCAATACCTGCTGGACATGGGTCCGAAGACTGTGCTGGTCGTCTTCGATATCCGGCGCTACGAGGCGGATCTTGCGCGGCTGGCGACGCTGGCCAAGGAGCGCGGTGCGGTGATCGTTCTGTTCACCGACCAGTGGGGGTCACCGATTTCCAAGATTGCCGACCACGTCGTGAACGCGATGGTCGAGGTGCCTTCGAGCTGGGATTCGACGATTGCGATCAACTTGATCGTCGAGGCCCTGATCGCCGAAGTTCAGACGCGCCGATGGGACAAGGCGAGAGACCGGATCGAGTCGCTGGAGGAGATGTTCCGATCGACCCGGATATTCCGGAAATAGGCTCTTTGCCTCACGAATAACTTGCGCCCTTCTGACCCTGAAGGCGGGGATCCTTCGATCGGATCGTGACCGGGCGATTCTCGATCAGTTCCCGAAGCCGTGCCAGGGTGTCTTCTTCCAGCCGCGCCATTGCCTGATGCGTCCAGAAGGTGAGATGCGGCAGCAGGATGACGTTGTCGCGGTTCTGGAGTGGATGGTCCCTGGACAGGGGTTCACGTTCGAAAACGTCGAGACCCGCTCCCGCGATCCAGCCTTCATCCAAGGCGGAGATCAGGGCGGATTCATCGATGAGCGGGCCGCGTGAGACGTTGACGAGGATTGCGTCGGAGCGCATGAGCGCGAGTTCGTTCGCGCCGATGAGGTGCCGGGTCTCCTCGGTCAGAACGGTGTGGAGCGAGACGACGTCGGCGCGCTTCAGCAGGTCGCCGAGTGCCACACGCTCGGCACCGGCGGCTTGAAATGTGCTGTCCGGCTGATGCGGATCATGGGCGATCACATTCGCACCAAATCCCCTGCCGCACATCCGGGCCATGCTGTGTCCTATCCGGCCAAGTCCGACGAGGCCTACCGTGAGGCCCGAGAGGTCGCGGCCAAGCCAACGGGGTTCGGGCCATGTCCAGCCGTCGGTGCGCATCGCGGCGGTGAGCGCCGGCAGTTTGCGCAGGAGCGCCAGCATCAGGGTGAACGCGCCTTCGGCGACTGTGTTTTCGGCGTATTCGGGAACGTTGACGACGATGACGCCGTTCTTCTTGGCGGCGGGGATGTCGATGGCGTCGATGCCCACTCCATACTTCACGATGCCTCGAAGACGCGGTGCTGCCTCGATGACACGCCGGGTTATCGGCGTGTAGCACATCATCAGTATGTCGGCGTCATGGCAGACCCGGATCAGGTCGTCTTCTGCAATACCATCCGGCAAGAGGATCAGCTCGTGTCCTTCGTCGATGAGCAGGTCATCGAGAGTGGGAAGGTGCAGTTCCGCGTCTGTGCGGACGATCTTCATGCCGCCTCGCGGATGGCTGTTTCCACGATGGTCAGCGCGCGGTCGAGATCTGGCTCCGGGATCGTCAGGGGCGGGGACAGCGTTAGGACGTTTCCGGCGCTGATCTTGAAGGACAGACCGGCGGCCATGCAGGCATAGAGAATCTTCTCGGCCCTGTCGGGATCGGGCATCGTGTCGGCGTGATCCGCAAGTATGCTGACGCCGAACATCAGTCCGCGGCCTCGGATGTCGCCGACCCGTTGAAGCTGGCCGACACTTTGGCGAAGCCGGTCCATTGCGTTCGTGCCCAATCGCTCCGCGCGTTCCGTCAAGCCCTCGTCACGGATGATGTCGAGCGTTGTCAGCGCGGCGCGTGCCGTGACCGGGTTCTTTTCGTGGGTGTAGTGGCCAATAGCGAAATCGCCCGCCACGTCGAGATCCGCGCGTGCAAGTACCGCGGCGATGGGCAGCGTGCCGCCGCCCAATGCCTTGCCGATGACGATGATGTCTGGCGTCACGTCGTCATGGTCATGGGCGAAGAAACGGCCGGTCTTGCCAAGGCCGGTCGGGATCTCGTCCATAATGAGAAGCGTGCCGTGAGCCGTTGCGCTGACGGCGACCTGTTGCCAGTAACCAGCAGGCGGGACGACGGGCACGGCACGCATCGGCTCGCCTATGACCGCGGCAAAATCACCTTCACGGTTGAGGACGAAATCAGCCATTTTCGCGCAAGCCAGGCCACAGGTCTCGGGGCCCGGATGGCCGTAGGCGCAGTTCGTGCAGTTGAATGGAGCCACGTGCTCCGCGCCTGGCAGGAGCGGCCCGGCGATCTGGCTTCGGAACGTGGCCTCTCCCCCGACCGATGATGCACCGAAGCCGGCGCCATGAAAGCTGTCCCAGAAGGACAATGTCTTGAAGCGTCCGGTGGCGGCGCGGGCGATCTTCATCGCTACTTCGACCGCGTCGGAACCGCCGGTGGTGAAGAGCACCTTTGCGGGCCACGGGGCGAGATGCCCGAGACGTTCGGCCAGCTCGACGGAGACCTCGTTGGTGAACCGGCGGGGCGAGAAGGGCAGGGTGTCGAGCTGGTCCTTGATCGCCTTTATCAGTCGGGGATGGCCGTAGCCGATATGGTGAACCGAGTTGCCGTGGAAATCCATGTACCGGCGGCCCGCGGTGTCCTGGATCCAGATGCCTTCGGCCTTTGCGATGGTCGATGCACAGGGTGAGGAGAGCGACTGGTGCAGGAAGGCGTTTGCGTCCCGATCCAGGAGCGAGCGCGTTCTGTCGTCGGTCTCGCGCGCGGACCATTCGGCCCGCGCGGCAGAGGTGTTTGCTTCGCCTTCAGTATGGCGCCTCATGGCCACGGCAGCGAATAGGTTTTGACGTTGGTAAAGAATTTCATCGCTTCGAGAACGCCTTCCTTCACGCCGTTGCCACTGTCCTTGATACCGCCGAAGGGAGACATCTCGATCCGGTAACCGGGCTGTTCCCAGATGTTCACCGTACCGACGTTCAGCCCGGTGATGTAGGCCTGCGCACGCGGGAACGAATTGGTGCAGACGCCGGAGGAGAGGCCGAAGGCGGTGGAGTTGGAGATCTTCATTACCTCGGCATCATCATCCGGCACGCGGACGATCGGGACGATGGGGCCGAAGGTTTCCTCCATCACGAGTTCGCTGCCGTGGGGCACGTGGTCCACGACGATGGGCGGCAGGAGCGCTCCTTTGCGGCCCGGATCGTAGAGCACTTTGGCCCCCTGCTTCTCGGCGTCGTAAACGCGGCGCTCGAAGATCTCGGCGGCCTGTGCGTTGATCACGCAGCCGAGTTGCGTGTCCGGGTCCATCGGATCGCCAAAGCGGATGGCCTTGGCCTTTTCGAGGATGAGCGGGACGATTGCATCCGCGACGCTTTCCTGCACCAGGATGCGCTTGACCGCGGTGCAGCGCTGGCCGGAATTGCCTGTGGCGCCGGCCACGGCAATGGTGGCTGCCTTGTCGAGGTCGGCGCCGGTGAGATCGTTCAGGATGATCAGAGGATCGTTGCCGCCCAGTTCGAGCGCGGTGCGCTTGTAGCCCGCCTTCTCGGCGATCATCTTGCCGACCGGGACCCCGCCGGTAAAGGTGATGATGTCGATGTTGGGATCGGTGATCATTGCGTCGCCGATGTCCTTCGGCCAGCCGGTGACGATCTGGAACATCTCGGGGGGCAGGCCCGCTTCGTAAAGGATGTCGGCCAGCGTGATCGCGGTCAGCGGAGTCTGCTCGGTGGGTTTGCAGACGACACAGTTGTTGGTGGCGATCGCCGGAGCGATCTTGTGGGCAACCATGTTCAGCGGGTGGTTGAACGGCGTGATGGCGCTGATTGCTCGGACGGGCTCGCGCATCGTGTAGATCTTTCGCGCCTTGCCGTGGGGGGTCAGGTCGCAGGAGAAGATCTGGCCGTCGTCGAGGATGGCCAGCTGTCCGGCGAGCGTGAAGACGTCATAGCTGCGCCCGGTCTCATAGAGCGAATGCTGTTTGCATATGCCCAGTTCGAGGGTGAGCCAGTGGGCGATTTCCTCACGGCGCTCGCGGATTAGTTCGGCAGCACGGAACAGGATCTGCTGGCGCTCGTAGCGGGTCAGCTTGGGCTGATAGTTCGCTGCGATCTCGAATGCGCGGGCCGCATGGCTGGCGTCGCCGGCGGGAACGGTTCCGATCACCTCGTCGGTGTAGGGATAGCGAACCTCGATCACATCCTTGGTCGTGACCTTTTCGCCGCCGATGCGCATGGCTTCGTGGCGGATGGCTGTGTCGGGCTTGTTCATGCGGAGACCTCCTCGAGCGCGGCGGCGGTGCAGGCGTAGAAGAACGCGTCGAAATTGCGGAGGGCAGGGGCGCCGGGCATGTCGAGGACGCGGTTCACGATGAAGGGAACCTCCTGTTCGGTCAGGCCGCCGTGGCTGCGGAGAGGCTCTTTCAGCGCCGCAAGGTCATGGCGATGGGCCGAGGTCCCAATCGTCATGTTCTCGGTCGAAATCATCACCACGTCGCCGATCCGGTCGGCAGGGAGCTCGTATTTCTTGACGGCTTCCTCTTTCGTAGTGACCTCCATCATTTCGGGCAGGGCTTTGAGACGTGCGACGATGTCGGCGCGGTCTGCGCCCTCGGGCAGGTAGGCGGTGGCGAAGGAGCCGAGCGCGCCGTGATGGACAACGTAGGGGTCGGTGATGGGCAGGATCACGCGGGCAGCGGCTTTGCCCAGCCAGTCATCCATGAGGTCCTGCACGTAGATTACGGCGGGGCTGCCATCGGCCTTGTGCTTCGGCTTCATGCCATGATCAGCGGTGACGACGATGGCTGCGCCCATCGCGTCGAGTTCGGCAAGGTACCGGTCGAACATGGCGTAGAAGTCCTTTGCGCCATGCTCGTCAGGGGCGAACTTGTGCTGGATGTAGTCGGTCGTGGACAGGTACATGATGTCGGGCTTCCATTCGCGCAGCAGTTTGACGCCAGCGGCGAAGACGAATTCGGACAGGTCGGCTGAATAGACTTCGGGGACGGGCATGCCGAGCCATTCGCTGGCGTTGTCGATGCCATGCTCGGCTTTCGTCGTTTCGCCCGAACGCTCGGACGAGAAGGCGATGGCGCGATCCTCGTCGAACTTGAGCCCCGACCCGAGCAGGGCGCGCAGCTTGTCCTTGGCGGTGACCATGGCGACGCGGGCGCCAGCTTCGTAGAATTTCGAGAAGATCGTCGGCGCGCGCAGGAAGCGAACGTCGTTCATCATCACTTCTTCGCCGGTGTCCGGGTCGTAGAGGAAGTTGCCGCAGATACCATGTACACTGGGCGGGCGGCCTGTGGCGATGGAGAGGTTATTCGGGTTGGTGAAGGACGGAATCACCGAGTGCGCCAGGCGGTCCGTTCCCGTTGCGCGGATGCGTTTCAGCGTCGGCATCAGGCCTTCGGCGATGGCGACATCCAGATATTCCGGTTCGCAGCCGTCAAGGCAGATTGCGATCGCGCAGGTGCTCGGCGCGGGATAGGTGCGGTCGTTGGCGGAGACGTTTTCAGTGATCGGCATTCAGTCGGCTTTCTGTCGGCAAAGTGTATGGCAAGGTGTGTGGCAGTCAGGCGGCAAGCTTTCGCCGTTCTTCCAATGCGGAGGCGGGCGGAGCCGCGGAGGCGACTCCCATTTCGGTCAGAGCCTCGCCGGCGGCGGCAACAACGCGGCGCATGATGTCGTCATCCATCCGGCCGATGCAGCCAACGCGGAACGAGTCCACGACCGTCAGCTTCCCAGGGTAGATGATGAACCCGCGCGCCTTCATGGCGTCGTAGAATGCCTGGAACCGGAAGGCCGGATCAGCGGGGCAGAAGAAGGTGACGATGATCGGCGAGAGCCAGCGATCGGCAAGGAGCGTCTCGAACCCGAGGGCGCGCATGCCCTCGACCATGACGTCGCGGTTCCGGGTATAGCGGGCCAGCCGTCCGGGTGCGCCACCTTCGGCTTCGTGCAGGTCGAGCGCTTTCATGAAAGCTGCGACGGTGTGTGTCGGTGGCGTGAATCGCCACTGGCCGGTCTTCTCCATCGTGTCCCATTGTGCGTGCACGTCGAGGGCGAGCGAGTGGCTGTTCCCCTTGGCGGAGGCGATCTCGTCTTTTCGGGCGATCACGAAGCCGAAGCCCGGCACGCCCTCGATGCATTTATTGGCGGACGAGACGAAAGCGGTGCAGTTCAGCGCGATGGGATCGAGCGGCAGGGCACCGAAGGCGGACATGCTGTCGATCAGGAACTTGCGGCCGGCGGCATGTGTGACCTCGGCGATTTCCTCGATCGGGTTCAGGATGCCGGACGAGGTTTCGCAATGGATGGCCAGGACATGGGTGATGGCGGGATCGGCCGCCAGGATGTCCGCCACCTCGGCGCCGCGCGGCGGGAGGTAGTCGCCCTTGTCCAGAAGGTGGCACGCGCGGCCGAGGTATTCGAGGGTCTTGGCGGCGCGGAGGCCATAGGCGCCGTTGGCCAGCACCAGCACCTTGCCGTTTCTCGGCACGAATGAGCCAAGCATCGCTTCGACGCAATAGGATCCCGAGCCCTGTATCGGCACGCAGTCATAGTGGTTCGCACCCGGGCCGCAGAGCGCCAGCAGACGGTCGCGCAGCGCGCGAGTCATCGCGCGGAAGTCGTCGTCCCAGCTGCCCCAATCCTTGAGCATGGCTTCCTTGACCGAAAGTGCCGTGGTCAGGGGGCCGGGGGTCAGGAGAAAAGGTTCGCCAAGGGCGGGATTGGGAAAGGCATCGGTCATTGGGCCACTCCGTTGAACTTGGCGGGACCATTGCCTTTTGAGTGGCATATGTAAAATCTTACTTTTCTATTGATCCATAGATTTTTCTGATATCAACTGACAACAAGGGAAACCGGGGCGGACATTGCGGTACACTCAACTTCGCGCGTTTCATCAGGTTGCCCGCGCCGGCGGCTTCTCGCGGGCCGCCGATCTTCTGGGTCAGACCCAACCGGCAATCTCCGACCAGGTCAGGCGTCTGGAAGAGGCGCATGACGTGCTTCTGTTCCATCGCGAGCACCGGCAGGTGCGTCTGACCGAGGCGGGCGAGGGGTTGTTCCGCCTGACCAACCGTTTCTTCGAGACAGAGGACGAAATTGCCGCCTACCTGGATCAGAGCCGTGCGGCCGTAACCGGCCGGTTGCGGATCGTGGCGGACTCGGCGGTTCACATCACGCCGGCCATCGGACGGTTCCGGGTGGCGCATCCGGCTGTTTCGCTGTCTCTCTGGACGGGGAATACGGAGGATGTGTTGGCCCGCCTGCGGAATTATGATGCCGAGGTCGGCGTTGTGGGCAACCTGGGGCCGGCGCAGGATGTCGACCGTGTCGAACTTGGGCGCACGCCGATCGTGGCGATCGCGGCGCACGGGTTGTTGCCGGGCGAACCTGCCGAGATCCCTTTCGCCGATTTGCCCCGCTGGCCCCTTGTGTTTCGCGAGCCGGGATCTCGAACCCGTGCGCGGTTGGAGGCAGTCGCGGCGGAAGCAGGCGTGAGCCTGCGGCCGGTCATCGAGGTCGAGGGGAGAGAAGCGATGCGGGAAGTCGTGGCTTCGGGCGCCGGCATCGGATTTCTGTCCGATGCCGAATTCGGTCATGACACGCGCCTTCGGAAGGTTGCCCTTGGCGGTGTCGATGTCGGGATGACCGAGACACTGATCACCCTGACGGCCCGCCGCGACGTGCCGGCGATCCGGGCCTTCATGAACGTGTTGACTTGAGCCGCCAAGTTTCGTCGAAAACAGTGTGCGCGCCCTTGGAGACACCATGCCCGACAAACCGAACGTTCTTCTGATCATCGTCGACCAGCTTCGTGCCGACCTTCTGGATGGAAGACTGGCGGGGATCGCGGGGCTGAGGAACATGTCTGCGCTTGCCGAGGAATCCTGTACCTTCGCGCGCCACTATACCGTTGCCGCGCCGTGTGGCCCGTCGCGGGTTTCTCTGTTCACCGGGCAGTACGCGATGAACCACCGCGCAGTCCGGAACGGCACGCCATTGCGTCATGACACGCCCAACCTTGCCAGGGAAATGCGGGCCGCGGGATATGATCCGCTGTTGTTCGGCTATACGGACGTGACGCAGGATCCGCGTGTTCTGGAGCCGGATGACCCGAGGCTCTTGAGCTATGAGGAGCTTTTGCCCGGGTTTACCGAGGTTGTCCGGATGCGCCAGGAAACGGACGATACCGCGTGGCGCGAGCACTTGACGGGCAGGGGATACAAGGTGCCGGATGGTATGGCGCTATATGTTCCCGATGGCGAAACCGTCGCCGCGCCGGCCCTGTACAAGGCAGAGGACAGCGACACGGCTTTTCTGACTGACCGCTTCCTCGTTCGGATGGAGCGCGAGCCTGCGGGCTGGTTTGCAGCGCTGACCTATATCCGCCCGCACCCGCCGTTCGTGGCGCCGGCCCCGTACAACACGATGTTCGATCCCCTGAAGGTTCCGCAGCCGGTCCAGTCGCAGGACAACGCACCGCATCCTTTCGTCGAAGCGTTGCAGCGAACGAAGCGGGCGTCTTCGACTGTCGAGGGTTTTCCGAACCTTGATGAAAGCGAAGAGACGATTCAGCAGTTGCGGGCGCTTTACCTTGGCCTTGCCGCAGAAGTTGATCACCATATCGGGCGCGTGATTTCGTGGCTGAAAGCGTCGGGGCGTTGGGACGACACGATCCTTGTGGTCACGTCCGATCACGGTGAGATGCTGGGCGATCATGGCATCTGGGGCAAGGACACCTACCACGACGCGGCCTTCCACGTGCCACTGATGATTCGCGTTCCGGGCGAAGTGCCGGGTAGAATCACGGGCATGACCGAATCCATCGACGTGTCGCCCACGATCCTCGAGCTGGTCGGCGCACGGGTGCCGGATTCAATGAACGGTACAAGTCTTCTTCCGGCGATCAAATCCGGCAGTGGCGGCAGGGCTGTCAGCTTTTCGGAGATCGACTTTGGAGATCCGGTTTCCGGAACAGCATTGCAAAGGGAATTGGGTTTGTCCGCGCGCGAAGCCAACCTTGCGATCCTGCGCACCGAAACCCACAAACTGGTGCATTTCGCGGGCTCCTTGCCACAGGTGCTGCATGACATGACCGCTGCCGGGGAATTGCGCGATATTTCAGAATCGCCCGAGTCTCAGGCAATTTGTCTTGATTTGTCGCGCCAAATGCTTTGCCATCGCATGGTCCATCCGGAGAACACCTTCTCTCGAACAATGGTGGTTGACGGAGGCGTTAAGACGGGATCCGCTTGAAGGGGCGGGTCTGGATTTTGGGGGGCGTCATGCTGCTGTTACGGAAAGGCGTCAGTCAACGCTTGCCCGGACGTGAAGATGCCGCTGCAAATGGGGAATGAAGGGGACAGGTTATCCGGTATGGCCACTGGCGTTAAATTCGCATCGCGTCTGGCGCTATGTGAATTCTGCCGTGACCTTAACCTTCAATTGCGCCGCAAGGACGCCAACTCGGCCGGCTCATGACCGACCGGACAAAAAAACGATGCAACAGGAGTGAAGATGAAACGGATACTTCTTTCAGGCGCGGCCATGGTCGTTCTGCCTGGCATGGCCTTGGCCAACTGCCCGGGAATCACGGTCGCCGACATGGGGGGGGTCGCTGCGGGCGCATTCCCTCAGCAATATGAACTTGCCGAATTCCAGTCAGCCGCGGGTTGCACGATGGAATTCTCGGGCAACCCTGATGCGGGTGCGCTGAATGGCCGGATAAAGGGCAACGGCGACCTCCCTGCGTTGGCTGATCGCCTTCCTGCCGAGCCCCTGGTCGTGGTGCCCTACGAGTCGGTTGGCAAGTACGGCGGCACTCTCGATGCGCTGTCCAACGCCACCGAGGCCGGCACGTCTGACTTCCTGTCCACGCGTCACGTGAACCTTGTGCGCTATGCGGACGACCTGCAGACCATCGTGCCGAACGTCGCGAAGTCGTGGTCATGGAATGACGACTTCACCCAGCTGACCTTCACGCTTCGCGCAGGTCACAAATGGTCGGACGGCGCTCCGTTCACTTCGGCTGACGTGAAGTTCTGGCATGACAACATCATGCTGGATTCGAACATCAACGAGACCCCGAAGGACTATGTGCTGGTCGGTGGCGAGCAGATGACGGTTGATACGCCGGACGACGTGACGGTGGTGTTCAACCTGCCTGCACCGAAGCCGGGTCTGCTTGCCCACTTCGCGACGTCCTATGCCCAGGGCTTCCAGCCGAAGCACTTCCTGGGACAGTTCCATCCGGGCGTGAACCCTGACGCGGATTCCTATGCGCAATCGCTTGGATTCGAAAACGGCTATGACGCGATCCTGGCCTATTACGGAAACTCGGACTGGACCGACACGCCGTCGCCGCTTCTGTCGCGGCCGGCCATCGTGGACGGTCTGCCGAAAGCCGTGGTGCCGACGCTGGAAAGCTTCCTCACCGTTTCCGATACCACCGAAGGCCGCCACTATGTGGCGAACCCTTATTTCTTCATGGTGGACACGACGGGACAGCAGCTGCCCTACATCTCGGAGCAGGATGAGCTGTACAAGAACGACAACGAGGTTCGCATCCTGTCGGTGATCAACGGCGAAGTGGACTACAAGGCCCAGTCGCTGCAGCTTGCTTCGGCACCGCTTCTTCTGGAGAACCAGGAAAAGGGGAATTACACGGTTCAGCTGAACCCCGACATCGCCTTCCCGACACTTTCGTTCAACGTCACGTCGGAAGACATGGCCAAGCGCGAGTTGTTCGGAAACGTCGAGTTCCGCCGTGCCATGTCGGTGGCCATCGACCGCGACCAGATCAACGAGGTCGCCTATTTCGGTCAGGGCAGGCCGCTGCAATATAACGGTTTCTCGCCTTTGCCGGACTTCATGCCGGCCGAGCTTGAGACGGCATATGCCCAGTACGACCCGGCCATGGCCAATGCCATGCTGGACGAGGTGGGCATGGTCGATACCGACGGTGACGGAATGCGCGAACTGCCGAATGGCGACAAGTTCGTGCTGAACCTGCAGTTCGCGACGCAGGGCGCACCCGGCGAGCTTGCACAGCTGGTGGCTCAGAACTGGACCGATGTGGGCGTCGAGACCACTGTGAAGGAAGTGACGCCGGACGAGTACCGGTCGGCACAGTCCGCTAACCAGCTTGACGTCATGATCTGGCGCAAGGGTCAGCCGCTTGCCCTGCACCTTGGCGACAACACCTACTGGGTTCCACCGTTCGACGGTTACTTCGACATCCGCACCGGCATGCTCTGGGCCGAATACCTGGAGTCTGGCGGAGCGAGTGGCGTGGAGCCGCCGGCATGGGTGAACGAGATGATCGCCGACGTGAACGCGTTCCAGTCCGCTCCGATCGGTTCTGACGAACAGAAGGCGCTGGCGACGAAGCTTGCCCAGAAGATGGTGGACGAGATGTTGTTCATCGGTACGGTGCTTGCGCCGGCTCCGTTGATCCACAACAACGACCTGAAGAACTTCACCCAGTTCAAGACAACGTCCTACGAATACTACAGGACGTTCCCGTATCTTCCCGCCCAGTGGTGGCTGGACGAATAAGGGCCAGAACGGTCTGACGAATGCCGCGGGCGGGTCACTCGCCCGCGGACACCTGCAAAGGATGGTGCCGACGACCCGGACCGAACCGGGCAAGGCAAGGGTGCGATGGGGACGCCTGAATGCTGAACTTCGCGAGATTCGTGGCCACGCGGGCGGTCATGGCGATGATCACGCTTATCATCGTGTCACTTGTCGTTTTCTCGCTCATGGAACTGGTGCCCGGCGATTGCGCCGAACGCTACCTGGCTTTCAAGAATACGCAGGGCTCGACGATTTCGCTGGCCGACATCGAGAACGAGCGCATTCGCCTTGGGCTGGATCGCCCGTTCATGGAGCGTTGGGCGAAGTGGATCGTGGGCGCGTTTCAGGGTGAATTCGGCGACAGCTGCATCCTTCGCGTCAATATCGCCCAGCTTCTGGGTGACAAATTCTGGCTTTCGCTTGCGGTTTGCCTGGCGTCGCTGGCGCTGGCCTATGCCATTGCGGTCCCGGTCGGCATCATCGCCGCCGCTTCGAACAACGCGCTTCTGAACAACTCGTTGCGCATTGTAAGCTACCTTGGCCTGGCAATGCCCAACTTCCTTCTCGCGTTGATGATCATGCTCTTTTCAACCGTTTGGTTCGGAGAGACTCTGACGGGGCTGTTTTCGGCCGAGTACCGGGATGCTCCGTGGACGTGGGGGAAGGTTCTGGACCTGCTGAAGCACGCGTGGTTGCCGATCTTCATCCTTGGCTGGTCGGCGACAGCTTTTGCGCTTCAGACCGTCCGCGCACTGATGTCGGATGAGATCGGCAAGCTTTATGTCACCGCCGCGGCCGCGCGGGGTGTGCATGGGCGCAAGCTTCTCTGGAACTATCCCGCGCGCCACGCGTTGGGACCCATCGTCAACTCGCTTGGCTTCGACCTGAACCGGATCTTCAACGAGTTGCCGATCGTGGCGCTGATCCTGACGCTGACGGATGCCGGCGCGCTTTTGATCGAGGCGCTGGCGCGGTCGAATGACCAGCAGCTTGCTGGCGCGATCATCTTTCTGCTGACTGCGTCGATCGTGGCGCTGAACTTCTTCACCGATGTCCTGCTCGCGGCACTGGATCCGCGGGTTCGCAAGAGTATCGTACGATGACCGACGCACCCGATCCGATGAACATGAAAACCGTATCGGCCCAGGTCGCGGGGATGGATGATTCTGCCGAACGCCGGGCCAAGGAGGCGTATTTCACAGCGTCTCAGAGCCAGTTGATCTGGAGCAGGTTCAAGAAGCAGCGCTCGGCGATGATCGCTGCCATCGTGCTGTTGGTTATGGTCGTTTCGGGAATTTTCGCGCCTTTCCTGTCGCCCTATGATCCCACCGTCGCGGGGCGCAACAAGGACTACCTGAACGGCGCGCCCACGATCCCGCAGTTCTGCGACAAGAACGGCTGTTCGCTTCGCCCGTTCCTGCATACGGTCGAACGCGTGCGGTCGATCGAGACGAACTTCCGCTGGGTCGAGAAGGTGAACGAGGACGAGCGCAGATACGTTCAGTTCTTCGTCGAGGGAGCGCCTTACAAGCTACTGGGCTTCATCCCGATGAAAACCCGGTTGTTCGGCATGGACCAAGGGGCGATCCACCTGTTCGGGACCGATGCAGCTGGCAAGGACATCTTTTCCCGCACGCTTCACGCGATCTGGACCTCGCTTCAGGTTGGCAGCATCGGTGTGTTCATCGCGTTCTTTCTTGCGCTCATCATAGGAGGGGTGTCCGGCTATTACGGCGGCTGGATCGACGGGGTGATCCAGATGATCACGGATGCCGTCCGAACCGTTCCGGCAATTCCCCTGTTCATGGCGGTTGCGGCCTTCATGCCGCCGGAGTTATCGGCCGAACAGCGGTTCTTCTATATATCTCTGATCCTTGGATTCATCGGCTGGCCCACGCTTGCCCGGCGGGTGAGGACACATCTTCTGACTGAGAGAAACCAGGAATACGTGCTGGCGGCCCAACTGTGCGGCGCGTCATCCTCGCATGTCATCCGGCGGCATCTTCTGCCCAGTTTCACAAGCTACATCATCGTCGACCTGGTGATCTCGTTTCCCTACATGGTTCTCTCCGAAACCGCCTTGTCGTTCATCGGGCTTGGCCTGAAGGATCCTGTCTCGTCTCTGGGCGTGATGCTGCAGAATGCGACGAGCGCCGACGTCATGCTGAACTATCAGTGGTACTTCATTCCCGTTCTCTTCTTCATCGCTCTCGTGATGGCCTTCGTCTTCGTGGGCGATGGACTGCGCGACGCCGCCGATCCCTATTCGGAGGCGAACAAATGAGCGCGCTGATCGACGTCGAGAACCTGACGCTGCAATTCAGAACAGACGAGGGTCTGATCACCGCAGTCGATGACGTGTCCTTTTCGCTGAAGAAAGGCGAGGTCATGGGGCTGGTGGGCGAGTCGGGTTCAGGCAAATCCGTGACGGCGAAGTCGCTGATGCACCTGAACGCCCGGAATGCGGTTTACACGCCCGAGTCGAAGATCACGCTTCATACGGAAGACGGGCCGGTTGACGTTCTTTCGCTGAAGCGCCCGTCGGAACTGAAGGTCGTGCGGGGCGGTGCGATCTCGATGATCTTCCAGGAGCCGATGGCCAGTTTCGCGCCGGCCATCACGATCGGCAAGCAGATGGTCGAGCAGTTGCAGCTGCATTCGGACATGTCGAAGGCCAAGGCCAAGGAGATCTCTGTCGAGATGCTGGACAGGGTGGGGATCTCGGACGCGTCAAGGCGTTTCGATCAGTACGCCTTCGAGCTGTCGGGTGGCATGCGGCAGCGAGCGATGATCGCCATGGCACTCTCCACCAAGCCCAAGCTGCTGATCGCCGACGAGCCGACAACAGCGCTGGACGTGACCATCCAGGCGCAGGTGATCGACCTGATGAAAGACCTGGTGAACGAGTTCCACATGGGCATCATCTTCATCACCCATGACCTGGGAGTCGTGGCGCAGACCTGCGACCGGGTGAACGTGATGTACCTTGGCCGGCTGATCGAAGAAGGGCCCGTTCGGGAAGTTATCCGAAATCCGAAACATCCCTACACGCAGGGACTGATTTCAGCGCTTCCCAAGCTGGATGATCTGGACGCGCCGCTGACGCCCGTACCCGGGGACATTCCGTCGCCGCTGGAGCGTCCTGCGGGCTGCGTCTTCAATACCCGATGCTCACAGATCGTCGGGCCCGAATGCTCCAGCCGCCTGCCGCACGAAATCAACGTAAATGCGGATCACAAGGTGGCATGTCACATCTACCGGGAGGCAGCGGAATGACGGAGACCCTGATCCGCGCCGAGAACCTTTCCGTCGGCTTTCAGATCGGAAAGGGCTTGTTCAACAAGTTCACGTTGAAGGCCGTCGACAACGTCACCATTCACATCGAGAAGGGCAGCTTCTTTGGTCTGGTCGGCGAGTCCGGGTCGGGCAAAACGACCCTTGGACGCGCTCTTCTGAAGGCGGTACCGATCACCGGGGGAAACGCGCATTATTCGGACGGCGAGGTCGAGTATGATCTCGAGAAGATCAGCAAGGAACAGCTGAAAGACTATCGCAAGCGCGCTCAGCTGATCTTCCAGGACCCATACGCGGCACTGTCACCCCGAATGACCGTGCGCGACATCATAGCCGAACCGCTGGAGGTCATGGGCATCACCAGGACGCGGGCAGAAACCGATGCCCGGGTCCGAGAGATCGCCGCGAAGTGCAGGCTGAACCTTGAGCACCTGCGGCGGTTCCCGCACGCGTTTTCCGGTGGCCAGCGCCAGCGGATCTCTATTGCGCGCGCTTTGGTGTCCGATCCGAAGTTCGTCGTGGCCGATGAGAGCGTGGCGGCGCTGGATGTGTCGATCCAGGCGGACGTCTTGAACTTGCTGAAGCAGCTTCAGAAGGATCTGGGACTGACCTTCATGTTCATCAGCCATGACCTGTCGGTCGTGGCGCATACATGCGACCACGTGGCTGTGATGTACCTTGGCCGGCTGGTCGAAACGGCGCCGACACGCAAGCTTTTCGCCGCTCCACGACATCCCTACACAAAGGCTCTCTTCTCGGCGATCCCATCGCTGGACCCCGATGATCGCGGTAAGGCTCAGAAGCTGGAGGGCGAGATCCCTTCGCCGACGAACCAGCCCCCGGGGTGCAAGTTCCACACGCGCTGCCCCCATGCGATCGATGTCTGCAAGTCCGTGGAGCCCCAGCTGGAGGGCGACGGATCAGGCCATGAAGTGTCCTGCCATCGCTGGAAGGAACTGATGGAGACCATTCCCGCTTAACATAATTCATGTTATGCGGGGCAACGAGGCTGTGCTTTGTTGTTGCCTTCTGTCCCTTGATTCATCATATTCGATTACATGAATTTAAGGGAGGAACGGTGATGCGTCTGACTCGCAGAACCTTTGGCCTTGGAGCCGCATTTTCGCTTGTCGCTGGTAAGTCCATCGCGCGCATGGCCGTCGGCTCGGGGACGCTGACCACGGTCAGCGACGGATATCTTGTCTTGCCCGCCGATTTCACCCTTGGCGCCCTACCCGAGGCTGACCGGTCCATGGCCCGTGAGATCGCCGGAATCACTGGCGACACGGTCGAGACACCCTGCAACCTGACACTTTACCAGGACGGGGAGCGGACCATTCTGTTCGATGCGGGATCGGGTGCGAACTTCATGCCGAGCGCAGGCACGATCCTGGACAGCCTCGAAGCGGCCGGTGTCGCGCCGGAGGACGTGACGGACGTGGTTTTCACGCATGCCCATCCCGATCACATCTGGGGCGTACTGGATGATTTCGATGAGCCCCTGTTTTCCGAGGCCACCCATCACATCGGACAGGACGAGGTCGACTACTGGCTGAACCCCGCAACGGTCGATGAGATCGGCGAGGCCCGCGCATCTTTCGCCGTGGGCGCAAGGAACCGGCTGGAGGCTATCTCGGATGGCCTCAATACCTTCTCCGACGGCGATACGGTGGTACCCGGCGTGGTCGCGCGCGCCACTTATGGTCATACGCCCGGGCACATGGCGTTCATGGTCAGCGATACTGCGCTGATCGTTGGTGATGCGATCGGCAACGGCCACCTTGCCCTGCAGAAGCCCGGTTGGGCGTCGGGCGCGGATCAAGATGTGGAGGCCGGAATCGTGACTCGGCAGGCGCTGCTTGCCGAGTTGGCGGATACGGGTCTGCTGATGGTCGGTTTCCATCTGCCTGCTGGCGGATTGGGCCGGATCGAGGCGGCCGGCGATGGATATCGCTTCTTGGAGGAAGCATCATGATCCGGGCTTTGATCCTTGCGCTGATTGCGGCGCCCGCATTCGCATCCGAGGAAATCGCGGATCAGTATCCAAACTCGCCCCTCTACGCCAAGCCCGTCGAATTCATTCCCGGCGTCTGGTCCGCGATCGGGGCCACGGCGCCGCCGACTTATGAGAACACGGGACACAATAACAACCTGTCCTTCATCGTCACTGGCGAAGGCGTTGTCGTTATCAACGGAGGCGCGGCCTATGTGCTGGCGGAAGCGCTGCATCAGGAGATCAAGGCCATCACCGACCAGCCGGTGGTTCTTGTGTTCAACGAGAACGGGCAAGGTCATGCCATGCTGGGCAATAGCTATTGGCAGGAACAGGGTGTGAAGATCGTAGCCCATGAAGATGCCGCCTCGGAATTCGAGGCCCATGGCGACCAGATCCTCGTGGGGATGCGGGCCTATAATCGCGACAAGGCAGAGGGCACCGAGGCGGTGCAGCCGACCGAGACCTTCGCCGACGAATATATCGTCGAGCTTGGAGATTTCAGGATCGAGGCGCGCTATCTGGGGCCGGCGCATTCGCCGGGCGACATCGTCGTATGGCTTCCGAACCAAAGTCTGGTGATCTCGGGCGACATGGCCTTTCACGAGCGCATGCTGCCGATCTTCGAGGATACGATCACGGCCGACTGGCTGGAGACCTGGGACAACGAATTCGAGGTGCTGGATGCCACCTACGTGATCCCGGGTCACGGGCACCCGACGAACATGGATCAGGTCCGACGCTACACGAAGGATTACCTGGTCTGGATAAGGGACCGCATCGGTGAACACATCGATGCGGGAGGGGATCTGGCGGGGGCGTACTACGTCGATCAAACACCGTTCCAGAATCTCGATACGTTCGAGGAACTGGCGACGAAGAATGCAGGCCGGGTCTTCGAGCAGATGGAGTGGGAGTGACGGTGCTTGATCCAAATCATGCCTGACCTCCCCTGCCTCTGGTACCCCCGCGCCAAAGGAATTTGTCATGTTGGAAACGCTTCTCGAAAGATGGGGTGACGGGGTTGTCCTGGCGCTGGCCGGGCTGACCACCGGGCTGATTTTTGGCGTCGCGGCCCAGCATTCGCGCTTCTGCCTGCGCGCCGCTACCGCCGAAGTCGCCGAGGCCCATCCCGCAGACCGGATGGCCATCTGGCTGATCGCCTTTTTCTCGGCATTGATAGCAACCCAGCTTGCCGTTCTCGCCGGGATTCTGGATGTTTCGTCCGCGCGCCAACTGGCGGCGACCGGCAGTCTGAGCGGAGCGATCATCGGAGGGCTGCTGTTCGGATCAGGGATGATCCTCGCCCGCGGATGCGCAAGCCGGCTACTGGTTCTCTCGGGAACCGGAAACCTGCGCGCCCTGATCGCAGGACTCGTGGTAACTCTGGTCGCGCAGGCGTCCTATCGCGGCGTTCTTGCACCGGCACGGGAATGGGTGGCGGGGCTCTGGACTATCACGGGTGGCATCGACCGGGACCTGATGGTGATCTTCGGGCTTTCGCGGACAGCAGTGATCCTTATCGGCCTCGCGGGCCTCGGACTTGGCATGGTCATGGCCTTCCGGCACAGCGTGGCCGTGAGCCGGACCATTGCGGGTGTTTTCGTCGGTCTGGCGGTCGCATTGGGTTGGTGGCTGACATGGATGATCGCATCGACCTCGTTCGAAGTCGTACCCATTTCCAGCGTCACGTTCACGGGCCCCTCGACGGACACGCTGATGGCGCTGGTCGCCGAACGCTCGATGGCGCTGAATTTCGGCATCGGGCTGGTTCCCGGTGTCTTTCTCGGATCGGCGCTGATGGCCGCCATAGCCGGTGAGTGGAAGATCCAGCGTTTTGGAGCGGACACGCCGATGGAGCGGTATCTGGTCGGAGCCGTGATGATGGGGTTCGGCGCGATGCTGGCCGGAGGCTGCGCCGTAGGCGCAGGCGTTTCAGGCGGCGCAATCCTGTCACTGACGGCATGGATCGCCGTTGCCGCGATGTGGGCCGGCGCCCTGCTTACAATCTTCGTGTCGAATGGGTTTCAGACCAGCGCGACGCCGGCCTGACCGCGTTTGAACCTACTGGGCCGCCATCGGGCGGCGCGCGAGCTGGCACTGTGTCCAGAGATCGCAAAGCGCGTTGACCAGCTTGTCGACATCCTCGGCCTTGTGAACCGGCGACGGGGTGATCCGCAGGCGCTCGGTTCCCTTGGGGACCGTCGGATAGTTGATCGGCTGAATATAGATCCCGTGTTTTTCCAGGAGGAGGTCGGAGATGTATTTACACTTCACCGGATCGCCGACCATCACCGGAATGATGTGACTTGGGTTCTTCACGTGGGGAATGCCCAACGCGTCAAGACGTTCGCGAACCTCGGCGACACGCGACTGATGCGCCTCACGCTCGGTTCCGGAGGCCTTGAGGTGCCGGATCGAGGCCGCTGCACCGGCAGCAACGTGGGGCGGCAAAGCGGTGGTGAAGATGAAGCCGGAGGCGAAAGAGCGCACGAAGTCGCAAAGCGCGGCTGATGCGGCGATATACCCGCCGACAACGCCGAAGGCCTTGCCAAGGGTGCCCTCGATTATGGTCAGCCTGTCCATCAGGCCTTCGCGTTCAGCAACACCGCCGCCGCGCGAGCCATACATGCCAACGGCATGCACTTCGTCGAGATAGGTCATCGCGCCGTACTTGTCGGCAAGGTCGCAGATTTCCTTGATCGGAGCGATGTCGCCATCCATCGAATAGACGGATTCGAACGCGATCAGCTTTGGCGCATTTGCGGGAAGCGCCTGAAGCCTGGCCTCGAGGTCTTCGAGATCGTTGTGCTTCCAGATCACCTTCTGGGCGCGGCTGTGACGGATGCCTTCGATCATAGAGGCATGGTTCAGGCTGTCGGACAGGATCACCAGCCCCGGAATCTTCGCGCCAAGGGTCCCAAGAGCGGCCCAGTTCGAAACATATCCGGAGGTGAAGAGGAGTGCCGCTTCCTTGCCATGCAGGTCGGCCAGTTCCGCCTCGAGTTCCACGTGGTCGTGGGTCGTCCCCGAGATGTTGCGCGTGCCCCCTGCCCCGGCGCCAGAGCGGTCGAGCGCCTTGTGCATCGCGGCGAGGACTTCGGGATGCTGTCCCATTCCAAGATAGTCGTTGGAACACCAGATCGTCACATCCGAGGCACCCTGCCCGTTGCGGCGTGTTGCATGCGGGAACTCTCCGCGATGCCGTTCGAGGTCGGCAAAGACCCGATAATTGCCTTCATCCCGAAGCGCCTGAAGCTGTTCCTCGAAAAACGACTGGTAATCCATAGACTTATTCTCCCCCCGCCTCGGTGACGATTTCCTTGAGCAATGACTCGACCCTATCCATCGGTCCGTCAGGGTAATTGCGGTGCCCGATGGTGACGCTCCCGTCACGCTCGGCGACGTAGATGCCGTACGGGCAGTGCACGATATTCGCCGGGTCGGCTTCCATCACTTCGCGGCTGACCACGGCAGAGCAGAAGATGAAGATCTGTGCGTTGTCGAAGAGCTTTGTATCGCTGCCCACGTCGGCGCCGGTGCGCGCAAGCATCTCGCCCACGTGGCTGATGTAGTCGATCACGAGACCCTTGCCGACAATCGCCGACTCGACAGCGAATGCGGCGTCGTCGTAGCTGCCATCAAAGCTGTAGGTGATGGCCTCCTGCGCATATGTAGCAGTACCGATCGCCGTGGCGATCAAAGCGGTTGCAAGCGACTTCATGGCTCCCTCCCTTTGCAGGTTCGATTTCAACCTAGCCCGCATAGCCGGCCGGGCCTTGATCCATGTCAGGCCCGACCGAGTTTCAACGTGTCAGCCGAACATGTCGGAGGTGATCCCCGCGTACCAACCTTCCGATTCTTCGTAGGTGGCCTTGCGAAGTGCTGCGTCTTCGCCCGTCTGGCTGACGAAGCCACCCGTGGACGCTATCTTGCCGTCTGCTGGCTCGTAGTTCGCGCCGACCTTGACGCCATCGTTCTCGGAAATGAGTGACCAGCAGGTGTTCGAGAACTTCGCCGGGAACACGCGACTTCCGGTCAGCGCGCCACGTACCGCATTCGCGCAGACCTTCGCCTGGCTATTGGCCGAGAAGCCCGACTTGGGCATGTCGCCCTGCGCTGCGGCATCGCCGAGGACATAGATGTCCGGATCGGCCTTGGTGGACATATCCTCGGGGTTGACCGGGGCCCAGTTGCCATCGGTGACACCGGCAATTTCCGCGATCCGCCCGGCCTTCTGGGCCGGGATCACGTTGACGACATCGGCCTGTTCCACGCTGCCGTCGATATCGACGGTCATGTCCGCCGCGTTGACCGAGACGTTGCCGCCGCCGAAATCGGGACCGATGCGTTCGACCATTCCGCCATAGTGGTTTTGCCAGCCTTCCTCGAAGAGCGCCTGTTTCGAATAGCTCTCTTTCGGATCCGCAATGAGGATCTTGGCTGTCGGGTTGGTCTGCTTGAGCGTGTATGCGATCATCGAGATCCGCTCATAGGGTCCGGGCGGGCAGCGATAGGGGTTCGGTGGCGCGACCATGACGAACAGGCCACCTTCGCGCATGCCCATCACCTGTGCCTTCAGAAGCTCAGTCTGAGAGCCCGCCTTGTAGGCATGGGGCATCGCGTTCTGCGCAGAGAGATCCCAGCCGGGAACGGAGCCTTCGACAAAATCGATGCCTGGGCTGAGAATGAGCTTGTCGTAGGGAACCGATGCACCGCCCGCAAGGGTGACGGTCTTGGCGTCCCGGTCGACACCGATTGCATAGTCGTGGACGACGTTGATCCCGTATTCCGAGGCCAGCGTGCCGTAGCTATGGCCGAGATCGGACATCTGCTTGAAGCCGCCGAGATAGAGGTTCGAGAAGAAGCAGGTGTAATAGGTGCGTGTCGGTTCGATCAGCGTGACATCGATTTCGCCGTCGCTGTCCTTTGCGATGTAACGAGCCGCTGTCGCGCCCCCTGCCCCGCCGCCGACTATAACGACGCGTGGTTTGCCGTGACCGGCTGCGCGAACCATCGGTGCCGCGAGTGACGCAGCAACCGAGGCGCCGAGGAAAATTCGTCTGTTCAATATCATGTTGGTCCTCCCAAAAAAAAACGCGCCCTACTCTCCGAGGGTCGCGAAATAAGCGGCTAGGGCCGCTATCTCTTCGTCGCCCAGACGGCCGGCGACCATGTTCATAACCGGGTGCTCCCGGACCTTGTTCTTGTAGGCGTGCATCGCGACCACGAAGTCCTCCTCGTGCCACAGAACGATCGAAGGAATGCCCTTGTCGGCCCCATCGGCCTGATGGCAGGTCGTGCACTCGCTGGAGAGGTACTCTCCGTATTCCCGATCTCCCTCAATCGCGAGAATGGCAGGGTCAATATCGTGATCGGTCGGCGTCGCGGTCGGATCTGCCTCGGGAATGTTCGCCGGCGATGCGGAGTAGGAGCGCAGATAAGCCAGGACATCCGCGCGATCCTCGGCATCGTCGAAACCACGGAAACTCATCCGGGTTCCGGGTACCAATGCCTTGGGGTTCTCAAGAAAGGCATCGAGTGTATCGAGATGCCATTCCAGCCCCTTTGAACCAGCGCGTTCGAACGCCTTGGAGTAACTGAAATCTTCGATACCAGCCGCAGACCGTCCGAAGATGCCGTTCAGATGCGGTCCGACCCGGTTTTTCGCCTCGGGGCCGACCTGATGGCAACCCGAGCACTTGCCGAACAGCTCCTCACCGCGCGACACGTCACCCAGACTTTGTGCGACCGCTGCGCCTGCGAATGCAAAAAGCGCAGCGGCCGCCAGGGAGGTCTGAAAAATCCCAGGCATCACTCGGAGAAGGACCGCAGATACGCGATCACGGCCGCGCGATCTTCCGCTGAGCTGAGCCCGGCAAAGCCCATCTTGGTGCCCTTCATGTAGGAACGCGGCTTTTCGAGAAAGGCCGACAGTTCTTCTTCGGTCCATACCAGTCCGCCTTCTGCAGCCGCTGTCATCGGCTTGGAATACTTGCTGGCGAAACTTTCCACACTTGCGGCCGGCCTGTCCACGATGCCGTTCAGAACCGGGCCAGCGCGGTCCTTGGCGCCGTCGCCGACCTGGTGGCAGGACTGGCACTTCTTGAAGACGGCCTCGCCCGCCTCGACCATTGCCGGGTCGACAGCGGCCACCTCTTCGGCGGCATCGGTAGCGGATTCGGAGTCCGTCGAAGCAACCTCAACTTCCTCTGCCTCCGCAGCTTGCGGGACTTCTGGCACAATGCCGTCTTTGGCCGCCTGAACCGCCTCTTTCAGCTGACGCGCGCGCGTTTCTTCCGGAGTCACGTCAAGAACCGCAGCTCGCATCGTGATCTCGACCGTGTCCTTGCAGTTCTCCATGCATACATCGCCCGAGAAGGCCGCAAGCTCCACTTCGGCGCGGTCATCCATGTAGAAATTCGGCTCGTTCGGAAGCCGGATTTCCTGGAAGTTCTCGTTGCTGAGCGTGAAATCATCATCGACGAGGTCGTTGAGGTAAAGAAGGTAGGCGGTGATCGCATAGACCTCGTCATCCGTCAGCGACTGGGCGTCGCCGAAAGGCATGGCGCGGTGCACATAGTCCCAGACCGTCGAGAGATATGGCCAGTAGGACCCGATCGTCTTGACGGGCCGGTCGCGGGTCAGACTATCCTGCCCGCCAGCCAGCACCGGCCAGCGACCTACGGCCTCGCCGAAATCACCGTGGCAGACCGCACAGCGCTCAGCGAAAACCTCTTCCCCGGTCCAGACGTCACCGGACCCTTCGGGAAGTCCGAGGCCGTCGGGCCGAATATCGATATCCCAAGCCGCGATTTCGTCTGGAGTCGCTGGACGCCCAAGGTCGAAACCTGCCGCGTACGCCGGGGCGGACGCGACGATGAGGGCTGCGGTAAGATTAAGAAACTTCGACATTTTCCGCGATGCCTTTCTCGTTGACGTACCAGGTCTGGATACCGTTGTTGTGGTAGATTGAGTTTTCGCCCCTGATCGCGCGGAGCTCGCTTTTCGTGGGCTGGACATAGCCCGTCGAGTCATGCGCCCGGCTTTGCAGAAGAAGCGGCGAACCGTCCCAGTCGAACTCGTAGTAGAATCGATGCATCGACTTATCGAGGCTGGGTCCGGACATCCGGGCCTCGGCCCAGTTCTTGCCGCCGTCGATCGAGACGTCGACCCGTGGGATCGTGCCGCGACCGGACCATGCTACGCCGGTCAGGACAGTCGGGCCGCTTTTGTGGAGGATCGGCGACTGCGGGCTGGGGTTGGTGATGACCGACTTGGCGTCCATCTCCCATGTGAAACGCCGGGCTTTTCCGTCCTTGAAGAGATCGGTGTACTTGGAGGTCTCTTCGCGGTGATGCCAGGGCTGATCGCCGACTTCGATCCGGCGCATCCACTTGACCCACATGTTGCCTTCCCAGCCGGGCACGACCAGGCGCACCGGATAGCCCTGCTCGGGGCGAAGCGCCTCTCCGTTCATCTTGAAGGCGACAAGGCAGTCATCCATCGCTTTCTCGATCGGGATCGAGCGGGTCATCGCCGAGGCGTCGGCACCTTCCGGCATGATCCATTTGCCGTTGGTTTTAACCCCTGCGGTTTCAAGCAGATAGCGCAGCGGGACACCCGTATACATGACGTTGTGGATCATGCCGTGCGTAAACTGGCACCCGTTCAGCTGGGCGCCACGCCATTCCATGCCGCTGTTCGCCGCGCATTCGAGAAAATGAACCCGGTTTTCACGGGGAAAGCGCATGAGGTCCTGAAGGGTGAACACAAGGGGGGTGTCCACGAGACCGTTGATCATCAGCCTGTACTTGGCAGGGTCCACATCGGCGATGCCGGCATGGTGCCGCTCGAAGCAAAGGCCGTTCGGGGTGATGATGCCGTCGAGTTCATGCAGCGGCGTGAAGTTCACCGAGGAAACCGGATCGGCGGTCAACCATTCGACGCTGCGGCGTTTAACATGTGCTTCGTATTCCGACGGATAGCCGTAGGGCCGTGCATCGACGCCTTCGCCAAGTGCCACAGACCAATCCTGCAGTTCGGTAATCGCGGGATCGCCTGCAGCGTTTGCTTTGGCGGCAACGGTCGCGCCACCGGCAGCAATAGCGCCTGCCAGGAAACCTCGCCGTGATGTCTTTGGTGTTTCGTTCATCTCGACCTCCTACCCGGTCACGACTTTGACTGTGTCATTCTCTCCGACGGAAACGGTGCCCTTCCGACGGATATAGTTTTCGACCACATCCCAGATCGGCGGACCTTCGGTGCCTTCATTCACGCTGGCCCATCCGGCAACGACATAGGGTTTGGCGGGGTCGATCGCCTCGCCGGTCCTGAGGAGCGTCATTTCGGAAATGCGCTCGCCCTGCGGCTTGTTGATGTCGATCCGGTAGCCCATGCCACCGACCCGAACCATGTCGCCACCCTGCTGGTAATAGGGATCCGGGTTGAAGATGTTATCGGCAACGTCTTCTAGGACAACATGCAGGAATTCACCTGTCATTTCAGTACGATAAGCGTTCGGATACGTCATCGAGGTGACGTTCCAGATATCCTCGCGCGTGATGTCCTGCCCCGGAAGGATCGAGGGCCCCCAGCGGACGCCGGGGCTGAGCGCGATATCGGCTTCGCGCTCTTCCAGAAGCGCGTCGCAGATCAGGTCGTCCCAGGTGCCGTTGAAGTTGCCGCGACGATAGAGCGTTCCGTCGGCCTGGCCTATGACTTCGGTCAGTTTGTCTTCGTAAGGCGCGCGGTCGGCGTCTATCTGCGCGGCCATCTCGGCGTCGGGTTCGATCACGTCGGAGAAGATCGGGATCAGCTTGTGGCGGAAACCCATCATCCGGCCGTCGCGTACATCGAGGTCCACGCGGCTGACGAATTTGCCATTGGACCCGGTGGCGACGATGATCGTCTCGCCCACCAGGACAGGTTCCGGCAGGGCATCGTGGGTGTGGCCCGACAGGATCACGTCGATGCCGCTGACGACACTCGCCATCTTCTTGTCGACGTCGAAACCGTTGTGGCTGAGGACGACGACCAGATCGGCGCCCTCTGCACGGACTTCGTCGACCATTTCCTGCATCCGCTCATCGCGGATACCGAACGAGTACTCGGGGAACATCCATCCGGGGTTCGCGATCGGCATGTAGGGGAAGGCCTGGCCGATGACGGCGATCTTGGCACCGCCACGCTCGAACCAAGTGTAGGGCTCGAAATTCTCGGCCGGTTCGTCCCATTCCGCATCGAAGATGTTCTGCCCCAGCGCCGGGAAGCCAACCTGATCGATCAGTTCGAGTACACGTTCGGTGCCCAGCGTGAACTCCCAGTGGAAGGTCATCGCGTCGGGCTTGAGCAGGCCCATGGCGTTCACCACGTCCTGGCCTTGCGTGTGGTAACAGCCGTAGGAACCATGCCAGGTATCGCCGCCGTCGAGCAGGATAGCATCGGGGCGTGCGGCGCGGATTGCCTTGACCACCGTGGCGATCCGATCGAGTCCGCCCATGCGGCCGTAGGCTTTGGCGAGAGACGCGAAGTCGTTGTAGGACAACGCATAGTGCGACGCGCTGCCATCTTCGATTCCGTAGAGACGACGGAAGTCTGCCCCGGTAATGTGCGGCACGGCTCCCTTGTTGTCCCCTACCCCCAGGTTGATCTCGGGTTCGCGGAAATAGATCGGTTTCAGCTGGGCGTGAATGTCGGTCATGTGGATCAGCGACACATTTCCGAAGGTCTCGAACTCCAGCAGCTGGTCCTGCGACAGCGCCTGTTGCGCGGCAAGCTTGGCCCAGTTGCCAAAGCCCGAGCCACCATAAATCGCGGTGGTCGCCATGGCGGCTTGCAGAAAATCGCGACGCGATATCATGGGTCAGTGTTCCTTACATATTCGCATTCGTGAATTCATCACGGAAGAAAAACCCCGCGCGAGGAAATCCCGCGCGGGGTCGTGATTACTGTCGGACCGCCGGGGTTTCGACCGAGAGGCCATTCCCGCGCGAAGCGACGTATAGCTCCAGAGCGCGGAATTCGTCGGTGCCTACGCTGAAAGTCTCAGCCATTGTGTCGCGAATGCAGCCCCGGAAGCGGTTGTGCACAGACACCAAGGCGGCGTCTTTCAGACGATAGACGGGGAAACCGTTGATCTGGCCTTGGCTCAAGTGGTCGGCCCGGATCATGTTGCCCCAGTTGTCTTCGTGGCAATTCGCGCAGGACAGCTCGAGCTGGCCATAGCGCGTATAGTACATCTCCTTGCCCTGCTCCCAGAAAGATGATGCATCGCCGTCAATCGCTACATTCATCGGCAAGCCTCGAGACTGCAGCTTGAGCAGTCCGACCATTCCCTGCAGCTCCTGGCTGTTCCAGCTGAGCGCCTCAGCCTTCATCCGTTCGGTGCGGCAGTTGTTGATCAGATCTTCCATCACGACGAGCTTGCCATCCATGACCTTCGGCATCGTCGAAGCAAGGCCAGCGAAGCTATCGACATCGCCATGGCACGAGGCACAGCTTTCTCCAGCCTCGCCTTCGACCGTCGCATAGGCGTCAGCCGCCGCGTCGATGGCCAACATCGCCGGGTTGTCGAAGTCGTCCAACTGCAGAGCTTGCGTATCATCCGTCCGGAAGCGCCAGCCGGAATAGATCGTATCGATGTATTCCATGTGCTCAGGCGCAGCCGCCTCGGTGATCATCTCAACTTCACCATTGACGACAAGGTTGTCTTCGTCCGGCCCAGCAACTGCGGCGCTGCCAAGTGCTGCAGCGATTGCAAACGCGCTGAGGAGACCTGTCGAAGTGCTCTTCATTTATTTCCTCCCTAGGATCGCCCCGCCGATACCCGACGGGGCGCATGGTCTCCTGAAATCAGCCTACAGTGATCGACTGGGTATCGGTGTAAACTGAACCGTCGTCGTCGTACCAAGTGAACGTGAACTCGCCGGATTCCGGCACGATCGCCTCGAACTCAAAGTACGGGTTCGTCGAAATCGCCGGCTCCAGCGTCACATCCAGAACATTCTGGCCGTTGAAATCGACGACGAACCTGTTGATGATCGAGCGCGGGATCACGTTGCCGCTGCTGTCTTTACGCTGGCCCGATTCCATTTGGTGGCTGATCAACGTCTTGATCGTGATCGCCTCGCCGGCAGAGGCCGACTTTGGAACTTTTACGCGGGGCTTAACTCCGTCTGCCATGTGTCTTCCTCCTCTACTCAGCCGCCGCAGCCGCCGATGGTAACCTTGACCGTTGCCGAGGTCTGGACGAACGAACCGTCCGCCATCTTGGCAACAGCGATTACGTCCTGCGTTTGCGCAAGACGGATACGAGTCGACGCGGACTGCGATGCAGCCAGCGGTCCGAAATTGAACGTTGCGACCGGCGGCACGGGGTTTCCGGCGGCATAAACTGCGATCGAAACAGCGCCAGGCGCGCTGACCGAGATCGGAACGGTATTTCCGTTTTCAGCGATTTCCGGGGCGTTGAGCGTGATGCCCCCTTCGCCAACGGCTGCGCCGCCGGTGAAGGCCGCGATATCATCCTCAATCGCCGCCATGGCGCGCATGGGCAATACTGCGGCCGCTGCGGCACCCAGACCGACGATCAACGTCTGGCGTCGTGTAAGCTCCATAGTCATTTCCTCCGTTCGGGGTCGCAATCAGTTTTCCTTGAGCGTCAAGAGAAACGCGACCACATCCTCTACTTGCTGCGCCGTAAGGAGCGGCTCAACCGGACCTTCAAGCGCCTTTCCGGTAAACGCCTTGCCCGGTCGAACGAAACCTTCTGTCCTGTAGAAAGAAGGCATGACCGAATCCGGGAACATCTCTTTCGCATTGGAGACGATTCCCCGCAGCTCTTCTTCTGACCAGCGGTCCGCGACGCCATCCAGGCTGGGACCGACATTGCCGTGGAACGGGAACTCTGACAGCGCCGTCACTTCGTGACACGCAACGCAGTTGCCTGCTCCCTTATTCATGACCTGGCGGCCGTTGTCTGGATCGCCGGCGATACCGGTAAGCGATGCCGAAACTGCGCCATCAGTGAATGATACGGCAGTGGGCGCGACTTCCTCGGCGACGGCCGCGCCGATACCTAGGGCAAGGGTCGCAGATGCAGCGATAAAATGTTTCATGGGTCCTCCCTGATCCCGAGTTTGCATACCGTAGCGCACAGTACGGGCGTAACGCAACAACAAATTCAATTAAATGAATACAGTTGTATGTCAGACAATTATCCGAACGTCGGCCAGTACATCACCATCCAGTTGGCGATCCAGTTGATCGTTTCGGTGGCAATGAGGACACCGAAGAGAATCAGCAAAAGCCCCATGGCCTTTTCGATGCGTCCGAGGTGCCGGCGAAAGCCGGACATCCACTTGAGAAAGGGACGAATGAAGGCCGCCGCCAGAACGAAGGGAAGCGTCATGCCAAGTGAATACGCCACGAGCAGCCGAACGCCTTCACCGACGGTTTCCTGGCCTCCGGCGACGAACAGAATTGCCGCGAGAACCGGTCCGACACAGGGCGTCCACCCGAAAGCAAAGGCCAGTCCGATCACATAGGCGCCCGGAATACTCACATTCGACGTCGAGCCGACATCGGCGCGAAACTGACGGTACAGGAACCCGATCCGGATCACGCCAAGAAAGTGCAGGCCCATGGTGATGATGATTGCTGCCGCAATCCAACGCAGCACGTCGAACCACTCACGAACGAGCTGACCGAATGTCGTAGCGGCAGCGCCCAGCCCGACGAAGATCGTCGTCACACCCAATGCGAAGGCGATCGCTGCCAGCACCGCACGATTGCGCACGGCAGCCGGCACCGGTCCGTCACCAGCCATATGGACAGATGAGCCCGCGAGGTACGACAAATAGAAAGGCACCATGGGGAGGACGCATGGCGAAAGGAACGATAACAGCCCGGCCAAAAGGGCTCCGCCGAGGGACACATCAAACACAGCCCGACCCTTTCTCCATGCTTGAAAAATTCACATATTCAAATTATGTTGAGTCTTTATGAAACGTCAATCGATGCTGTATCGCGGACTATCCGCGTTGGTGACCGCCGGCATGGTTTGCCTTGCGACGACGCCGGCGCGCGCCGAGACATTCCTGATCATGGCAGAAGAGGCCGGATGCATATGGTGCGCCATGTGGGATCGGCAAATCGCACCGATCTATCCGAAGACGCCTGAGGGTCGGGTCGCACCTTTGCGGAAAGTGGATATTCACGGTAATTTGCCGGAGGATGTCGTTCTGACCGGTCGGATCACATACACGCCGACCTTCATTCTTGTTGACAAGGGCCGAGAAGTTTCTCGAATCGAAGGCTATCCCGGAGAAGATTTTTTTTGGGGGCTGCTTGGAAGGATGCTGAAGGAGGCCGGGATCGATCATGACAAGTCTGGATGAACAAGGCGGCTACGAACCTAAATCGCTTCCGCGGATCACGCGCGACACATGCCCGGAAGATCTGGACAAGATGATCGACAACGCCCAGACCGCCGCGAATTTTCTCAAAGCGATTAGCCATGAAGGCCGGCTGATGATCCTTTGTCACCTTGCCTCGGGCGAAAAATCGGTCACGGAACTGGAAGAGCTTCTTTCGGCGAGACAGGCGGCTGTGTCGCAGCAGCTTTCTCGTCTTCGCCTCGAAGGACTGGTGACGCCGCGTCGCGACGGAAAGACCATTTATTATTCACTAGCGGACGAGCGGCCAACCCGTATCATCGACGTCGTCTACGATCTGTTTTGCAAAAACTAGGGAAAACCTTGGCAGAACGCAGCATCCGCGCTTTGGGAGGGGCACGAGCATGCTGGAATTTCTAGGGGAACCAACGGCTGTAGCCCTTGTCGGGCTGGCGGGCGGGCTTCTTTTGGGGCTGGCGGCCCGTTTGGGGCGATTCTGCACACTCGGCGCGATAGAAGACGCCCTTTACGCAAACGACACCCGCCGCTTGCGCATGTGGGGGGTGGCCATCGGCGTGGCCATCATCGGAAGCTTCACCGCGATGAGCCTCGGCCTGCTTCCTGCAGAGAACACTCTCTACCTGATGCAATCCTGGAGCCCTGCCGCCAGCATCATTGGCGGACTACTTTTCGGTTATGGAATGGCACTTGCCGGTAACTGCGGGTTCGGCGCGCTTGCCCGGTTCGGCGGCGGAGATCTGCGGTCGTTCGTCATCGTCTTGGTGATGGGTCTTTCGTCGTTCGCGGTTCTTTCCGGCCCGCTCGCCTATCTCCGCGTCGCAGTCTTCCCAACCTCTCCCTCGACAGGGAGTCTTCCGGGTATTGCGCATTTGCTCGGCGACCAGTTGAGCATGTCGCCCACGGTTCCCGCGTTGCTGATCGGAACACTTTTCATCGCGATTGCACTTGCCGCGCGCCAGATGCGCAATAGCCCGGCCATGATCTTCTGGGGTGCCGTCGTGGGCGTTGCGATCGTGAGTGGCTGGGTGGGGACCGCATGGGTCGCCGCACATGGGTTCGCGGCCCTGCCAGTCGTCTCGCACACCTTCTCGAGGCCACTCGGCGAGACGATGCTCTATGTCATGACATCGTCCGGGCGCAGCTTGTCATTCGGCATCGGCTCCGTTGTGGGTGTGCTGGCCGGCGCGTTTATCGGCAGTTTGCTGAAGGGCCATTTCCGTTGGGAAGCCTGTGAAGACCCGCGCGAATTGCGGCGTCAGATCACCGGTGCAGTTCTGATGGGAACAGGGGCCGTCGTGGCGCTTGGCTGCACCGTGGGACAGGGCTTGTCGGCCTTCTCAGTCCTGGCGTTTTCGGCCCCGGTCACGATGGCCGCCGTCTTTGCGGGGGCGGCCATTGGCCTGCGACAGCTCATCACAGGCTTCCTGCCCGCCGCTTAGTCTCTATTTCAGGAGAATCGCGCGAAAATCGTTCACATTCGTACCTGTAGGACCCGGTACAAACAGGTCGTCAACCGCCTTGAACGCACTCCAGGCATCATGTCCTGAAAGTATCGCGGCAGGGTCGATGCCCCTGCCCCGCATCCTCCGCCAACTGGAGCCATCGGCAAATGCGCCGGCGTTATCTTCCGACCCGTCAATTCCGTCGGTATCGGCTGCCAGTGCCGATACCTCCAGCCCTTCGGTCCCGCCTGCCAGCGAAAGAAGAAACTCGGTATTGCGTCCGCCCTTGCCGCCTTCGTGCCGGATCGTCACAGTTGTCTCCCCGCCGGACAGGATGACCACGGGCTTGGAAAAGGGTCGATTGCGGAGCGCCACTTCGCGGGCAATGGCAGCATGGACCAAACCAACATCCCGGGCTTCTCCCTCGATGGCGTCGGACAGAATGACCGCCGGGACTCCGGCGGTTTCCGCAACCTTGGCGGCGGCCTCAAGAGACAAGGATGCCGATGCGATGACGCGCACTTCATTCCTTGCGAAAGCGGGATCCTCAGGTTGCGGGGCTTCATCCGCAGACCCGGCGAGCCAGTCCTTGATCCGGACTGGCAAGGCAATGCCATAGGCCGATACCAGTGCCATCGCCTGTTCGCGGGTTACCCTGTCGGGCACCGTCGGACCGGACGCAACCTGAGCCGGATCGTCGCCCGGCACGTCTGAGACGACGAAGCTCAGGACACGGGCCGGATAGGCTGCCGCGGCAAGCCGTCCCCCCTTGATGCGGCTGACCTGTTTTCGAATGGCATTCATCACGGAAATGGGCGCGCCAGAGGCCAGAAGAGCCTTGTTTAGTGCCTGTTCGTCTTCAAGCGTCAGACCCTTGGGAGGCGCCGGTAGAAGGGCGGAGCCGCCACCGCAGACAAGCGCAACGACCAGATCGTCCTCGCCAAGGCCGGAGACCGCATCGAACAGCGCCTGTGTCGCGTCGAGGCCTGCTGTATCCGGGATAGGATGCGACGCCTCAAGAACCCTGACGTGTCTGGTCTCGCACGCATATCCGTAACGCGTGACAACCACCCCTTCGATCGGTTCGCCCCAGAGTTGTTCGAAGGCAGCCGCCATTTGTGCGGCCCCCTTCCCTGCCCCAACAACAACCGTCTTGCCCGCCGGCTTAGCAGGCAGATTTGCGCGAAGGGCTTCCAGCGGATCCGCGGCGCGAACGGCCGCATCGAATAGAGACGTCAGAAATGCGCGATCGTCGGGGTCGATCATCCGGTGTGCCTCGTCTAGAGTTTCGTGTGAATCTGGAAAGAGGTGTCCCCTTATGAGCAGACTTTTTCAAGGCGCTAACCAGAGATTGTTCGGGACGTGGCCGCTCAAGGGCGATCAGGCCCGCGATGCGATTTTGTCCGCCGCCGAGGTGGGCTATCGCGCCTTCGATACAGCGCAGATGTACGGCAACGAAGCGGAAGTCGGCCAGGCGCTTCGGGAGACGGGTCTTGGCCGGAACGAATTGCTGATCCAGACAAAGGTCCACCCGGATAACTATTCCCGATCGGACTTCCTGCCTTCCGTGGAGCGGAGCCTGGAGGCGCTTGGCGTTGACGAGGTCGATATCCTGCTGCTGCACTGGCCCCCTGTTGGTGGAGCCGTCGAAGGGCCGCTGGATTTGCTGAATCAGTGTCTTCAAAGGGGGTTTTGCCGAGAAGTTGGGGTTTCCAACTTCAATCTCGACATGCTGCGGACCGCGAAGGACCGCCTTGATGCACCGGTTGCTGTCAATCAGGTAGAATTCCATCCCTTGCTGGATCAAAGCAGGCTTTTGAGTGGCGCCAGCGCCATGGGAGTTCCCCTTTCGGCCTATTGTTCGGTGGCTAAAGGCAAAGTGTTTGAAGAATCCTTGCTGGAGGAGATCGGGGCGTTGAATGGGAAGTCGGCGGCGCAGGTGGCGCTGCGCTGGCTGCTTCAGAAGGGGGTCGCGCCTGTCACAATGTCGACAAAGCCCGCAAACCAGGCCGCGAATTTCGACATCATGAATTTCTCGCTGTCTAACGTGGAAATGGCGATGATCGACAGTCTTGCAGTCCGTCGTAACTATCGCATCGTCGATGCCGACCGTATTGCCTGGGCACCGAAGTGGGACTGAAATCAAACTCTGCCGACCGAGTTGGCTGGGCCGCGTAGTACGACTTCGCGGGGCGTTTGCCATTCGGCTGCAATGGCGTCCACGATATCGCGGCCGAAGTGGGTTTTGATATACTCTGCGGCGAAGGCGCTTTTGGCTTCAAGGACAAGCCGCTCCCCGTCGTCCTTGGCGATGATCGGGGCTATCCAGGCCTCGAACTGAGCGGGAAAAAGGTGGGCCAGCTGCTGGCGGACTGCGGCCCAGCCGGACATATCCTCTGGCTGCACCATTGTAGCCCGAACCGTGTCGAGACGGATGACCCGATCACCGCCGGGTTTCAGACTGTGCATGCGTTCGCTGAAGTCAGTTCCCACGAGATCCCAGAATGGTTCGGTTATCTCGCAAATTCGAGGCAGGTTCAGGCTGTATGCGGCCACCCTACCCCGAACGCCGGTGCGTCGGCAGATCAGGATACCGGTGTCCAGCCAGTGCTTGACCTCTCGCTTCACGGTGCGTTCGCCGACACCCCAAAGACCGCCCATTTCGCGCTGGCCCATACTAAGTTCATTGGTTCGCCAGTTGTAGCGTGCGGTGATAAGAACCGAGAGGCGGGACATGGACAGCTGATCCCGGGCGCTTCCGTTCAGGCCCGACACCGCCAGAGCCGTGAGTATGTCATACTTGACCGCGCCCGAACCAGAGCCGGTAATCCGCCTATTTTCCATTCCTGAACCATGCTTTGCCTCAGTTGTCCGATCTCTGTTGGACCGATTCTTTTGTGACCTCAGGTAGGCATGATCTCCCGTAATCTGTCAAGTGAGAGGAAAATACGGGAAAAATGAAACTAAAAATCGAATCTGGTATTCAGGTGAAGGGTGACTCTTTGAGAGTCACGCAAAAGTCGACTCCGTGACACCATATTTGCGACAAGGTGACATCCTGTGTCACCTTATTTTGGTTTCTTCCAAAAAAACAAACGCGGTGAGCGCGTGAAAAATCTGGTTTTGCAGAAACCCGAAAATCCCGTTATTAGAAAAGTCAGAATAAAAAACGCGAGACTTCGAGGCATGAGAGACTATTCCGACCTTCAGGACATGAATGAGCGTAGCCTGGCACAGCAGGCAGCGGTTCGCAAAGCCACCTTCGATCCCGGTGAAGTCAAGGCGCTGAGGCCGTTTTCGATCTGGGAAATTTCGACCTTCATGTTTGGCGTGCCTGCGGACACGTTGCGGAAGAAGCTGGCGGATGACCCTACCCTGCCCCAGGGTGAGGTCGAAGAGGATGGGCGGCAGCGTTGGTTCCGCCTTGAGGAGATCAATGAGCTGCGCCGGCGGCTGCGGTTTCGGGGAAAATCTCTGTTGCCTGTTCGTCCCAAGGGACGGGCCATGCGGGTCGCGGTGAGCAACTTCAAGGGCGGCGTTGGCAAGACGGTTGTGGCGCAGCATCTGGCAAATGCGGCAGCGCTGGACGGATACCGGGTTCTGTGTATCGATTTCGATCCGCAGGCGACGCTGACCCACTCCATGGGCCTGGTCGAGGTGAAGGAGTGGAATACCGTCTGGGGCATAATGTGCCGCGATCTGTGCCGAGAGGCTGACCGGATTATGGAGACTTATGACGATCCCGAGGACTGCCCCTACCCGGCCGCCGACGAGTTGCCGCAGGACGTGCAATCGATCGGGTCGATGCGCGCACAGGATTTCATTGTCGAGACCTGCTGGCCGACGATCGACCTGATCCCGTCTTGCGCCAACGCGGCCTTCGTGGAGTTCGCGAGTGCGCAGTATCGGTCGCTGCACAAGGCCTGGAGCTTTTTCGGTTGCGTTTCGCGGTACCTGGATGAGCTTCCGGACGATCAGTACGACCTGATCATTTTCGACTGTCCTCCGGCCATCGGCTATCAGTCGCTGAACGCGGCCTTTGCCGCGGATATCCTCTATATTCCATCGGGCCCCGGGTATTGGGAATATGACTCGACCACCAGCTATCTGGGGCAGCTTGGGGACGCGATGGAAGATATCGCCGAGGGCTTTGGGCCGCTGGCGAAGGATGCCGGTCTGAAGCTGCCCAAGACCTACGCCGATATCCGCGTTCTGATGACGCGGTACGAGGCGACCAACACTTTGCATCAGGCGATGATGGATGCCTTCCGGAATGTCTTTGGCGCTGATGTCTGCCAGAATCCGATCGAGATGACACGGGCCGTGGAGCAGTCGGGGCGGTTCCAGATGAGCGTCTACGAGCAGGACTATCGCCAGATGACGCGCGAGACCTGGAAGCGCGCCAGAGCGTCGTTCGATCGTGCCTACGAAGAGTTCAAGGGCACGGTTCTGAAAGCCTGGGCGGCCAGCAAGGAGTGAGAGCATGACAAAGAAGAACAAGTTCGGGATCGAGCCTCTTGCACCGGTCGGCGGCATGCGCCGGGAGCGATCGGTAGGGCCGATGGGCGCAGCCGTGCGCGAGGCGGCTGACGATCTTCATGCTTCGACCGAAGCGAAGGTCGAACAGCGCCGGAAGAATGCCGAGGATGCAAAGGCGTTCCGGGACGCGCAGGCCGAGGGCAGGGTGCTTGTCCGAATTCCTCTGGGCGAGATCTCTACCAGCGCGCTGCCGCGGGATCGGATCGATCTTGAGGCGGTGGCGCTGGCTGATGAGATGGAGGAGTTGAAGTCCTCGATCCGTGCGCGCGGCCAGAAGGAGCCCGTAGAGGTGTTCCGGGACGCGGATGGAGTGTTGCAGCTGAAGAAGGGCTGGAGGCGCCTGACGGCGCTGCGGCAGCTTCTGGACGAGACCGGCGACGAGGCTTTCGGAACGGTCGTGGCGCGCATCGATGATAGCGCCGCGGAGCGTCTGGAGCGCTACATCGACATGGTGGAAGAGAATGTCGTGCGGGAGGATCTGACCTTTGCCGAAATGGCGCAGGTTGTTCTTGAAGCGGCAGCTGATCCGTCGGTCGAGGAGCGAGACACCGATGTTCTGGTGAACCGGTTGTACGGGTCTCTGCACAAGATGAAGCGGTCGTATATCAGATCGTTCGTGACATTGCTTGGCGAGCTGGGCGATGCGCTGCGCTGGCCAAAGGCGGTGCCACGGAACCTTGGTGTTGAGGTTGTGCGCAGGATGCAGCGCGAGGGTGACGTTGGAGGATTGGCGCGCGTGCTGCGCCAGGCCGGGTCGGCCGAGGCGCAGCGCGCGGCTCTGGAGCGTTACGCGAGCGGGGCAGGTGAGGCTGCGACCAAGCCCGTGGCGCGGCGGGAGAAATACGAGTGCAGGGTGGCGGACATGAAAATTACTGCGCGGGACGGCGAATGCCGGATCAAGGCGGACCTTGATTTCACCGGTGTACCGAGGGACCGGCTTGAAGAAGCGATCCGCGCGTTCGACAGGGTTTTGAAAGGCGGGTAACCCGTGGGTTACCGGGGGGAAAGGCAGGGCGTAACCCACGGGTTACGCCCTAAGTATTTGAAGAAAAAACGTTTTATGTTTTCTCTGGCGATATGGCGCCCGGTCGGCCCTCCGTCTGCAAGGCGTCGGCAAAACGTATGGCAAGGGCGCCCGCAGCCTTTAATAGACGGTAGGATTTCGCCTCAGAGAATCGCTTCGAACAGCGCCCTTGTGTTCGCTTCGGTCATTTCAACGGGGTTTCCGCCGGTGGACGGATCCCTCAGCGCGTCGGCGACCAGACGGTCCAGATCGGGGTCCTTGACGCCAAGGGCAGTGAGGGTTTTCGGAATGCCCATGCTGTCATTCAGATTGTCCACGAACGCCCGGAAGCCGTCGAAGCCGCCTTCGATACCCATGTAGGCTGCGGCCATGTCGAAGCGGCTGCGGATGGCGTCAGCGTTGAACTTCAGCACTTCGGGCATGCAGACGGCGTTGGTGGTGCCGTGGTGCGTATGGTGGTGGGCGCCGATGGGATGGGACAGCGCATGGATAGCGCCAAGGCCTTTCTGGAAGGCCGTGGCGCCCATGGCCGCCGCGCTCATCATCTGGGCACGGGCCTCGATATCGGTGCCGTCAGCATAGGCGCGGGGAAGGTAATCTTTCACCAACCGCATGCCTTCGAGCGCTATGCCTTGGCTCATCGGGTGGTAGTGTGGGCTGGAGTAGGCTTCGACGCAATGCGCGAAGGCGTCGAGGCCGGTACCGGCGGTGATGAATTTCGGCATGCCCACGGTCAGTTCGGGGTCGCAGATCACCACGGAAGGAAGCATCTTCGGATGGAAGATGATCTTCTTCTCGTGGGTTTCCGAATTTGTGATCACAGATGCGCGTCCGACCTCGGAACCGGTGCCGGCGGTCGTGGGAACAGCGACAATCGGATGGATGCCGGCCGGATCTGCGCGAGTCCACCAATCACCGATGTCCTCGAAATCCCACAAGGGGCGCGTCTGGCCAGCCATGAAGGCGATGGTCTTGGCGAGGTCGAGACCGGAACCGCCGCCGAAGGCGATAACGCCGTCGAAACCGCCGGAGCGATAGACGCGCAGGCCTTCGTAGAGGTTGAGGTCTGTCGGGTTGGCGTCGACTTCGAAGAAGATCGCGCGCCCCAGGCCTTCGCCTTCCAGGATATCGAGCGTGCGCGAGGTGATCTCCATCGATGCCAGGCCGCGGTCGGTGACCAGAAGCGGGCGCTTGATGCCAGCGGCCATGCAGGCGCCGCCGATCTCGGATATGCGGCCAGCGCCGAAACGGACAGCGGTGGGGTAGGACCAGTTGGCGGTGAGTCCCATGTCAGATATTCCTCAGATGATAGGATTTTGGCCTTGTTAGAGCCTGATATGCGAGTTTCGAAAGACCTGCGCCACGGCCGGTGTCCTTGCAGCCGGTCCAGCAGAGCGCGGGGTCGAGATAGTCGCAGCGGTTCATGAAGACGGTGCCGGTCTCGATCAGGTCACCAATCCGTTCCGCAGCATCCCGGTCCTGGGTCCAGATCGAGGCGGTGAGCCCGAACCGGCTGTCATTCATCAGGCGAACCGCTTCGGCATCATCGGCGACGGGCATGATGCCGACCACGGGGCCGAAGCTTTCGTCGCGCATGACGCGCATGTCGTGCGTGACGTTCGTCAGGATCTGAGGAGTGACATAGGTGCCTTGGCCGTCGTCAGCGGTCATCTGCGCGATATGCGCTTTCGCCCCGTCGGCCAGCGCTTCGGAAATCTGGGCCCGGACTTCGCGCGCGAATCGGATGTTCGCCATAGGGCCGAGAGTTGTTTCGTGGTCGAGAGGGTTGCCGAGTTTCTGGGCATTCACCCAGGCGACGGACTTCTCGACGAAGGGCTGGAACAGTGACTGTTGAACGTAAATCCGCTCGATTCCACAGCAGCACTGGCCCGCGTTGAACATGGCGCCATCCATCAAGGTATCGACGGCGGCGTCGAGGTCGGCATCGGCGCGGACGTAGCCTGGATCCTTGCCGCCGAGTTCAGTGGAGACGGGGATGAAAGTGCCGGCCGCCGCGCGTTCCATCGCCTGGCCGCCGCCGACGGAGCCGGTGAAGTTCACGAAATCGACGGCGCGTTCGGCGATCAGAGCGTTGGTGGTGTCGTGATCGATCACCACGTTTTGGAACACGTCGTGCGGAACGCCGGCTTCGTGGAAGGCCTCGGCCAGCCTTTCGCCGACCTGAAGGGTCTGACTGGCATGTTTCAGGATCACCGTGTTGCCGGCGATGAGAGCGGGGGCGATCGTGTTGATCGCGGTCATGTAGGGATAGTTCCATGGCGCGACAACAAGCACGACGCCCCACGGCACGCGCTTGATCATACGATTGAAGGTGTCGCTGTCCTCTATGACATCGGGCGCGAGGCATTCGCCGGCAATCCCGGCCATGTAGGTGACACGCTCGTTGAAGCCCCCGTATTCGCCGCCGTAACGGACAGGGCGCCCCATCTGGTGAGCCAGTTCGACCGCCATACGGTCGGTCGTCCGGCCAATGATCTCGTTCGCTTTAAGAACAAGATCGATCCGCTCCTGCAGCGGGCGATTCCGCCAGCGTTCCTGTGCAAGGCGGGATTTCCGAGCCGCTTCGAAGGCGACCTCGCGCGGCATTGTTTCACGCGTGAGATACACCGATCCGTCGATCGGTGAGATGAGATCGATACTTGGCATGGTTCAGGCCCTTTCAAAGCCCCTGGCGATTTCCCAATCGGTAACAACGGCGTCGAATGCTTCCTGCTCGATCTCTGCCGCGCGGGTGTAGTGATCGACCACCCAATCACCCATAGTCCGGCGCAGCATGGCCGAGTTTCGAAGCGTTTCGGTGGCGTCGCGAAGCGTGTGGGGCAGGGTGGGAATACCGCCCATCTTGTAAACATCGCCCGTGACCGGAGGTGCAAGCGAGAGCCCTTCCTCGATACCCGAGAGGCCGGCCGCGAGCTGAGCCGCGCAGGCGAGGTACGGGTTGATATCGGAACCGGGCGTCCTGCACTCGATACGCACGCCCTTGGTGCCGTCGCCGACGAGGCGATAACATGCGGTACGGTTGTCGATGCTCCACGCGATCTTGGTAGGAGCAAATGTGCCGGGCAGGAAGCGCTTGTAGCTGTTCACGTATGGCGCGAGGAAGAACGTGATGTCGGTGGAGTACTTCAGCAGGCCCGCGACATAGGATTTCATCGTGTCGGACATCGTCAGGTCAGCGTCCGCATCGTAAAACGCAGGCGAATCTCCCTTGATTAGTGACTGATGGATGTGCGCGGCGCTGCCGACCTTCTTGTGGTGCCACTTGGGCAGGAACGTCGCCGAATGTCCGTGCTGGGCCGCGATATCCTTGATCGCGTGCTTGGCCAGCGTGTGATAATCGCAGCAGAGAACCGCGTCCGCGTAGCGGATGTTGAGTTCTTCCTGGCCGGTCTCTGCCTCACCCTTGGTGTTTTCGACTGGAACGCCTGCCTCGACCAGCAGATTGCGGATCGGGCGCATGACGTATTCTTCCTTGGTCGTCAGCTGGATCGAGTAGTCGGCATTGTAGCCGGCCAGCGGCGCGAGATCGCGGAAGCCATTCTTGCGGGCATCGGTGTATGATTGTTCGAACAGGAAAAATTCCAGCTCGGTCGCCATCATTGGCGTGAAGCCCATGGCCTTGGCCCGTGCCACCTGATCCTTCAGGATCTGGCGCGGAGTGTGCGGGACCGGTTTGTGCGTGTGGTGGTCGATGATGTCGCAGATGACCAGCGCCGTGCCTTCAAGCCACGGAATGCGGCGAAGCGTGGACAGGTCCGGTTTCATCACATAGTCGCCGTATCCCTTTTCCCAGCTCGTCGACGCGTAGCCGTCGGGTGTTGCCATCTCGATATCGGTGGCGAAGAGATAGTTGCAGCAATGCGTTTCCTCGTGGGCGGACTCGAGAAAATTGGAAACGTGGAAGCGCTTGCCCATAAGGCGTCCCTGCATGTCGATCATGCAGACGAGGACGGTATCAATTTCGCCTGCTGCGGCGAGATCCTTCAGTGCGTCGAACGTGAGATTGGCGGTCATGTCTTCGGTCCTTCACCATTGGCGGAGTGGCGCCGCATCTGGCGCCACCCCGAGTCTCTTGCCCTATTCGAAGTTATAGGGAACCCCGGCCTGGTTGATGACCGAGTTGTATTCGCGGAAGATTCCGATGATCTTCTGATGCACTTCGCCTTCCTGCGCAATCTCGTCCCAGAACACCTTGGCGGCATTTTCGACCTCGGCCCATTCTCCCGGGGGCACCGAGCGAAGTTCGAGCTTGTCGCCGTTCGCGCGCAGCGCGGCCTCGCCACCCCAGTACCACTGGTTCCGGTAGGTGTGACCGGCCTCGATGCCTGCCATGACCACCGATTTCAGGTGATCCGGCAGTTCCGCCCAGCGTTCCTGGTTTGCGAACCAGGAGCCGATCCATGCGCCTGAGATGTTGTTGGTCAGGAAGTAGTCGGTGACGTTCGCCCAGCCGACCGTGTAGTCTTCGGTGATGCCCGACCATGCCATGCCGTCAAGCTCGCCGGTCTGCACCGCGACTTCGGCATCTTCGTAGGGGATGTTCACCGGCACGACACCGAATTGCGCCAGGAAGCGGCCGGCAGTCGGGAAGGTGTAGAGCTTCAGGCCGTCGAGGTCGGCGACCGAGGTGATTTCCTTCTTGGTGTTGAAGTTGCAGGGGTCCTGACCAGCAGCCGAGAGCCACTGAACACCAACCTTCGCGTACTCGTCGCGCCAGATGTCGGCCAGTCCGTACTGGTTGAAGAGCACGGGCACGTCGAGGATGTGCTTGGTTGCAAAGGGGAAATACCCGCCGAACTGGCGCGTTGCGGTCGGCGAGGCCATCGAGTCGTCGTCCGAGTGCACGCCGTCGATGGTGCCGCGCTGAAGCGCCTGGAACAGTTCGCCGGTGGGGACGATCTGGTCGGCGTAGAACAGTTCGATCTCCATCTCGCCGTTCGCGTTGGCATTGATATAATCGATGGCAGGCTTGGTCACGTGCTCGCCCAAAGCGCCGCCAGCATAGGTCTGGAAGCGCCATTTGATCGGCGCCTGAGCCTTGACGATTGCAGGGCTGGCGAGTGCGGCGGCACCGCCAATGCCCGCGGTGGTGAGGAATCTGCGTCTCGAGGTCATCTTTCTCTCCTTGAGTTGGGTGCTTCGCTCCGCTGCCGGAGTCTCTTTTTTCAATTTCAGTTTCCGTAGACGTAGTTGGGAAGCCACAGCGCGATGTTCGGGAATACCATCACAAGGGCAAGGGCCAGTCCCATGACGAGTACGAAAGGCGTGATCGAGCGATAGATATCGCCCAGGGTGACTTCGGGCGGCGCCATCGCGCGCATCAGGAACAGATTATAGCCGAAGGGCGGCGTCATGTAAGCGATCTGGCAGGTGATCGTGTAGAGAACGCCGTACCAGATGAGGTCGAAGCCAAGCGCGCCGACGAGCGGCACGTAGAGCGGCGCGACGATTACCAGCATTGCGGTGTCGTCGAGGAAGGTGCCGAGCAGGATGAAGGACAGCTGCATCAGGATCAGGATGACCCAGGGCGACAGGCCCAGCTTCTCGGTGAACAGTCCCTCGATCGCCTTGACTGCGCCCAGCCCGTCGAACACTGCGCCGAAGGCAAGCGCGGCCAGGATGATCCACATGAACATGCAGGTTATGCCGAGTGTCTTGCGGACCGCGATTTCGAACACGTGCCATGTCATGCGACCTTTCAGGACCGCTGCCATGAAGGCCGCGATGGCGCCGACCGCGGAGGATTCGACCAGCGATGTCCAGCCCTTCACGAAGGGGACCATCATGGCGAAGAAGATGAACAGAGGGAGGAGGCCGGCGGACAGCAGCCGCAGCTTCTCGCGCATGGGAATATTGCGCTCTTCTTTCGGCAAGATCGGACCCAGGGAAGGGTTCAGTTTGCAGCGAATGACGATGTAGAGGATGAAAAGACCCGCCATCATCAGGCCGGGCAGAACGCCTGCGAGCCAGAGCTGACCGACGGGCTGGCGCGCGATCATGGCATAGAGGACGAGCACGACCGAAGGCGGCACGAGGATGCCGAGCGAGGAACCGGCCTGGATTACCCCGGTCACCATGCGCTTGTCATAGCCTCGCTTCAGAAGTTCGGGCAGGGCGATTGTTGCTCCGATTGCCATGCCCGCGACAGACAGGCCGTTCATTGCGGAGATAAGCACCATTAACCCGATCGTGCCGACCGCGAGGCCGCCCGACAAGCCGCCCATCCAGACGTGGAACATCTTGTAGAGATCGTCCGCGATGCGACTTTCGCTCATCACGTAGCCCATGAAGATGAACATCGGCAGCGTCAGAAGCGGATACCACTTCATGACCTTGATCGCTGCTGCGAAGCCGAGGTCGTATCCGCCGCGATCGCCCCAGAGGAAGAAGGCCGAGACGACCGCGACAAAGCCGATCGCACCGAAGACGCGCTGACCCGTCAGCAGCATCAGCATCATCGACGAGAACATGAGGAGCGCGATGGCCTCGTAGCTCATGCGGCATCCTCCCCGGGAGCGGTGTTCGTCAAGTCTATGTCCTTTGCTCCCATATCGTGGCCCATCGTGCGAAGGATGTCCTTGAACAACTCGCTGATCGCCTGGAGCAGCATCAGAAAGATGCCGATCACCATGATCGTCTTGACTGGCCAGAGATAGGGCCGCCACGCGGAAGAACTGCGCTCGCCACCGTACTGGAAGGAATACATCAAGCTGTCCCAGCCGCCCCAGAGCAGGAATGCGAGATACACGATCAGGAACAGCACGCTCATGGCATCAACCTGTGCCTTGCGACTGTCGGACCAGGTTCCGTAGAGCAGGTCCATCCGAACGTTCGATCCCATCTGGATCGAGTAGGGGCCGCCGAGCATGTAATAGGCCACCATTGCGAACTGGGCCATTTCGAGGGTCCAGAGGGATGGGTTGATCCCGAAGCCGAGGTCGCTTCCGACTTTCGTGAAGGTCGACCACAGCAGAATGGCCATCATGACAAAGATGCCGTACATGACGATCCGTCCGATCCAGCGGTTCATGCGGTCGACGATGCGAACATATGCCTTCATCGCTCCGGTCATGCTGCGTCGGCTCCCTCGGCGAGAGCTGCGGACAGCATGTGCTGGAGGTTTTCCGCCATGCACGTCACCTGGGACGCATCGGACAGCAGATCGTTTCGGACTTCGATCATGACATTGCGCAGTCCGCGCGCCGTGGCATGTCTCGCCAGCGTGTGGGTGACGCCATCGGCTGCGGAATAGGGCTGATTGAGTTCGGTTCTGAAGCCGGGATCCGCGAAAGCCAGCATTGCGCGCGCCAGAGCAGG
>NZ_JBLBVK010000028.1:0-15244 GCF_047314965.1 Silicimonas lutimaris | reverse complement strand
CCCCCCGGGTCGGCGCGCTTGCGCGCCGATCATCAGTTCATCTTGAAACCGCCTTCGGGCAGATATGCATCGGTGAAGTAAAGCGATGCGTCAGGCGTGTTCTGGTAGGTGTAGGTCTGACCCAGCTGCTCGATCGCGGCTTCCATGCGGGCTGAATCGATGCCCCCCATGCCATTTGCCTTGACCCAGTCGGTCACGACGTTCTGGTCGATCGACATCTGCAGACGCTCCTGCTCCAGCGCCTTGTCGGCGGCCGGGTTGCGCTTGACCAGCGCTTCGATCCCGGCGGCTGGGTCGGCGATGGTGTCCTGCCAGCCCTTGGCGACAGCCCGAAGGAAGGCTTCCACCGTTGCGCTGTTCGCGGCGGCCCAGTCGGTGTTGACCAGGATAGCGTTGCCGTAAAGCTGCAAGCCGTGGTCAGCCATCAGGATGTTCGAGATGTCGTCGTCGGCGACGCCGAGGCGTTTCAGGTTCACGACGGACGAGAAAGAGAAGCCGGTGATTGCGGCGACATTGCCTTCGGCGAGCATGGGTTCGCGGGTCGGGAAGCCGACCGGTTCGACCGTAATCGCGCTGACGTCGAGACCGGTTTCCTTAGCGAAAACAGGGAATTGCGCCCATGCGCCGTCTGGCGGCGGAGCGCCGAGCACCTTGCCTTCGAGGTCCTTCGGTTCGGAGACGCCAAGCGACTTGCGCCCGACGATGGCGAACGGTGGTTTGTCATAGACCATCATGACAGCGGTGACGGGCGCGCCGGGGTTCTGGTCGAGGAACTTGATCACCGAGTTGATGTCGCCGAAGCCGATCGGGAAGGCGCCGGTGGCGATTTTCGGGATCGTCTCGACCGAGCCGGAACCGGCCTCGATGGTGACCTCGAGACCTTCGGCGGCGAAGTGGCCGTTGTCGATGGCCAGGAAGTAAGGTGCTGAAGGACCTTCGAATTTCCAGTCCAGCGCGAAGGGAACCTGGGTCTGAGCGTGGGCCAGCGTGGCGGCGAACATGCCGGCGGCGGCCAAAATGGCACGGTGAAACATGGGGCAGCAATCTCCTCTGTCATGCGGTGTTTCGTTCAACCGAACACCTTGTCTCTTTTGGTCGGGGGGAAAACCAGTTCGTCGGTTTTGAGCCCCATCTCGCCGGATAGCTTTGATGATATTTTGAGCAATGAGCAACTATTTTGCCGGATTTTCGGTCGGAATTCTTAAGTTTGACCTTCTGTCCCCGGTTCAAGGGCGGTTGGTCGGCAATACATCGGCGGAGCGTCGGCAAAACGTATGGCAAGGGCGCACGCCGTGCTTGGATATCCTTAACAAAAGGTCAGCAGGATGCATGCATGACCGAAACCGCACCCTCCGAACCGCCCGCCCGCTTCACCAATACCAGAGCCGCGCGCATGGCCCGCGCCCGGCTTGACCGGTTGCTGGACGGCGGGGGCAGCGACGCCGAGATCTGGCGCAAGGTGCAGACGCGGGTGCCAGAGGCATGGGCGACGCTGGAACAGGACATCGACTGCGAAGAGGAAAAGGTGAAGCTCACGCTGCGCATCGACGCCTCGGTGGCCCGGTTCTATCGCGCCATGGGCAAAGGCTACCAGGCGCGCATGAACCGCATCCTTGCCACCTATGCGCAGATGCGCATCGGCGAAATCGAGCGGGAGCGCGCGATGCAGGATGAGGTCGACGTGCTTTTGCGCGAACGCCTGCCGGACGAACTGGGCGACATCTGGCGCAGGCACCGCGAGGTCTTCCTGGCCGAAGGAGGCGCGGACCTGGTGTGGATGGATCGTATCTTCGATGTGAAGGGCTGATGGGCGCTCATGCCCCCAAAAGCGCCACGGCAAGGGGCACCGGAGATACGGCGATCATGATCGACAAGGCCGTGGGCAGGGGCGCGAAGATGCCGCTTAGTCCGGCCAGCAACATGATGCCTCCGCCGCCACCGATCACGGCATTTCCGGGGGTGTTCACGGCAAGAGCCAGTGCGACATACCTGTGGCGCAGGGCGAGAGTGACCACGCGGGGCGGCGCGCCTTCGAGCAGCACTTCGACGCGTGCCTGCCGAGGGAGGCGGGCGGCCCTGGATACCAGGTCGGCGGCTTTGCGCAGTCTGAACAGCGTGAGCATCCGGACCAGAACTGTGACAGGCAGGAGCAGGCCGACCAGATAGGACAGCAGCATCGCCAGGACCGTCGCGCAATAGACCAGTGGTGCGATGGAGGCGCCGAACGCGGTCAGCATCGCAAGGCCGATTTCGGCGCCGGGGACGAAGGGCAGGGCCAGGAGGCCAACATAGGCGATCGACCCCAGAATGACGACGCGATGCACCTGTTGCTCGTTCGAGGGCGTGATCTGAAGGTCAAGCGCATCCCGTACCATGTGGGATGCCCACGTGGCAGCCACGACAAGAGCCAGGAGTACGGCGACGCGCAGCGCGATGCCTGCCGGGCCGAGGTGCATGACGGGTTCGGGAGGTTTGCTCACCCCGACGCCGCAGGCGCATCGGGGGGCGTCGGCGATCCGGTGCCCGAGACGTTGATCTGCCGTGTCCAGTACCAGCGGCGCGTTGTCCAGGTGCCCTCGAAGTCGATCCGGTCGCCGGTGACGGTTCCGTACCAGACGACGGAGTGCGGCGCATCGGGGCAGGTGGTGGTCGTGGTGAAATGGATCGTCTCGCCTTCGGTCCAGGTCTGATATTCGGACCAGCCGAAATCGCAGTACTGCTGGCACATGACCGACTGGAACCGGCCGTCCTTGAAATGAAGTTCGTCGTTCAGGATCTCACCGGTCTCCTCGACCCTGTCTGTCGTATGAAAGATACGGCCATCGAGCCCAATGCCCGGTTCCCAGGGGCCATCGGGAACCGCCATGTCGGCGATGTCTTCATTCAGCACCGTAACGGTCGCCGCGCCTGTCCCCAGCACGATCGCCGCTATGGCCGAGGCTTGCGCGATTGGTGTCATGTCATCCCCTCTCCGGCCGGGCCGGGCGCGTATTCCGCAAGAGGAGTATGACCCTGGGTGGCCATTGGCGCAACAGAGCCGTTGCGGTGCCGGAGCGGGGAAGGCTGGCCTAGTCGCGGACTTCCTCGGGCTTCACGCCCCAGAGGCGGCGCTTTTCGACCCAGCCCTTGGAGCTGTCCGCTTCGATCATGCACCAGTCGAGCGAGCAGTCCTCCAGCCGCGCGACGACGCCGGCCTCGGCATAGGCGTTCACGGGGCTTTCTGCGCCCGGCTTGACGCGCATCGGGGTCAGGTCGGCCTCGACGATGACGTGGCGCACGCCGGAGAGAAGCGAGTAGTGGACCCAGCCGCCCTGGCCGTCGCGGTCCTGAACGCGGCGCCAATGGCCGTATTCGGCGGTCACTTCGAGCGGCATGTTCCGGCGGGTGAAGACCCAGTCGATCCGATGCGACAGCGACGGGCCGCGCCGAGCATTGCCCTCGTCCGCTTTCAGCGAGACGAAACGTGGCATCGGAAGGTTGGTCACGGGGCCGCGTTCGGCGGCCGTGGAGGACACGCCGTGAAGAAGGCTCAGAATCGTTGCGATGCCTGCTGCTCTGATCATGTCTTCTGCCCGTTTTCGTGTTCCGCACGCATTCGAGATCTGCCGTCTCTTGTGCAGCGTCCGGTTCCTTGTCACTTTGCCAGCAACCGCGGCCCAATGGAAGACATGAGGAGACATCCAAATGCCCGACAAGCGTCTGAGTGTGGTGGTCACGCGACGCCTGCCCGAGTCTGTCGAAACCCGGATGTCGGAATTGTTCGATGTGCGGCTGCGCACGGACGATACGAAGATGAGCCGCGACGAACTGGCCGCGGCAATGAGAACGGCCGATGTGCTGGTGCCGACCGTGACGGACCAGATCGACGCGGGCCTGCTGGCGCAGGCAGGCGACCGGCTGAAGCTGATCGCGAATTACGGGGCGGGGATCGACCATATCGATGTGCAGACCGCCCGGCAGCGGGGGATTCTCGTGTCGAACACGCCGGGCGTCGTGACCGAGGACACGGCGGACATGACTATGGCGCTGATCCTGGCGGTGATCCGCCGTATCCCCGAGGGTCTGGCGGTCATGCAGAAGGGCGAGTGGGCCGGTTGGGCGCCCACGGCCTACATGGGCGGGCGCGTCGGCGGGCGGCGGCTGGGCATCCTGGGCATGGGCCGTATCGGGCAGGCGGTGGCGCGGCGGGCGGCGGCCTTCGGGATGCAGGTGCACTATCACAACCGCAAGCGGCTGCGCCCCGAGGTCGAGGACGAACTTGGCGCGACCTATTGGGAGAGTCTGGACCAAATGGTCACCCGGATCGACGTGTTGTCGATCAACTGTCCCCATACCCCGTCGACCTTTCACCTGATGAACGCCCGGCGGCTGAAGCTGATGAAGCCGTCGGCCGTGATCGTCAACACCAGCCGGGGCGAGGTGATCGACGAGAACGCGCTGACGCGGATGCTGCGCGCGGGCGAGATCGCGGGGGCGGGGCTGGACGTGTTCGAGCATGGCCACGAGATCAATCCGCGCCTGAGGGAGCTGGCGAACGTGGTGCTCTTGCCGCATATGGGCTCGGCTACCATCGAGGGGCGGACCGAGATGGGCGAGAAGGTAATCATCAACATCAAGACATTCGACGACGGGCACCGGCCGCCTGACCTCGTGGTGCCGTCGATGTTGTGATGCGCAGTTTTGCAGTCGTCGCCCTGTTGCTGCTGGCCGCCTGCGCGCGGCCGCTGACCGAGACCGAGGAGCGGTTCGCGAAGGACCTGTTCGGCGAGACGCTGGACACCTCGGACGTCACGATCAGCCAGGGGCTGGGACTGGCGCCGCTTTACCGGACGGTGCCTGCCTCGCTGACGGTCGTGCGGGGCACCGACAAGGCCTGCGTGCGCACGCCGCAGCCGAGGGGTGCGCAGCCGCCCCAGGCTTTCGCGCTGTATGAGCGGATGCATTTCGACAGCGAGCTTTACTCCTCGGACATGGCGCTGGGCTGGCCGAAGGGGCTCAGGTTCCCGAATGCCATCGTGCTGGCTCATGAGCTGACCCATGTCTGGCAGTGGCAGAACCGGGCGGTGACGGGCTATAGCCCCGCGCGGGCCGTGGCGGAAAGCTGGCGTCTGGCCGATCCCTATTTCTCGGCCTCGGGCGAGGCGCCGGTCTTCTATGCATTCGGCTATGAGCAGCAGGCCGCGATCGTCGAGGATTTCGTCTGCTTCACCGTCGCCAATCCAGACCACCCGCGCCGCGCCGAGTTGCGCGCGATCCTGGAGCCGGTATTGCCGGTGGCCGATTTCGAGGCGGCGGTGGCGCGTTAGGCGCATCGGCCGGGTCTTGTGAAGCGGGCGCGTCTGGCGGATCATTCCCGGCAGGGGAGTGAGGGCCAATGAGCGAATCCATCATATCGCGTGTCGAAATCGTGGAATTCAATTTCGACGTGAAGAACCTAGGTGTGCCCGAGGGCACGGATACGGAGCACAGCGGAGGCACGCCGGGCGGCGCGATCGAGTACGCGCCCGGCCAGCATGCCACCATGTCGCGCTATGCCGTGGTGATCGAGACCGCGGACGGCTGCCGTGGTGAATACGTGACGCATTACGTCGGCACGCGCTCGGCGCTGGGCCAGTCGCTGATGCTGGCGCCGGGGCTGATCGGGCGGGATGCCGAGGCGCGCGAGGGTCTCTACGACGACATGAAGCGCGAGTTGCGGCAGTACGACCACATGGGGCACGGGCCGATCGACATCGCGCTCTGGGACCTGGCGGGCAAGAAGTACGGCACGTCGGTCGCGAAGATGCTGGGGGGCTATCGCAAGCGCCTGCCGGCCTATGCCTCGACCTATCACGGCGACCGCAATGGCGGGCTGGACAGCAAGGAGGCATTCGGCGATTTCGCGGTGCAGTGCCGGGAAATGGGCTACAGGGCCTTCAAGATCCACGGCTGGCACGAAGGCGACCGGCGCGAGGAGGCGGAGAACGTCCTGCATGTGCGCAAGGCCGCGGGCGACGGCATGGACCTGATGCTGGATTGTGCCTGCGAACTGCGCACGCTGGCGGATGCGATCTATGTGGGCCGGGCCTGCGACGAGGCAGGGTACCTGTGGTACGAGGATCCGTTCCGGGACGCGGGAACCAGCGCCCATGCGCACCGCATCCTGCGCGAGAAGATCGTGACGCCGATCCTTCAGACCGAGCATATCCGGGGCGTCGAGCCGAAGGCGGATTTCGTGATCGCGGGTGGCACGGATTTCCTGCGGTCGGATCCCGAATACGACATGGGCATCACCGGGGCGATGAAGATCGCGCACCTGGCCGAGGCGCTGGGCATCGATTGCGAGGTGCATGCACCCGGTCCGGCGCATCGCGCTGTGGTCAGCGCGATGCGGAACACGAATTACTACGAGATCGCGCTGGTGCATCCCGATTGCCCCAATTCGATCCCGCCGGTTTATGCCTGCGGCTATAGCGATAAGCTGGAGAGCATCGACGCCGACGGGACGGTCGGCGTGCCCGACGGGCCGGGGCTGGGCGTTGTCTATGACTGGGAGTTCATCAACGCGCGCGCGACCGGCCGTTACGTGTTCGGGGGCTAGGCCCGATCAGAACCACTGGCCCGGCTCCATCAGCCCGAGGTCCATCAGTTGCTGAGACTGCCATTCGAAGCGCTGTGAGTTGTGCCAGCGGAACCCGTCGATGGCGTCGCGGCTGGCGGGGTTCGTGCGGAGCGCCTTTGCGGTGCGGAACGACACGATCGCCGCCGTCAGGTTGTTGTGCCAGGGACAGGCGTAGGTGTTCAGCTCGGGCTCGGACCAGGTGTGATCGGCGCGGAGCCGCAGGCCGGGTTTCGTGCGCACGAGGCCGATGCGGTCGATGCGGCGGCGCCGGGGATCGATATGCTCTTCGAAGCGCCAGCGCAGGCCGCCGTGAAAGTCGAGCTGTCGTTCGAGCGGGCCGTTTTCGCCCTGGCGGGCGCGGGCATAGTAGCCGGACCGGTCGAGCCAGGCGTCGGTGAGAGAGACGGCATCGTCCGCGCCGGAGAGATCGCCCGCATAGAGGTCGATCACGTAGGTCAGCATCGCGTCGCGGCGCTCTTCGGCATGGAAGGTCAGCACTTCTCCGACACTGCGCGTCTCGGCGAAGGGATAGAACAGGAACTCGGCGTTGTAGCCGTAGTAGAGCCATGTCCTGGGGGGCAGGGCATCCACCAGCGCGTTGACGATGGTGGGCGCGGTGTCGGGCGCGCGGGTCGGGAAATCGACGCGGATTACGCCATCGGGCAGGGGGCCGTCCGGCGTCAGGTCGCGGGGCGCAAAGAGGAGGAGGGTGCGGAACCCCTTGTCGGCGTGGTGGCGGAACGTGGCGGCGACCTCGGCCTCGTCCTCGGCGATGATCGCCGCGACCGGGCCCGGGGCAGCCCTGAGACTGCCCGACGCGATCAGTTCTTTCAGCCCCTCGACCTGCATCCTGCCCCTGTTTCCTGCGTTGCCGCGGGACGATGCCACGGGCTCTCTCCCCTTGGCAAGAAGGTCCCGCCCGTGTAGGACGCCCGCTGATCCCGGGAATGGAAGCGAGCCGATGTCCGCGCCGAAAAAGCTGTTTATCAAGACCTATGGCTGCCAGATGAACGTCTACGACAGCGAGCGTATGGCCGAGCAGCTGGGTGGCGAGGGATATGTGCGGACCGAGACGGCGGAAGACGCCGACATGATCCTGCTGAACACTTGCCATATCCGCGAGAAGGCGGCGGAGAAGGTCTATTCCGAGCTGGGCCGGTTCCGGCCGCTGAAGGAGGCGAAGCCGGATCTGAAAATCGGCGTCGCGGGATGCGTGGCGCAGGCGGAAGGCGCCGAGATCATGGCGCGTCAGCCCATGGTGGACCTGGTCGTTGGACCGCAGAGCTATCACCGGCTGCCGGAGCTGGAGCGGAAGGCGCGGTCGGGCGAGAAGGCGCTCGATACCGATTTTCCCGAAGAGGACAAGTTCGACCATCTGGCGAGCCGCCCCAAGGCTGCGCGGGGGCCGACGGCGTTCCTGACGGTGCAGGAGGGCTGCGACAAGTTCTGCGCCTTCTGTGTGGTGCCCTATACGCGGGGGGCCGAGGTTTCGCGGCCCGCCGAACGGGTGATGAGCGAGGCGCGCGATCTTGTGGAGCGTGGCGTGCGCGAGATCACCCTCTTGGGACAGAACGTGAATGCCTATCATGGGCACGAGGGCGGGCTGGCCGGGCTGATCCGCGATCTGGCAGAGATCGACGGGCTGGAGCGGATCCGGTTCACGACCTCGCATCCCAACGACATGGATGATGCGCTGATCGCGGCGCATGGCGAGGTGGGCAAGCTGATGCCCTATCTGCATCTGCCGGTGCAGTCAGGATCGGACCGCATCCTGAAGGCGATGAACCGCAAGCATACGGCAGAGCAGTATGTCCGGCTGATCGAGCGCATTCGCGCCGCGCGGCCTGATATCCTGTTGTCGGGCGATTTCATCGTGGGATTCCCCGGCGAGACCGATGCCGATTTCGCGGACACGATGTCTCTGATCGAGACGATCGGCTATGGCCAGGCCTACAGCTTCAAGTATTCCGCGCGTCCGGGCACGCCTGCGGCGGAGCGAGAAGAAGTGGCCGAGGACGTGAAGGACGCGCGTCTGCAGGAATTGCAGGCACTTCTGACGCGACAGCAGCGCGAGGTGCAGGACGCGATGCTGGGCCGCGAGGTCAGGGTGCTGTTCGAGAAACCCGGGCGGCTGCCGGGCCAGATGGTCGGAAAGTCGGAGTATCTGCACGCGGTTCATGTGCACACGGATGGCGTTTCGGCGGGCGATATCCTGCCGGTTCGTATCGTTGCTTCGAACAGTAACTCTCTGGCCGGAGAAATTTGACACGTTTCCAAAGCAGGCGTCGCGATTCCGCTGGACCTTCCGATGAGAGACCGCAATATCTCGTGACAGTTTGGTGAAATCCGCCGAGATGTGCTTGCACGGGGCTGAATCCCTTGGCAGCATGGCTTTGTAAGTGGCACTCGAAATCCGGAGTTATTCTATTTGGCCATAAGCGCGCTGACCCCGCCGACCAAGCCCGAAGACGTACAAGAGACGCGTCTCGAATTTCCCGACAACCGCCTGCTCATCGAGTTATTCGGAGAGTTCAACCGCAACCTCGCGCAGATCGAGGAAGCGTTGAGCGTGCAGATCGTGCACCAGGGCAACCAGCTTGCGCTGTTTGGCGAGGCCGGGTCCGTGGCCAAGGCGGCCGAAGTCCTTCAGGCGCTTTACACGCGGCTTGAAGCGGGCCGCGAGATAACGCCCGGGGATATCGACGCCGAGATCCGCATGGGTGGCAGCACCCAGGATGTCGGCGGTAGCCCCGCCGACCAGATGGAGCTGTTTCAGGGCGGGCGTGTCGAGATCATGACGCGCAAGAAACTGGTCGAGCCCCGGACCGAGGCGCAGAAGGCCTATGTGCGTGCTCTGTTCAAGAACGAGCTGGCTTTCGGGATCGGACCGGCAGGCACCGGTAAGACCTACCTGGCCGTCGCCGTGGGCGTGAACATGTTCATCGGCGGGCATGTCGACCGGATCATCCTGAGCCGGCCTGCGGTGGAAGCCGGTGAAAGGCTGGGCTTTCTGCCGGGCGACATGAAGGAGAAGGTCGACCCGTACATGCAGCCTCTCTACGACGCGCTGAATGATTTCCTGCCGGGCAAGCAGGTGGCCAAGCTGATCGAGGAAAAGCGGATTGAGATCGCGCCGCTGGCCTTCATGCGGGGCCGCACGCTGTCGAACGCCTTTGTGGTTCTGGACGAGGCGCAGAACGCGACGACCATGCAGATGAAGATGTTCCTGACCCGTCTGGGCGAGGGCAGCCGGATGGTGATCACCGGCGACCGCAGCCAGGTTGACCTGCCCAAGGGCGTGACATCGGGCCTGAGGGACGCCGAGCGGCTGCTCAAGGGGATCGACAAAATCAGCTTCAACTATTTCACCTCGAAGGACGTGGTGCGCCATCCGCTGGTGGCCAAGATCATCGAGGCTTACGACGCGGACGCACAATAGAGGCGCAAGTCTCGGGCGTTCATCGCGGCGGCAGAGGGGGTAGCGAGACTGGCCTTGGTGCGTTGTCCTGCAGTTCTTTGCGGTCAAACTTTTGGTTTGATTTTGAGATCTGATTTATGGCCTGATATCTTTGAAAAGACTGACTGGAGGACTGGTTATGACTGTTGAACGTGCGATCTTGCTCATCGTTGGCGCACTCGTGCTCGCAAGCGTCCTGCTTGCTGTCTACCACAACCTGAACTGGCTCTGGCTGACGGGTATCCTGGGCGCCCATCTGATCCAGGCCTCCTTCACGGGCGTCTGTCCTGTGGTCATGACCCTGAAGAAGATGGGGCTGCCCACCAAGGAAGGCTTTGCCAAGCCAGGCTGAGCCCGGCATTCGGCGCTAGTCTCAGGATGCCGAGAGTTTGGATCTGTCCCGTCGCATCTTCAGCGGCGGTTGCACGTTATCGGGCATTTGCGTCTTGAATAGAGAAAAATAGACGGGGGTGTCCGGGACCCTTGAGTTGTGCAGTTTGGTCCGGGCCGGGGAGGGGCGTGATCAAAACGCGAGAACAACCCCATGCACAGTAGAAATCAGGGCCTTCCCGGGGCTTGCCGGAGATCGAGGCACCATATATAGTGCGAAGACAAAGGGAGGAGACAATACCCAGACACCATGAGGTGATCTTATGTCTCGCGCCCCTGACCCCGACCATCCGGAAGAACCCGACCACGAGATCATCCCGAGCCCTGAGGTCCTCGAGCTCGAGCGGCCGGCTGCGGCCGAGGACGCCGCGGACGCAGGCGATGATCTCTCTCCGAAGGAACGAAAAGCACTTGAGCTCCTCAAAAGGACCTTCGCGCATCGCAATGAACAGGCGGATGCCGATGCAAAACGTCGACTTGAAGATGAGGCCTTCTTGATCCGGATGGCAGCGCAGCGCTTAACCGGGCTGTCTCTTCTCTCGAGCCCCAAAGACGCAAAAGTGCTTGTCGTGCATCACCTCACGGAGTTCTTTGCGGCGCTGCCGATGCCGCCGGGGCTGGATGCACATTTGAGAGCGGCGCTCCGCCGGGAGGCGTTGACGATGCTCCTGAAGCTCGGGCCGCAAGACGACATCGAGCGCATGCTGCTCATGCAGCTCATCGCCAGTCACATGGCCAGCATGACCTGCTTTGCCCGGATGAGCGCGCCCGGGACGTCACCGGAGCTCGCAGCGCAAGCTATGGGACTGGCACAGAAAATGTCACGGCTATTCCTCGACATAGAGCGGGCGTTTCGGCAGCGACGAGGGCAAATCGGTCATCCGGGACCACCTTCCCCGAGACATGACCCAAAACTCCACGCCGAGATGATTCTGGACTTTCTCAAAGACGAAGGGATCGAGTTCGACGACGATGACGCACCCGCGTAATACTGGCCCCATGCGATTGAGCCCGCGGTGTGGCGCGAGAACGCGAAAAGGCACGCCCTGCCAGGCGCCTGCCGTGTCCGGTAAGGGGCGCTGTCGCATGCATGGTGGCGCGAAAGGCTCGGGCGCGCCGAAGGGCAATCGAAATGCGCTCAAGCACGGGCTCCATACAGCAGAGGCGCGGGCCATGCGCGCGCTCGTGCGTCAACTGACGAAACGGACGCGCGAGATACTCGACGATCTCTGAGATGACGGCGTTGAAGATCGGCATCGAGAGTGTTGCAGGTCCCGGCGTCGCGGGCGCGTGATCTTCCTGCGCCGCCTGGTCTGACCTGGCGATTTTTTGGTTTGTAAAACCGTCGGAGATGGGTCTTCTCAAAGCCCCCCTAGAACTTGGTTCAGGATTTCGTGGATGCGGAATGGATCCGTATGCCGGGGCCATCTTCCGGGGACCCGATGAACTCGATGCCCGCGGCTTCAAGAGCTGCTATTAGCGAGTATAGGTTTCCACCCCTGGTTGGAGGAACTTCATCATGTTGTTCATATCTAATGATCGTTCTCACAGAAACGCCGGACTTTTCGGCCAGCTCTTCAATTGACCAGTCTAGGGCGTTTCTTGCAGCACGAAGCTGAGCTCCTGTTGCCTTAGTTGTCATAGTGGCATAAAATATGCCACTAAATGAGACGTAAGCTGCATCCTGAACCTCCCGAATGGCAAAGCCATATTGCTCGTCTCGAGGGCGCCTATGCGCCGTCGACAATACGCTCTTACTATGCCGACGTTCAGGCGTTTGTCGACTGGTGCCAGGACAACGGGTGCAGCGCTTTTCCCGCCTCGGTGGAGACCCTCTGCCGGTTTCTGGAATCTCAAGGAGAAGAAAAAGCCCCCTCGACCGTCCGCCGGCGCCTCTATGCGATCCGGAAGATACATCGTCTGCTGCGCCTTCCGGACCCAACGTATGATGAAGAGATCAACCTGGCTTTCCGGCGCGTCTGGCGCAGCCATGCTGTGCGGCCGAAACAGGCCAAGGGTTTGACGCGGGACTACCTGGAAGATTTCATCGCTGGAGAACCCGACACGCCCTGGGGTCTCCGAAACCGCGCCATGCTTTCGCTTGGATACGAGTTGCTGGCCCGCCGCTCGGAACTCGTGGCTCTCAAAACCGATGACTTTGAGACACGCGACGACGGGACGCTCCGGGTTCTGATCCGGCGCAGCAAATCGGACCCGTTCGGCGAGGGGCGGTTGGCTTTTACGTCGCAGCGAACCGCAAGGCTCGTCGAGGAGTGGCTTGACTGGCGCGGGCCTCACATCCCCTGGCTCTTTTGCCCGATCTACCAGGGGAAGGCGATCAACCGCGACTTGGAGACGACAACAGTCAAGCGCCTGATCAAGACCGCGGCGCGTCGTGCCGGACTGCCGGCCAACGAGATCGACGCCTTCAGTGGTCATTCCATGCGCGTCGGCGCCGCGCAGGACCTGCTTTGCGCTGGATACGACACGGCTGCAATCATGCGGGCTGGGGGCTGGAAGTCGGTGAATATCCTCGCGCGGTACTTGGAGAAGGCGGAGCACAATGTTTGGGCGTGAACGCGCTCAAACTCTAGCGTCGACAGGATCGGGAGACATTGGAAAAGTCTTCACATGGAAACCCACCACCGCACCGGTAAGTGGTACAGTCTAAGGTATTAATTCCTAACCAGAGATTTGTCAGCCCGGGCTGTCGCTGATAGCCCGGGCTGCTGATCATTTAGGCGATGATGATGTCCGTAAAGACAACATCGTCCCCCGTTATTGTGGCGATCAGGATGGCGCCGCCCGACGAACCATCGGCATCGAAGTAGAGATATCCGTTGGACGTATTGAACAAGAGATGGTCTCCTGCAGCCGAAGTGTCGTCCACCCCAGCGCCCGAGATGAACTCGTCACTGCTGATGCCGAACAATACACCTCCAAACCCAGCATCGATGAAGAGGAGGTCATCGATGCCAGATTCGAAATCCAAGATCTGATCTACTCCGTCGTTGTCGGTGAGGAATACGAACTCATCCGCTCCAGTTCCCCCAATGAGAGTATCGTTGCCCAAGTCACCGGTAAGTGTGTCGTTGCCCGCGTTTCCAACAACGAAATCATCGCTTTCGGTTCCCGGAAGTGTATCGTTTCCGTTGGTCCCGACGATGTTGTTGGTGTCGGCTGGCAGAATGGTCAGGTCAATGACACCATTGGACTGGTCTCCGTCGGCATCTTCACCGATAACCGGGAAAGCCATCTCGATCGGGTCTCCCTGCTGGCCATCGATCTGGAATGCCAGGTCGGAGATGTCGAAGGTATTGGCATAATCCCCGTCCGAGAAGGTGGTGCCGCCAAATTCCGTATCGGTACCGCCTCCCGGAACTGTATCATCCGATCCATTCGTCGCCGTCAAACGCGTGAACGTCTCGTCGCTGCCGATCCCGATGACATCACCTTCGATGACGCCAGTGATGTAGACCGAGTAGACTAAGCCATCCCCCGGATCGACTTCGTAGTAGATGTAGTGCGCCCCACCATCGAGCGAAGTTCCACTTGCGTAGTCTGTGAGTGCGTAGAACTCGTCGGCGACCGGATTGAGGAATACCTTTGTGATCGCAACGCGATCTGCGTCGGTGCCCAGGTACTCGTCAATTTCGGTACTGTCAGTGTGTGTAAACGGGGCCGAAGACGTAAAGTTGAAGTCTGGGTTCGACGCCTCGAGCTGGATCACCGCCCCCTGTCCATCGGGGTTCGTTTGCGAGATTTCGATCGACGCATCATTCAGGGCCACCGGCCCAGACGACCAGAAACTCCCCGTATTCGGGCCGATATTCGAGCGGGTGAAATTGACGCCGAAGTCAAAGATGATCGACTCGTCCTCACCCACACCCTGGCTCGCGACACCCGTTCCCTGCTGGGAAATGTTCGATGCGATAATCGAACCCGGGCCGTCGGAACCCGAGACCAGGACGTCCAGTGTCACAGATCCGACTTCAACATTGTCCAAGAGATTGAACAGGTATTTCCCAGGGTTCTCTGCATTGTCGAAAATGTCGATCGATGCTCTTGTCGTACCGTCATCCAGCGGCAGGAACGTCTGCACATTGTAGGTATCAGTCTCGGTCAATTCGATCGTGAACACCGTTTCGAAGACGTCGTACGTGTCGTCGGAAATACCGAAATCGGTCAAACCACTGACAACAAGGGATGCATCGTCCGGATCGATGCTCTGGATGTACAGATTCCCGTCGCCATCGATGCCGATGACGAGGTCGCCGTGAGTGCCCAGAATGGAGTTGATCTCAGCTCCTGCACTCGCCGTTACTTCGTCATCACCCAATGTGATCGTCACGCTTTCGGTCAGAAGGGTGGCGGGCGTGACAGCGGTACCCGTGATCGTCCTCTGCGCCATGGCAAAGAGTTTGTCTCCCTCGGCGTCGAGGTTCAGATAGACGGGATCGCCGCCAGAGGTGACGGCTGCGCCGTCCTTGTCGAACAGTTGATTTCCATCGATTGCACTGTCGAAGACCACCGCGTCCGTTGATTTCGGGCCATCCTGGCCCGCCACCTCATCGAACTCGAGATTGAAGCCCATAAGCAGTTCGTCTCCGCTGTTGCGGACAAAACTTGCATCCGGATCGAAGTCCAACGGAACATCATCGATAGCCGTCACGACGATGGCGTCGTCAGACAGGGGGATGGTGTCGCCGTCGAAGTCGGTCGCCGTCATGGCGCCGCCGAGGTTGAGGGTGAGGATGTTCTCGCCCTGAACGAGGTCGTGGTCGAGCGCGGCCTTC
>NZ_JBLBVK010000027.1:0-34181 GCF_047314965.1 Silicimonas lutimaris | reverse complement strand
AATGGAAACCGTCGTCCGCAAGGGCGCTGTGCATCGCCAGATCGTCAAACTGGCCGATGAGCGCAACGTGGATGTTATCGTGGTGGAGTCGGCCAACCCCAAGGTTCAGGACTATCTTCTCGGGACCACTGCCAGCCACGTTGTAACGCATGCGAAGTGCTCGGTCTATGTGGTGCGAGGGCAGTAAATCACGCTATCGGACGCTTCGTCCCGCTTTTCCGACATGAAGGCTAGCCTGAGCCAACAGTTGCTCCCAGTAGCAGCCGAGATCCGTGTCGCTCATCCTATACCACAAGACGGAGCAAAATACGTGAATGGGCCTGCTGCACCGCACGAAAGTAGTGCGGTGCAGCGAACTCACATGAAGTTAGTTCTGAAGATTTTCGCTGAGGAAAGTGCCAAAAGCTTCCCAGCTCGCCTTGTCGGCCCTCTCTTGGTAACTGCCGGCGCCGAACACAGTGAATGCATGCGGAGCGTTCGAGTAGACCTCGATTGTGTAGGTGTTCCCTGCTTTCTCAAGTTCGTTCGCGAAGGTCGCTACATCCACCATCGGAATGACGGTATCGGCACCACCGTGAAGTACAAGGATTGGCGGCTCGTCTCCGTCCCAGGATTGGCCCTCAGGAGTGGTGAGGCCGCCATGGAATGTTGCATATCCTGCGGCCATGGAGCTCGAGTCGCTGCGGGCCATCTCTAGAGCAACGGCGCCTCCGAAGCAGTAGCCCGCAAATACCATCTTGTCGACGCTTGACCGCTCCTGGGCCAGCTCGACGCCCGCCTGGATCAGGGCGCGCATCCGCTCCCGATCTTCGTTAAGTGCACCAGTAGCCGCGATCCGGTGATCAACGGTCTCAGTAGGTGTTTCATCACCGAACAGATCAATCGCGAAGGCGTTGTAACCCATTTCGGCGAGCAAATCGGCCCGTCGACGCTCGTAGTCCGTCATGCCGTCCCAATCGTGAGCAATTACTACTAGGCCTTTCGGATTATCGGCTTCTGCCCAGTAGCCCGTGAAGCTTTTCCCATCGACGGTGTAGGGCACGTCCTCGGCCAATACAGGCGTGGCTCCGAATATTGAGGCTACTAGAATTGATGCGATGCGCATGTTTCCTCCGGCTCGATTTCTGGTACTCATCGGAAAACTCAGCTCACGAAAGAACATGGGGCTCGGCATTAAGTCGGCAAGTAGTTCAGTTCTGGGCTTGGGGCGGACTTGCTCTGTGTAGTGGTGCTCCCTCGACAGATGGCCGTCACGTCTCGGCTCAAAGAGTTCAACCAACCGTCTGCCTCATATGATCGCTTTCTGAGGTAAAAACGACCTTCGAATTGATACGTTCCATTTGTCTCCGCCAAGGGATCAGCCTCTATAAGCATGCCGAGATTCCGCACCGGAAGCATGCCGAGCCCCGTCATAAGGCGACGGGATTCGTATAGGATGTCCTGTTGCATCAAATGAACCCGGCAATCGCGTGGCCTGTCGCCGACTGGATTAGGCAATTGGCCCGAATTGTGCTATAATGAGGTTATAGAGAAGGAGAAATGGAATGAACCAATTTCTCGTACTCGTCGTCGCTCTCGCCATTGCTTTTCCAGCCAGGGCTGTCGAGCTTGGTCCTGACGGTTTGCACAAACCTGATTGGCTGCGCGTCACCTCAAAAGATTTGGTGCGGGATTTCGCCCGGTCTCGGAGAGAGGGCAAACTCCTTCTAATTCTGGTCGAGCAACGCGGTTGCATATACTGCGAGGAGATGCACGAAAACGTCTTCACGGACGATCGCGTGAAGACCCTTCTCGAGCATCGATTCTTTCCCATTCAGTTCAACCTCCACGGCGATGGGATAATTGTCGATACGGACGGAGAAAGACTGAGTGAAAGAAACGCCAGCCGAAAGTGGGGGGCATATTCCACGCCAACCATCATGTTGCTATCGCCTGAACTCAAGGAAGTGATGCCCATTTCCGATCAGACTATTGCCGTTATGCGCGGAGCTTTCCCGGTGGAGATCACCCTGATGCTTTTCACGGACCTGTTGTCCTGGGTCGACGAGAAGGGGCACCTCGAACAGTCTGAAGAGGACTTCCCCGCATATCACAGGCGGAGGATTGAGGAACGGGAGCGCGCGCACACCAATTGATCTCCGCACGCGTTGTGAGCGCTGTTGACCGAGCTTCAACACGGTATCCTGAACCGAAATCGACCGCATGGGAGCCAATGACGCGCTGCGGCTAATGACCTACCGTGCTGATCGCATCATGCGGATCGTATCACTTCCGTCGGGAAGAGGTTGCGTCCAGACGAAATATATGCCTTCGGATGTCGCTGCCATTCGTGGGAAATTCATCGAGGTGCCTTCGGAATTAACGGCAATTCTTTGGGAGTTGATGCATCCTTCATCCGTCACCTGACAAACGAGCAGGATTTCGTCCGATCCCCGCCATTCAACCCAAGAGACGAGGGCCGTTCCATCTTCGAGCATCAGCGCATCCACGCGCCCGATGGGCTCTCCCCGGTCAATCCGGATGACATCGCCGAATGTGGTCCCTGCATCGTGGGAGAAAGCAACATTCACCGCAGGAACATCGCCGGCTCCCGTGAACCAGGCCACGACGACCCGATCACCGCTTGCTGCGATCGACGGTCCGTTGACCGGGCAGCCGGAGAGCTCCCAGTTGTCCTCATGCACGGGGACTGGAGACGACCAGCCTCCATCCTGCAGTTTTGTCAGAGAGATGTCCCGAACCTCGTTTTCAGAGCGGTCACGATAGACAACGAGCAGCGCATCTTCTGAAACCGCGGCGGCGGTCTGGCAGCAGGAGCACGTCGCGTAGTCAACCGCGATGTCCGGCGTCACCGAGCCATCTGAAGTTATGACGGCAGACCGGAGCTGCATCTGGCCCGAAGTTGCGCCATCTTCTACAAGGTCTCCGTCGTAGGCGCGACCGTCAAGCCAAACGGCTACCATCTCCTCATCCCGAGGGACCAAAGTGACGAAGCCATGTTGTGCTTGCGTTCCGTCTCCGTGGGGCAAGATCGGAGCCCCCCAGGTTTCCCCGCCGTCCCGTGAAAGAGCGACAAGTATGTCATAGGCATAAGCAGAGGGTCCCGAGCGCTGTAGCCAATGCGCAATCAAGGTGCCGTCGGAGAATTCCGAAACCGATGGAAAATCGGCCCAGTTCACGAAAAGATCAGGCCCATCCGCGACGGTGCTGGGCGCACTCCAGAGGCCCTTCTTCATGGCGGCGATCCTAACGGCGGACATGTTCGCCGACACCTCTGTCCAACTCATCAAAAGCCGTCCGTCGTGAGTTGCATAAAGGAAAGGCTCACGTGCGTCTGCACCGACTGGAAGCGCAATTTCGTCCAAGGCAGCCAACTCAAGAGCGTAGGCCGAAGAGGCTGCCAGCAACGCAATGGCATGAAAGACGATAACCTTCAGCATAGCGAAAGCCTAACTCAGGGCGAGGAAGAAAGGAACGCACAACGCAAATTGCTCAAATGGCAAGGACGGTGGCGTCGCCAACCACGTATCCAAGGGCAGCTTCGGGCTCGATGCAGACATCTGACAGAAACCGTCAGATGTCTGCATATTGGGCCCTAGCGGACGATAGCGTCCGGTCCTTCTTCACACGGGAATCGCAATCGTAGGTGCTTGGGCAAATCGAGCCCCCGCAACCAAACCACTCAAGAAACCATTTTAATTTCAGCGTCTTGGCGAACGGCGGGATGTCGCCGTTCATTTGGCCCAAGCAATATCAATGACTTAGCCCCGTAGGTGCAAATCACCCCGCAACCAACCAGGAGAGCTTGAACCCAAGTAGTCGGGACGGCGCGTCTTGTCGTTTGGCGCGATAAGTCAGCCGATCAGCTCGAAGCGCCTTACATCGACCATGCCGCGGTCGGTGATTTTCAGTGCCGGGATGACGGGCAGGGCAAGGAAGGCCAGTTGAAGAAACGGCTCCCTGAGGGTGACGCCCAGTGATGTCGCAGCGCGGCGCAGACACTCAAGATCTGCCCGGACCTGTTCGAAGGGTGCAAGGCTCATCAGTCCGGCTACCGGCAGCGACAGTTCGGCCAGGACCTTGCCGTCCTGCGCAACGACAAAGCCGCCCTCGATCTGTGCCAGTCGGTTGGCCGCCAGCACCATGTCGGCGTAATCGACGCCGACGCAGGCGATGTTGTGGTGATCGTGGCAGACCGTTGACGCGATGGCCCCCGCCTTCAGGCCGAAGCCACGCACGAAGCCGGAGGCGATATTGCCGTTCTTGCCGTGTCTTTCCACTACCGCGATCCGGGCCAGGTCGCGGGCGGGATCGGGGGGCTTGTCTCCATCCACGATCGGCACGGTCTCATGCAGGTGCTCGGTGATGATCTTGCCTTCGAGAATGCCGATCACGTCGGTATCTTCGCGGTTGGTCGTTGTCCGGAAATCGCGCGCCGTCAGGTGGGGCGCGCGTACCGACATGCGCGCGACCGGTGCGACGCTGCCCCGTGCGGCGAATGCGGCCTCGTCCACCACGACGCCGCCTGCGATGACCTTTGCGACCTTGCAGGTCGCCACATCCGAAACCGCCGCGATATCGGCACGCCGTCCCGGTGCGATCTGGCCCCGGTCCTTGAGGCCAAAAGCCTCGGCCCCCGACAGAGAGGCGGCGCGATAGGCGGCCAGGGGTGACGTACCGAGCCGGATCAACTCGGCGATCATGAAGTTCAGGTGCCCTTCTTCGCCGATATCCAGCGGGTTCCGGTCGTCGGTGCACAGGCACATGTAGGGGGCCGTGACATCCGTCAGCAGCGGTTGCAGCGCGTGCAGATCCTTGGAGACCGAACCTTCGCGGATCAACACGCGCAAACCTTTCTGGAGCTTCTCCCGCGCCTCCTCTGCGGTGGTCGCCTCGTGCTCTGTGCGAATCCCCGCTGTCGCATAGGCGTTCAGATCGCGTCCCGAAAGCTGGGGACAATGGCCGTCGATATGGCGACCTTCGAACAGGCGCAGCTTGGCCATTGCACCCGGATCGCGGTGGATCACCCCGGGGTAGTTCATGAACTCCGCCAGCCCGATGCCAGAGGGATGTTCCATCAGCGCGGCCAGATCCTCGGCGTCGATCCGCGCCCCGGCAGTCTCCATCTCGGTCGAGGGCACGCAGGACGACAGCTGAACCCGGATGTCCATGAGCGTGTGCTCGCTGGCCTGCTGGAAATAGCGGATACCTTCGATGCCGATCACGTTGGCGATCTCGTGGGGGTCGCAGATTGCGGTGGTGACGCCCAGGGGCGTGACGCAACGGTCGAATTCGAACGGGGTGACGAGCGAGGATTCGATGTGCAGATGCGTGTCGATGAAACCCGGCACCAGCGTCAGCCCGGTCACGTCGAAAACCTCGTGCCCGGCGTACTCTGCGCCGATGCCGACGATCACGTCGCCGCAAATCGCCACATCGCCGGGGATCATGGTGTCGGTGACGAGGTCCCAGACCGTCCCGCCGCGCAGCACAAGGTCAGCTGTTGCATCGCCGCGTCCCTGCGCGATACGGGTTTCCAGATCGCTCATAGCCTCATTCCGCCGTTGCCATGCCAAGCCGCCGGAGAACCCGCCGTTCCACGATGACGACAGCCTGGTAGAACAGGACCGAAAGAAGGACTGAGACGGCAGCGACGGTCCAGATCATGCCGTAGTCGAGGAAACCGCGCGACTGGTTGAGCAGGTTGCCGAGGCCCTTCCCCGTGGCCAGCCATTCCGCGATCATCACGCCGAGAAGCGCACGCGGCACCGTCAGGCGCGTCGCGGCGAAAAGGTAGGGCAGCGAGGCCGGAATTGTGACCATCCGCATCTCGGTCCAGCGTCCCGCGCCATAGGCGCGCGGCAACTCTTCCGCGCTGCGCGGCACCAGGGCCAGTCCCTGGGCCAGGGTGACGAAGGCCGGGAAGAATGTCACCGAGATCGTTACCCAAAGCGTGAGCGACGTGCCGCGACCCAGGATCAGGACCAGAAGTGGTGTAAGGGCGACCAGCGGCATGGTCTGCGTGACCAGCGCGACGGGCATGAAGGCGTCGATGGCGCGCGGAATCAGCCGTGACGAGATCGCCAGCAGGAAAGCAAACCCGAGGCCTGCCGCCATCCCGAGGAACGTGATCGGCAGGGTTTCTGCGAAGGCCGCGCCTAGCCGGGCCTGCGCGCCCTCGGCCGTCGGGGCCAGAAACAGGTAATCGACGACACCCCATGGAGTCTTGGAGATCAGGTCCGGCACGCCTGTCACCTCGATAAACGCCCACCAGACAAGGAACGGCAGCGTGATGGTGCCCAGCATCAGGGCGAGGCGCGTGGCGGGGTGCCCGGCGCGTGGCGCGGCATCCGGCACCGCTGTGTTCAGCGTGACAGATCGTGTCGCGCCGATCGTACGGGCGGCGATGAGCGCGAACATGCCGTAGGAAACGCCTGCGATCAGGGTGGCGACCAGACCGATGCCCCAAAGCCGATCGGGCTCGCCGCGTCCCAGCGATCCGAGGAGGTAGGCCCCGAGGCCCCAGCGCCCGCCGCCGCCGAACTCGGCCAGAATGGCCCCGAGAACCGCATTGGGTGCAGCCACACGAAGCCCTGCCAGGATCGAGGGCAGCGCGCCGCGGAACTGCACGCGGCGCAGGACGTCCCAGCGGGTGCCGCCATAGGCGCGGATCATGTCGGTCGCGCGGCTGTCGGCCTGGCTTAGCCCGATGACTGTGGCCGTCATGGTGACGAAGTAGACGCCGAGCGCGGCAAGGGCGATCCGGGGCGCCGTCCCCGACAACGTCAGGACAAGGATCGGCGCAATGGCGATGGGGGGCAGGGCGAAGGCCGCGATGTTCACGCCACGAAACAGCCTGAGGGCGGTGGGCGAAAGTGCGAAGATCACGCCGGCGCCGATCCCGAGCGCATTACCGATCAGGAACCCTACTGTCGAGGCATAGAGCGTCGCCCAGATGTGGCGGGGATAGTCACCCCAGTCGATCCAGAGCCGGATCAGGATCTCGGAAATGCCGGGGAGCGCCCCACCGGCCACCAGGTCGAACCGTCCGACGATCTCCCAGATCAGCAGAAGGATCGCCGCATTGCGCAAACCACGCCAATGGCCCGATGCCTCAGCCGCCATGCAGCACCTCGGCGATATGGTCGCAGACGCGGTGAAAGGCGGGTTCCGAGAATAGCCCCGGCGCACGCGGGCGATCGAAGGTCACGTCGATCACCTCGACGATCCGACCCGGGTTCGCGTGCATGACGACAACGCGGTCGGCCAGGAACACGGCCTCGTCGATGCCATGGGTGACCAGAAGCGCGGTCGATCCGGTCTCGGTCCAGATGCGCTGCAACTCCAGGTTCATCTGGCGGCGCAGGATCTGGTCCAGCGCGCCGAAGGGTTCGTCCATGAACAGGATCTGCGGATGGGTGACGAGGGCGCGGGCAATGGCGACCCGCTGGCGCATGCCGCCCGACAATTCGCCGGGCAGCGCGTTTTCATACCCCTTGAGTCCGACAAGCTCGATCATGTGCTGGACATGGTCGCGGGCCTCCGGAATCGAGCGGCCAAGCACCTCGAGCGGCACCTCGATATTGCGGCGGACGCTGCGCCAGGGCAGCAAGGCCGCATCCTGGAAAGCAACCCCGGTCTCGCCGGCCTTGGCGGCGCCCATCGGGGCCTTTCCGGCGATCCGGACCTCTCCGGTATCGGGTGTTTCAAGCCCGAGCGCGATACGCATCACCGTGGATTTTCCGCATCCCGAAGGGCCGATGATCGCCGTGAACGAGCCTTTGGGGCAGGACAGGGTGACGTCGCGCAGCGCCTCGACCACCTTGCCCCGCCCCGAAAAGGTCTTTCCTACCCCGGAAAGAGAAATTCCATCCGGGGTCACGCTCAGATCTCCTCGAGCAGCGTCGTGTCGAACATGTCGCGGGTGCCCTTGATGCCCACTTCGGCCAGGGCACGCAGGTTCGCCTCGATCCCTTCCTCGGTCATGCCCATGTAGCCCGCCGGGCTTTCCATCAGGGGTTGCTGGGCGTTGTTGAAGAAGATCTCGTTCTCGATGGTCCGGCCCGTCCCGGCGAACCAGGTTTCGGCCCATTTCGGCGGCCAGCCATTCGGATCCTTGAAGTTCTCTTCCCAGCCCTTGCGCGAGGCCCGAAGCCAGGCCACTAGCTCGGTCCGCTTGGTGGCCAGCGTTTCTTCGGTCACGACCACGGTGTCGTTGTAGATCGTGAAGCCGAAGTCGTAGAGCAGGAAGGAGGTCGCCTCGACGCCCTGCTGGCTGATCGTGTACGGCACGTTGGTCGTGAAATCGAGGCTGGCGTCGATCTCGCCCTGTATCAGCGGGGTGGGGTCATAGGCGTAGGGCACGATGTTCACCTCGCCCGGGTCGATCCCGTTCAGCGCCAGCATGGCGTTCACCGAGATCACGTTCACTGGCGGCACGGCCAGCGTCTTGCCGATAAGGTCGCGGGGTTCATTGATCGGGTTGGACGCCAGCGAGACGATACCGATGGGATTCTTCTGGTATTGTGCGCCGATGATCTTGAAGGGCGCGCCCTGTTCGGCGATGGCCTTGATCGTCGTGTCGGGCGTGGTCAGCGCCAGATCCGCGCGACCGGCGATGATCGTGCTTTCGGGAATGACGTCCGGGCCACCGGACAGATAGGTCAGATCGAGTCCTTCGGCGGCATAGTAGCCTTCGTCGATGCCGATGAAGTAGCCGGCGAACTCGGCGTCGTTGATCCATGCGGCCTGCATGGTGAAGGGCGTAGACGCGCGGGCGCGCAGGGGTATGGATGCAGCTGCGGCGGTTGCGGCAGCAGTTCCCAGGAAGTGGCGGCGGTTCAGTCTGAGGCTCATTGGGAAGGGCTCCTCTTGTTGGGATGGGTCAGGCAAGGCCTTGCAGGCGCTGAAGCTCCTGCAGGGGCGGTGTGTCGGCGATCTGCTTGGGTTCGAGCAGGGGCCATTTCACGCCGCGGGGCCGCTTGGCGCGGCGTTCGACCACATGGGTGCGCGTTGGCGTGAAGATCGTATCGACGAGAATGTCGGTCTCCGAGGGCTGCAACTGTTCCTCGACGAGTTGCACGTCATGTACGACGGCGTGGACCGGCGTGTCGTCATCCACGAGGCCAAGATCCGTGAACATGCCCCATTCCAGGTCGAAGAAGCCGTGCCCCTTGCCGAACCGGACACCGTTGACGGAAACGGCGGACGCACCTGTCACGAGGTAGTCGAACCGGCCCTTTCGGGCGATCTCCTCCAGTGTGATCGGCACGCCGAAATGCTCCATTCCGTCCAACCAAGAGGCATAGAGTGCGGCGCCTTCGGGCACGGTGGCGGGGTCGAGGTACAGGAACCCGCGGTAGATCCCGTAGGTCGACATCACGAACGGCTTGCCGGCTTCGATCATCCGACGCCGCAGGTCGGCCAGGCAGTTGTCGGGGGTAATGAAGGCAAAGCGGCTGTCGACATAGGCCCGGTCCTGCACGACGCGTTCCGTGGCCGCCTCGGATCCTTCGAAATCGGGAATGACCTCTGCGAAGTTCATGTGGAACCGGGTGTCCGGTCTCGCCACGTCCTTCAGTTTCGTCCATATCTTTTCGCGGATTGTCTTGGAGGTCGACATGGTGTCCATTTCGTGCGTTTCATTGTTTCATAACCATGAAACAAGGGTTCCAAACGTCAAGAGAAATCGTGTCCCATGGCCTCACGACTGATCCTCAGAATCCAGGAGCGTTCGTCGCGCCTGACGTCGAGCGAGAGGAAGATCGCGCAGGTTCTTCTGCAAAATCAGAGCCTTGTCGAAACACATACCGCTACGGAACTGGCTGCGCGCGCCGGCGTGTCAAAGGCGACAACTGCCCGTTTCTTCCGCAGTTTGGGATATGCGGACTTCGAAGAGGTTCGGCTTCAGGCCCGTGAAGAGCGCAACCGACGCGAGCCATATGCCGACCTCGAATCGATGTCCCATCCCGCGACATTCGGGCGGACCATTTCCGACCACCTCGAACTGGAACTCCGCAACCTCACGCGGACGTTCGAGGAGCTAAGGTCCGACCTGTTGCCCGACATCGCGCAAATCCTCGAGACAGCACCGCGCATATGGTTGGTCGGCTTCGGCGATGAACAGGGTGTGGCCCGGCTAGGCCAATTGCTCTTTGCGCGGCTGCGTCATGGCGTACACGAATTGAGCGGGCAGGGGCAGACCTGGGCGAACGAGCTCTCGATGACAGGCCCCCGTGATGCACTGATCCTGCTGACCTTCGAGCCACGCCCGAAGCTGCTGCGTTCGCTGCTCGCCCATGCCCGCACCACGCGCATGCGGATCATCACGCTGACCGATCACGCGTATGCGGCGCAGGCCGAGCGCTTTTCCGACATTGTCCTGCCCTGCCATGTTGCCAGCTACGGGACACTGCCCACGCATGCCACGATGCTGTCAGTACTACGTTTGATTGCAGTGGCATACCTCGGACGCAATCCGGAGGCTGTGGGCCAACGGATCACCACGCTGGCCGCTATCGACGAAGAACTAGATCTCTTCGAATGAAGCCCGCGCTGCCGTGCGGAAAGATCAGTTTTCTGCCGGGGCACTTGTCCGCAATCCGACGTCCGAGGCGCGAAAACGCTTTGAACTCACACTGAGCCGAGACTGCGGTTTGACTGTGATCGACGCAATTATTGGCAGCGTTGGAACCGAGTTTCTGTAATATAGCACCTTCTGACGCCCCGCTAGCTGTCTTCACGCCACAAGCCGCGGAACCACCCTCTCAACCAATCGCAGAAATCGTGAGTTGCGAGCCCCCGCAACCAAATACTTTCGTGTTATCAAACGCTTGAGTTCCGCCCTCCGGGGTGGTTTTTATTTCCGCAATCCAGGTCAACAACAGGTCAACAAAGCAACCCAAACTGCCCGCGAATCCAGGACCTTAGTCGCCAAACCCGCACCCAACCGCGTCAAAGCGGTGGAAGCCGTGGCTTGATCAGAAAGGTGTGGTCGGAAACGTAAGGCAGCTCCGATGGTCGCTAAACGTCAGTGGTGTCTGTCGGCGGCCCGAATGCCTTGCACGCTGCCAAAGTCGAAACGAAACGAAATTGACGCGCTGCGTCGCCACTCGCATATCAAGCCACCCATTTGGCGAACACCTCGCGAAAATCCTGGGGTCCCGTTTGAGAAAGCCGGCCTTCAATCAAACCGCTGCGAATTCACCGTAAGAGCCCGGAGCGGACACCAGTTGCGAGCCGCTTGAGGCGTAATATCGGGCGGGAAATCTAGTCGGCCAATCGTGCAATTTGTCGATCTTTTGATGCGCCCTGCCGATCCACGGCCGCGAGTGCGTAGCTCCGAGCCGACTCGCGAACCTCATCCGCCAGGGTCTGATCTTCCAGAGTGCGGGACAGGACCATGCCCCCGACACTGAGCGCGGCAAGAACGCATGCTGTGGCTCTTTTCTCTTCCGACCCTTTGGGCAGATTGTGCTCATAGAGCCAGATCATCGCGCGTAATAGTCCCTCGTAGGAGCGGCGTGCCTCGGGGGTCGCCCGCGCGACATCGGAAGGCAAAGCGATCATCGGGCATTGTCCGTCAAGATCGCGCGCGTGCTCGGGCGACAGGTAGGTGTTGATCATTGCACGGACCGTGTCCGGCCCGCCATCCTGCGGATCGACACCGGCGTCGTCCCGCCAGGTCTTTCCGCGGCCGTTCAGGAAGCTCGCCACAGCTTCAGCATAGAGCTCCTCCTTGTTGCGGAAGTGATTGTAAAAGCCGCCACGCGTCAGACCGGCATGAGCCATGACCTGGTCGATCGTTACCTCCGCAAAGCCGTCGCGGTTGAACAGTACACGCGCCGCCTCAACAATCCTGCTGCGCGTTTTTGCCTTGTGTTCAGGAGTATAGGGCATCCTGGGTCTCCATTCTCACCAAAGCATACAGGTAATGAAAATATGTTCTTGAACATATTTAGAACCCTGCGACTCTGCCTGCAAGACGCCAATGGATAGAGGCCGCCGATGACCATGAACGCAAACGCTAAAGGATTCTCCGGGCGCTGCCTGTGCGGCGCCGTCAGTTTCGAAAGCAGCGCCAGCCCTCAAGTCGTTTTGCATTGCTGCTGCGAGGATTGCCGCAAATCGAGCGGGACCGGGCATTGCACGCATATTGCAATCCCAAGAAGCGCCTTCGTGGTCACGGGGGGTGTGACCTTCTATGAGCACCGAGCTGATAGCGGGAATACAATATCGAAGGGGTTCTGCGGCACATGCGGCTCCCCGGTCTATTCGACAAATTCCGGCTACCCCGACGCGGTTTTTCCCCGCGCATCGGTCCTCGACGATCCGGAGGTGGTCCGGCCCCAGATGGTTGTCTACGCCAGCCGGGCCGTGTCCTGGGACAAGCTGGACGAAACACTTCCCGCCTTTGCCGAAATGGCAGGCGCATAGCCTGAAACGACCCGGGCCGTTTGCACGGATTTGCCGGATCCCGACGCGCGATTGACGCACCAAGACAAGGACCAAAACCATGCCGACACTTCTCCCCGTTACGTTCACCTTCATCAGCGTGCTGGCGATCTCGCTGATCCCCCTGACCGGCTGGGTCGGCATGCGCCGGGACAAGATCGGCGGCGTCCTGCGAGGCGATGCTGGCGACCCGGTGCTGTTCAAGCGCATCCGCATTCACGGCAACCTCATGGAAAACGCGCCGCTCTTCGCGCTGGTTCTCGGAGCGTCCGAGTATGCGGGCCTCGGGTCCGGATGGCTCTGGTTGGCTGTCGCGACTTTCCTGATTGGCCGGATTGCCCATTACAAGCTTTACGATAGCTCCAAGCGCGGTCTGGCAATGCTGGTTACGGTACTGCCCGGTGTGCTGATGGGTCTTTGGCTGCTCGCGCTGATCTGGCTCTGACCCGACCACGAATGATCGAAGGAGACTGTCATGAAAGACGAACAAAATCTTGTGACACGCCTGCGGGAAAGGCTCGAAGGGCTTCCTGGACTTTTCGAAAAGAAGATGATGGGCGGTCACTGCTTCCTGGTGAACGGCAACATGGTCGGCGGCGCGGGCTGCAACGAAGCCGGTGACAGCCGGTTCATGCTGCGCGTCGGAAAGGACAACAGCGCGAAGGCCGAAGCCCTGCCGGGAGGCGAACCCCTGGTGAAGGGTGGCCGGCGCATGGGCGGCATGTACCTGGTTGACCCTGACCAATCGGATGCGGTTATCGGTGAATGGGTGTCATTGGCCGTTGGCAATGCGCTCTCACTGCCGGCGAAGTGACCATGTTCAGTCAGGACACCATCGATTTTCTCGCTGCGCTTCGCGCGAACAACAGCCGTGACTGGTTCGAAGATAATCGCAAAACCTACCATGCGGCGGTCCGTGAACCGGCGCGTGAGTTTGCCGAGGCCCTATCCGAGCTGCTGGAGGCATGGGGCCAGGGCCCGGTGACACCCAAGATCTTCCGCATCAACCGTGATCTGCGGTTTTCAAAGGACAAGACGCCCTACAACACCTATGTGCATATGGCATTTCGGCCTTCGGTTTCTGGACCCGACGGCCCAGCGTTAATGGTCGGCCTCGAACCGGGAAGACTAACGCTGGGCGCCGGAATCATGCGGTTCGGTCCACGACAGCTCGAAACGTGGCGCGAGACCGTCGCCGGTCCAGCGGGTGCCATGCTGCAGCGAGACCTCGACCATCTGCTCGAGCGGGGGGCCAGTCTTTCCGAACCAGACCTCGTTCGCGTGCCAAGGCCCTTTGCGGGCGATCATCCGCGTAGTGACCTGCTCCGGCGCAAAGGGATGGTGGTCTGGCGGCACACTCTCGCGACAAATATGGCTTACGGTCCCGAAGGCCCGGCGCGGTGCCAGGAACGACTGAAGGCATTCTCACCCATCATGATCTGGCTGAGTGAGACCATGCACGCGGTTTGAATGGCGAGTTGACACCCCCAAGGCCGGGTCGGCCGACAAAAAAATAAGGAGAAATACTCGATGCCCAAATTTGCATTCATCTACCGTGGCGGAAACCGCCCTGAGGACGGTGCTGCGCACATGGAGAAATGGCGCGTGTGGTCAACTGGCCTGGGTGACGCCAACATCTATCCTGGAATGCCGTTCGCGGGTTCGGTGACTGTCAGCGCCGCGGGTGTCATTGACGGGAGCGGGGATGTCCCGATGACGGGTGTGACTGTGATCGAGGCTGACGACCTCGAAACAGCAATCGAGCATGCGAAAGCCTGCCCGCATCTCGAGCTCGACGGCCAAATCGTTGTGGCTCAAGGGGTGGACATGGAAATGTAGCGCTCGCCCAATCTTGGGCCTTGCAGGTCGGCGTCGATTGGCTTGCCCGATCCTTTGAATGTTAGCTACGTCCCGCCGAGCGGTCATCGAGCAGTTTCAGCCAATCGACTGCTTCAAGCCCAAAGCAGACGACCTATTCAGGGCCTCAGCCCTTTGCCCAAGAGTTTTTTCGTCGGCTAGGCATGGAATGACACAGCCGATTGTGACATCTGGTCCTGCTCTTGATCTCTGCAGACCCAGAGTGTGGCGTTATCTGCCCATCAGCCTCAAGACCGCGTCTGGGTACTTCGACACGAATATCCCGGCCTGGCCACCCAAAGCGTCTTGCCAAGGCTTGGTATTGCCGCGGCTCAGCGCGGCGTCCTCAAAGCCAATGCCCCGGTGACTCAGCCGCACTCCGAGCTGATCCGCCCGTGTGACAAAGTCCTGAGTGAGTTGGTCATGCTCGACATCGACAACCCTCAGGTCTGAGCCGAACCTGTCGAATAGCCGCTGCAATGCGATCTTTGGGTATTGGGCCTCGGTCACTGTACTCCAAACCCCGATGCCAGTCGCGGTTGAGACACCTCTCAACTTCTCCAAATCACCCTCGTTGAACAGCAGGAGGTTTTCGGTACTGCGCTGTTCTAGCTGGGCTGCTAGGCCTTCGATGTCAAAGCCTTGGAGGCTGAGCACGGCCAGAATGCGGCCGTTGATTAGATCCAGCGCTTCGTCCAATGTGGGCACAGGATGATCGCCGCCTTGCGGATCGAGAAGCCGGAGCCGCCTGATCTCCTCAAGCGTGTAATCAGCGACAAGGTGCCACCTCGCAACCGTATCTCCCGGATCGCGGCGCGGGGCTCCGGTAGGGTAGACATCGCGCACATTCGTTGTTCTGGTCAGCGTCGCGTCGTACATGACGATATGATGGCCATCGCCAGTCAACTGCACGCTGATAATAACGATATCGACGCCGCGATTTATCGCCCAACTTATCCGTGCAAGAGAATCGTCAGGATAAACGTTACCGAGCGCACGACCGGCTGAGACGATCGCAGGCGGCTGGCCTGGTGCGAGCCTTTCGGCCACGCTCACCTGCGCAATGACGACATTCGGGATCGCAAAAGCCGTGATCAGAACCCAAGCCAAAGTTGAATTCATGAGCATGCCGCCTCCCTATTTCGCCGGACTCGGCAACCAAAGAACGTAACTGGCAAATCCTTATGGGAAATCTACTGCAGCGGCTTGCGGCTGCCTTGATGTCGCTCAAATCCGTCGAAAGGCCGATGTTCCGCAAGGTCCCGCTGAGCGGTCATTCCGGCACACTGCATCGAGCGACTGCTTTTGGCTTTGAATGCCTACCGCTCCTGTTTGTCGGCGACCGACCAGGCTAGCTCAGCACGCCGGGGACGGAGAGAGCCGTCTTAGACCCTCGACGCCAAGAAGCGTTTCACCGGACTGACGATAGACCGTCGCATTTGGCATTGGCCTCATGCAACACGGAGTTTGCAGTCCGAATTCACATCTTTTTCACAAGTTGCCTGCGCCGTTTTCACACGCCAATCACGCCCACCGCGTAAGCAGACCAATGCAAACAGGGGTTTTGCAAGCTTTTTTGCGGGAGGGCGACATGGCTATCATCAATGGAACAAACGGCGACGACAATTTCGCGAACAGCCTGTTCGGTACGGTCGAAGACGATCAGATATTCGGCTTCGCCGGTAATGACTTTCTGTTCGGAAGCGTCGGAACCGATACGCTTGACGGTGGCGCGGACTACGATGTTGCCCTCTATGCCGGAGGTCTGTTCGATGCGACCGGTGTCTTCATCAACAATACCGGAAGTTCCGTCACGGCGCTTTGGAACGGTGTCTCCACCACGGCACTTGCCAATACCGTCCTGAAATCCTCCGGCACGGACACGCTGATCGATATCGAGTCCTTCAACGCGACCGACGGCAGCGATGTCGTCCATCTGGGCGATCCCCTGGGCGGCGGCAGTTATGTGTTCGACCTCGCAGGCAACGACCTCCTTGTGGCAGACCAGACGCCTGGTGCGGGCTTTGCGGTCTTTTATGCCGGAAGCGGCAACGATACCTTCCAGGGATCGATCGGCAACGTCGATGCGCTGGACTATGAGCGGGGCGCCACGATCGACGGCGCGGGTCCGCAGACCCAGGGGATCCTTCTGAACTATACCGGCATCGATTCCGGTACGGTGACCGATCCTTGGGGCGGGTCCGATACGTTTGCCGAAATCGAATCTGTCTACGGCTCCGATCTGGACGACACGATGAACGGCGGGGCCGGAAACGACTTTCTGTACGGTAATGGTAGAAACGACATCCTGAACGGCAATGCCGGGTTCGACCGTCTGTCGGGCGATGCGGGCAATGATACGCTGAACGGCGGCACCGAGAACGACACGGCGGTCTACAACCGAGATCCCTCCGGTGTCTTCGTCGATCTGCGCTTCGGAACCGCAACCGATGGCTATGGAAACGTCGACACTCTGACCTCCATCGAGAATGTCGAAGGTTCAGACTACTTCGACAACATCATCGGCGACAGCGCCAATAACCTGCTGTCCGGCCGCGGCGATACCGACTGGCTGTCGGCCAGCGCGGGCAACGACACGATGGATGGCGGCGACGGGGCCGACCTGATCTTCTATTCCGGCTACGGCCTGACCAATGGCGTCACCATCAACAACACCGATACCGCGATCGGCGCGGTCGCGGCCTTCACCACCGACAAGCGCGGTTTCGGAACCGATACGCTGATCTCGATCGAGAATTTCCACGGCACCGATTTCGATGACGAGATTTACGTAGGCGGCGAGGGCGGCACATACACCTTCGACCAGGCCGGCAATGACCTTGTCGTCGCTTCGCAGGACCCGAATGCCGGCGATGATCACTACTTCGCAACCGGCAGCGGCAATGACACGCTCGTCGGGACGGTTCAGCGCGACCGCGTGGACTATAGCGCCGACGGCGAAGCCCGTACCCAGGGCGTGGATGTGGATCTTGCGGCAGGCACCGCCACGGATGCCTGGGGCGACTTCGATACTCTCACGTCGATCGAAAGTGTAACCGGCACAAGTTTCAACGACACGCTCCTCGGCAACGACGATCGGAACGACTTCAACGGGCTTCAGGGCGACGACCTGATCGAAGGTCGCGGCGGCGACGACAATCTCGAAGGCGACGCCGGCGCCGACACGCTCGATGGCGGCGAGGGCTTCGATGGGATCGGCCATTTCGACGATCCGGCCGGCGTTCTCGTCGATCTGGCGGCCGGGACGGCCACAGATGGCTGGGGCGATACCGATACGCTGATTTCGATCGAGGGCGTAGACGGTTCCGAACACGGCGATACACTGCGCGGTGACGATGGCGACAACTTCCTCGACGGGCGCGAAGGCGACGACCTGCTCGAAGGACGCGGCGGCGATTTCGACAGCTTCCGCGGCTCGCAGGGCAATGACACGATCGATGGCGGCGCGGGGACGGACCGCGTGGAGTACCACCGGGATGCGGAAAGGGGCGGCACGAATGCCGTCTTCGTCGATCTTGCGGCAGGTACGGCCACCGACGGGTTCGGCGATACGGATACGCTGATCTCGATCGAAGAGGTGCGCGCCACGGATGGCGACGACACGCTGATCGGCAACGCGGAGAATAACCGCTTCCAGCCTGGAGAAGGCTCCGACAGCATGGATGGCGGGGCCCAGACCGGTACCTTCAGCCAGGGCGACGAGATCGACTATTCGCGCCTCGACTCCGGCCCGATCACCGTCACCTTCACCGATGACGGCATTGGCACGACCCAGAAGACAGGCGGCGCGGTCGATACTTTCACCGGGATCGAGGAAATCTTCGGCACCCGCTTCGACGATCTGATCACCGGCAACATCGGCGACGAATGGCTTGGCGGTGAAGGCGGCAACGACACGATCATCGGCGGCGACGGCAATGACGACCTGTCCGGCGGCGATGGCGACGACAGCCTCGACGGCGGCGTCGGCGGCGACTTCCTTCAGCCGGGCGCGGGCAACGACATCGTGATCGGCGGAGCGAACGGCCCGCTCTTCGAAGAGGACGAGCTGTCATACGGCTTCGACCGGGATGCGACCTCCGGTGTGAACGTGACATTCACCTCCGAGTTCCACGGCAGTGTTCTCGACTGGTCGGGTGGCACCGACACTTTCACCGGCATCGAACGCGTGCGCGGCACCAGCTTCGACGACACCTTCACGGGGGCCGAGGGCGACCAGGAGTTCCGGGGCCTTGGCGGCGACGATCTTTTTGACGGTGGTGCGGGCGGGGGCGACCGCGTCGACTACAGCCGCGCGGATGACGACACGGGCGCATTCCAGGGGATCAACGTCAGCCTGGACGCCGGAGGCGGCACCGATGCCAATGGCGACACCGATACATTCATTGGAATCGAGGAAATTCGCGGCTCGCGCTGGGACGACACGATCATCGGCGACACCAACCGCAACGACCTCCAGGGCGAGGATGGCAACGACCTGATCGACAGTTTCGGCGGTGCCGACAACAATATGCAGGGTGGGCGCGGCAACGACACGATCGAGGCGCGCGGCGACAACGACTGGGTCGGGGGCGGCGACGGCAACGACCTGATCACGTTCTACGGTGTTGGCGGCGGTACCAATCCCGGCCTCGGCAGCGATACCATCGTGGGCGGCACCGAAGGGTTCTTCAGTCTCGACTACAACGGCGTCGGCGAATCCGTGGTTATCGACACCGCGCTGGGCACCACGCAACTGACCGGCGGCGATGTGGATACCTTCACCAATATCCGCAATATCGGCGGCGGTGACGGCGACGACACGCTGCTTGGCGATGACAACGAGGATTTCCAGCGCTTCCGCACCAGCCTTGGCGACGATTTCATCGATGGGCGCGGCGGTTTCGACGAACTTGAATACGACGACCGGAACGAAACCTCGGTCGTGGTCGACTTCGTCAATGGGACAGTCGTGGGCACCTATGCCGGCACCGATACCTTCGTGAACATCGAAAGCGTGCGCGGCTCGAATGGCGCGGACACCTTCATCGGCAATGACCAGGACAACCAGTTCCGGGGCATGGATGGCGCCGATACCTATTCGGGCGGCGACGGATTCGACTCGCTCAGCTTTTCAGGCGACCGTTTCAACGGCGGAACCCAGGCGATCGACATCGACCTCGAAGCCGGCACCACCAATGACGGCTGGGGGAATGCCGAAACCTTCACCGGGATCGAGCGCGTCGTCGCCACCGACTTCGATGACACGATGGCCGGAAGCTCCGGTGCCGATCGCCTGATCGGCATACTGGGCGACGACATCCTCGTTGGCCGCGACGGCGATGACGGCCTCTATGCCGGGGGTGGCGCCGACACGGTCACGGGCGGGGCGGGAGCCGACCGGTTCGGCGGCCGCGTCTGGGAACTCGACGGCGACACCTTCACCGATTTCGGGGCCGAGGATATCCTTCAGGTCTTCGACGAGAACTTCAATCTGATCGGCGCCAATACAAGCATCGTCGGAAACCAGCTTCTGATCGACACCACGGGCGATGGCATCGCCGAGGCGACGGTAACGCTCTCCAACGGCTATACCGGTCCGGTCAACAGCGAAGGCGGCCCGGTCGGCGGTCCGGTCCCGGCACGTTTCAGCGTTCAGGATGCAGGTCTCTTCACGGCGGTTGTCGATGAAGACGCTGGCACTGCGAACGTGACGATCATCCGCAGCGGCGACATATTCTCCACCGCCACGGTGGATATCACCGTCACCGGCACCGGCCTCAACCCGATCGACGGCAGCGATGTGTCGGTGCCCTTCGCAGTACCGGTGACACTGACATTCTCGCCCGGAATCCAGCAGCTGACCTACCAGATCGGCATCGTTGACGATCTGCTGGTCGAAAGCGTCGAGGATCTTGCCTTCACGCTCTCGAATCCGACCAGCGACGGCGCGGCGGGGGCCGAGATCGCCGAGGGACAGACTTTTGTGCGGATCCTCGACAACGATGTCGCGCCTACGGTGAACATCACGGGTGAAAAGGCGCAGGAAGACAGCGGCATCATCACCTTCACCGTCAGCCGGACAGGCGACACCAGCCAGGCGATCACGGTCGACTACGATATCCGCTCCGCTGGCGGGTTGCAGGCGGCTGAGTCCGACGATCTGGTCGACGGTCTGCCCCAGTCGGGCAGCGTGGTCATCGAAGCCGGTGCGGCGGAGGCGACGTTCAGCTTGGCGATCGTGGTGGATGCCGAGGCCGAACTGCACGACGACATCATCGCCCGCATCTCGCCGACGGCTGACTGGCCGGCGGGGTTGGAAGTGGGGATCGCCCAGGCGACGGGGTCGATCCGAAACGATGACGGCGTTCCCCCTGTCCTGCCGACAGGCGCTACGGGGGCCAACTATGGCGATCCGCATATCATCACGCTGGACGGACTGGCCTACGACTTCCAGGCAGTCGGCGAATTCACCCTGATCGAAGCGGTCTCGGGCGATCCGCTCGACATCCAGGTCCGGTTCCAGCCGGTCGAGGGCAGCCAGGTGGCCAGCCAGACCACCGCGGTTGCCACGACCGTCGGCGCGGCGCGCGTCATGATCGACGCGACCGGCTCCTCCCTCGTGACGGTCGATGGCGCCGCGTTCGACATCCAGACCGCTATCGGCGGAACGGCTCTCGGCGACGGCGAGATCTATTTCGACGGCGAAGCTATCACACTGGTCTACGCCAACGGCGAGCAACTTCGGGTCGATGTCTTCGAAGGCTTCCTCAGCACCTCGGTCTCAATAGCCGCTGGTCGTGACGTCCGCGGTCTGCTGGGTAACGCCGACGGAGACACCACGAACGACATTGCCCTGCGCGACGGCTCGGTGCTGGCGCAGCCCATCTCCTTTGCCGACCTCTATGGCGCCTTCGCCGATGACTGGCGGATCAGCGATGCGACATCGCTCTTCGACTATCCGGCAGGGCTAGGCACGGCCGACTTCACCGATCTCTTTTTCCCGGTGGCGCAGATCTCGATCGACGACTTCCCGGCCGAGATCCTGGCCGAGGCGGAAGAAGCCACTGCCGGCATCACTGATCCCGTGCTTCGCGAAGACGCGATCCTCGACTATCTCCTCTCTGGCAATGCGGACTTCATTGAAGCCGCTTCTGTTATTGCCGGGGGCGAAGGCGGGGCGTTGACCGAAACCGCAATCGTCGACGCTCCGCCCGTTCTCGAAGGCGTCGGGATCTCGGCGTCCGAGACCACGCTTTTTGAAGGCAACGCCGGGTCGCAAACCGTGGTGTTCACAGTCTATCGCACCGGTGACGTTTCTTCGGGTCTCAGCCTCGACTACCAAGTCGGCGGCGACGCGGACGCGTCCGACTATGCCGGGCAGGGCAGCGGATCGCTAGTCTTCGGTGCGGGCGAGAGAACCCAGACCATCACGCTCGATGTGCTGGGCGATCTACTCGCGGAAGCTGATGAAACGCTCGAACTGTCCTTCGCGGTCAGCGCCGGGTCTCCCACGGTGCTGTCCTCGGTCGCAAGCGTCGTCATCACGAATGACGATCTCGCACCGGTTGCGCAGGATGACGCATTCGGAACGGATGAGGACACGGCCCTTCTCGGCAATGTCTTCGCCGACAACGGTTCGGGCAGCGACTCCGACGACCAGCCCCTTCAGGTCACCGCGCTCAGCGGTCCGGGTGGTCCGCTGGTCGTCGGGTCGGCGAATGATCTCGGCAATGGCGCCAGCCTGACGCTTGCGTCTGACGGATCGCTCAGCTTCGATCCGGGCCAGGCCTACCAGTCGTTGAACGACGGCGAGACGGCCGAGCTGAGCTTCACCTACACGATCGGCGACGGGGCACAGCAGGATGCCGGCCAGATCAAGATCACGATCGACGGCATCACCGACGCGGCGCCCGAGGTGAACATCATCATCGGCACCGACGGGAGCGATGTCCTGGTCGGAACCGAAGGCGCGGATCGCATCATCAGCCTTGGTGGACGCTATGACGTCATGTTCGGAGGCGAGGGGGGCGACCAGTTCGTCTTCGGTGCCGAGACGCTGGATCGCAAGAAGTCGACGGATGTGATCCTCGATTACGAGGCCGGGATCGATGCGCTTCTGCTGGTCGATGGCGCGGCGATCGCCAGCGTCGAGGAGACCTGGCTTGGACTGGCCGTGGAATTCGAGGACAGCAAGGACACGCTCCTGATCTTCGGCAATGATCTCGTGGCCGATGACCTGATCATCCTGACCGAAAGTCCGGCCTGATCTTCGGAGGGCCTCTTCGGCGCCGGTTCGTCTTTCGGGCCGGCGCCTTCTGCGTTCCAAGTCCTCAGTAGTCGTGCGCCGGTTCGCGAGGGGCGGGGGCGTCAAGCGTGGAGACTTTCGTGAGATCATCTGCGATCTGCCGCGCCGCCAGCGCCGAGGCCATGCTGGTGCCTGCCCACCGGATTGTTCCCCGGCCCATCCGTGCCGCGGCCAGCGGCCCTCCCAGAGCGCGAGAGATTTCGGCCATCGGAGCAGGCGCGCCGCGGGCCTTGCCCGGATGAGTGACTCGGCCCAGTTCCAGCCCGGCAAAGCGATAGGGCACGGCGCCTTCCGATGCCGAGTGCTCGAAACCGGTGATCAGCGTCGTATAGGCCTTGAAGCCCCGTCCCGAGCGCAACTTGCCGGTTGCGAGAACAGACACGCTTCCGTCTCGCCGGGTGCCCTGTCGGCCGATGTCGCTGTCCCTGCGCCAGTCTCCGCCATCCCTGAACTTGCGATAGCTCTCGTCCCGAAGCCACGATTGCCGGCCCGCCTCGGGCAGCCCCGCCAAAGTGTCGTCGCGCGAACTGAAGAACTGGCCATCCGCACCCTTAAGGCGCACTGTCCAGAACCCCGCAGGCGAAATCTGCCCGTGGCTGTCATGGCTCTCGGTGGGAAAGATGCCCAGCACCAGATGATCCGCCTGCCGGTCGTTCCTGATCCGGAAAAGCCGGGCGATCTCCTGTCCGTCACACAGGAACTCGCGGAAATGCCCTGGCGCCGGAAGTGCCGCAAGTGGCACCGGCGCCGACCCCGGAGACGCCAGCGACAGCGTGGCCTTTGCGCCTGTCGAGAATCCCTTGAACCCATGACGCCAGATCTCCAGCGTGCTGCCCGTCCTGTCATTCGGAGGCACCACCCAGGTCGCGGTTCGACCGGTTCCGCTCAACCGGTCCTGCAGGTTGTTGCCGGCCGGAAGCATCAGATGCGCGCTGCGCGTTCCCACCGAGGAAGACACGACCAGCCGGTTCAGCGCCTTGGCGGTGGGATGCGCCTTGTCGCTGCCCTCGAAGCCCGTGTGGGGCCCGCCCACATAGGACATGCTGACATTCATCACCAGCGGCGCCCGTTTGCTCATGACGAAGGAAAACAGGGAAACCACCGCCAGACCGTGAAGCATCGGCCCGTGGAACAATCCGCCGGATGTGTCGGCGACCACCGCCGTAGGAAGCTCCACCGCATAGATATCACGTTCGGATCCTGGCTCGCCGGTATCTGCGCCGGCCATCAAATCCAGGACGCTTGTTCCATGTCCAGCGCGCATCGACCAGAGATCGCGGCCGAATTTGCGGACCGAACTGAACTCGCGGTACACGGCTTCCTCGTCCAGCGCGCCATCGTGCCAGTGCTTGGCGAACACGGCGTTGATGTCGTCTTCCAGCAGCAATGTGCCTTGTCCCAGGATGCCGGAGTATGGACTCGCGCCATGAAACTCCGAGGCGGGATCGAAATACCTGTCCTGCAGCCAGAGCATCTTGAAGCGCGTTCGGTCATGCGCCTTGGTCAGGGCGGGTTTCCGGAAACGCCGGTTCGCAAAGGCGATGGACGTGTCTGCCAGTCCAAGAGCGACCGGACAGGTGCTGCCCGTCATCCGGGCCCACAAGGCCGCGTCATCTGTCCCGCGCGACCCGCCAGGCTGCGGCAGTAACGGCCCCAGCCAGACAAAGGGAAGCTCTCCGTCATCGCTCCTGTCGCGGCCCAGGGTGCCTGTGACCTGCGCCACGGAGGCCCGCACCGCCTGCGTGAAAGCCGCGAGCCCGGCAGCGTCGACGCTGCCAGGGGCAAAGGCGTCTTCCATGGCCCCGAGAACCTTGTCGACGTCGAACGAGTTGTAGTCGCCGCGACCTTGACCGGCGGTCTGAAGGAACGCGTTCGGCGCTCCCAGCAACAGCCCGTCAAACGCCCGCTCGTCTCCCCAGGCGCATGTCATGTCGTGCTTGCCCGATGCGCCCATTCCTTGCCCGTCAGCCCATAGACATGCTTCAACTCATCGGTCTGTCCTGCGGGGTTCGGAATTTCCGAGGCAGTCAGCCACTCCTTCGGTGGCGTCGTTATGACGTCGGTGAAGGCCCTGAGATGGAAGTCGACATCTCCCATGCCATCGGTTGTGATCGTGTACTTCGACAACGGCGTCGCACCGCCGGCCAGGCGCTTGTAGCAGACCCGGCCGATCGAGATCCCCAGCAGGAAACCCGCCATGCTCTCGAAAGGAAAATGTACGCCGGCAACATGCCGGTTTATGGCGATGCGCGCCGCCATGCGCAGCACGAGGTTGTTCATCGTCAGGACTGTCTTGTCGGTCTCACCCGCAAGCCGCGACAGGACATAGGCCATCGCGCTGGCCTCGACAGAATGGCCGCTGGGCAGCGAACTGTGCTGCGGCGTCTGGATAATCGGAGACGCCTCTGGAAAGACATCGACCGGCCGCGGCGTCGAGAGGTGATGCTTGACTTGTGAATGCACGATCGTGGCCACGTCTTGCACCGAGCGCAGCACCTCCAGCGTCCACCCGTGCGAGACATCGTGCAGACGCACGGTCGAGCCCAGGAACGACAGCAGGTCGGTCTGTTGAAGGATAATCTCGGGCAATCTGTCCGATCGCAGATCTGCCGCCGCCAGGACGAGGTCCAACTGCCGTCCCGACTTGTCGCAATACACGCTGGGATTGGCGCCTTTCTTGGGTCGATTGATCCGGAAGATCTCGGTCCCGGCGAGAGTGACCGCGCAATGGCCGGGCTTTCCATCGACTGCGAGTCCGGCCTTCAGATGTTCGACCAGCAAGATCCGCAGGTAGTGCGGATTGACCCGCTCCATCCGGTCGATGCCCCCCGGACCATGGTCGAAATCGCGCGCAGTCTTCGAGGCCGGATCGATGATGCCGTCATTCGCGATGATCAGGGCCGAGGACAGAAGCGGCGTATTCGGCGCACCTGCATGCGCCAGCGTTCCCCCGGCTCCGCCCGCGCCCCCGGCACCGCCTGCGCCCCCGGTTCCGCCCGCGCCCCCGGCGCCGCCTGCGCCCCCGGCTCCGCCCGCACCTCCCGCACCACCGGCACCGCCTGCGCCTCCGGCTCCACCTGCTCCTGCAACTCCCATGGCCCAACCCCTTTGCTGCAAATTTCCAAGAAACGTAGTAAAAACTCTTAATATTCAGCAAGAAGGAAAGGAAATTTCACGAATTTTTCACAACGCAACACTTTTGCGCTATACTTGAAATCGCTTTAATGAATTCGAAAGCGGGTGGCGGTTCCCGTAATCAGGATTGGATTACTTCGAGTTAATTTTTTTGCGTCAAGCCGCCGGCCGTTTTATTGGGTTCGACATTGGGTGGCGGTTCCCATGATCAGAATTGAAATTGATGGCGTTTTAAGGATTCTTGATGAAGCGGGTCAGGATTTGACACCGCGCGGACACAAGACACGTGGCCTTGTTGCCCTTCTGGTTTCCGCAAGGGGCTTTCAAAGATCGCGAACATATCTCCAGGATAAACTGTGGAGCACGCGGGCCCCGGAACAGGGTGCGGCTTCGCTTCGCCAAGCGCTGTCGGAACTCCGGCGTGCGCTTGGTGTTCACAAGGAAATTCTCAGATGCGACAGGGGAATTGTGACACTCGATCCTGCGTCGGTCGATCTGGCAAGGTCATCGGATTCCCAATCCACGCTGTTCGAGGATCTGGATATTCGTGACCCGGAATTCGAGAACTGGCTGCGCGATATCAGGATCAGCCATCTCGATGATGCAGCTTGTCCATTTGTGGTGCCGCGGCGAAAAACCGGTGCGCTGATTGCTCGGAAACCGCAAACTGTCAGGCCGCTCATAGTTTTTCGCACCACCCGTGAGCTTGGCGTAGACGACGCATGGTTTTATGTGCGGTTCCGCGAGTGTGTCGCGACCACCATCGGTGAGATGGGAGAGGTCGATTTCGTCGACCTGAGCGATCCCAATCAGAAACTCGATGCGAATGGCGCACCGATGCTTTTCGTCTCGGTCGAGATTGCCAAAGCCCAGGATACATCGCTGATATCCGCACGGATCGAATCCGCTGGCGGTCAGGTCATGTGGCGTAGTCGCCTCTCTGAGATCGGCATGCCGGCGGATGACGAGACCAGCTTTCGCATTGCCTGTCTTGGAAGCAGAGTCTGCCAAGCTCTCGGGGATTGTTTGAATGATGACCGTCATATGTCGAATGTCGCCCAATTGCCGATCTCTCTGGCTTGTCGAGGCCGTGCCCAGATATTCGATTTCTCGCGGAAGGCCTTGATCGAAGCGGACCGACTTTTCGAAGCCGCCTACACCCTCGATTCCAACCCGGTATACCTTGCCTGGCGAGCCTTCATCCGGAATACGGCCGCCTTCGAGCACCTGACGAACGATTTCCTCGATCCCTTGGACAACGAAGAATTGATTACGGTTGCGCTTCGTGAGGCACCGGGAAATTCGTTGGTCCTCTCATTCGCCGCGCAGCACAGTCTGGTCCATCAAGGGGATTTCGCCTATGGCGAACTGCTTTGCGAGAAGGCAATCCGCGCCAATGAGGCGAACGCGCTCTCTTGGGCATTTAGGGCCAACATCCTGACGGTACAAAGGCGCTACGAAGAAGCTCTGGCGGCGGCCGAGAAGGGTGTTTCGCTTGCTTCCGGCCGCGCCCTGCGAAACTTCATGTCAATCTTCTCTTGCATGGCTCGCATCGGGAAAGGCGACTACGATCTGGCGGCGACGCATGCGCAATTCGCCAGTACGCTTAGCCCTGAATTCATCGCAATCCGCCGGTTTCTTTTCGCGCTCTATGCGGCGAACGACAGACCGGAGAAGGCAGAGACGATTCAGCAAGAAATCCGGCTGCGCGAACCTGATTTCGATAAGGGGAAGCTGCTCTCGCGCAGGTATCCGGTCAGTACGCTTCAAGCAACCAATATCATGGACCGCCTCTGATACGTCCGCTTGGCCGCATACGGCTGGCGCCACGATTGTTTGGAAGCACGGACAGCCCGCAAGAATGGGCTCGCTGCACACGGGACTGCCTCGGCCCAGTATTGGTGGCCTGATGTAGCGGCGAATATCAGCCTCGTTGCGGAATCACAGCGGCATGCTCCGTCCCACCTTGGTGGTCCAGTTCAATTGATGGTGCATGAGCGGTTGGGCGGTAAACGAGTGCATCGGAAATATCAGGTTTGATGCTGCCTACGCACGACTGGTGCCTTGCGTCAATCTCGACAATCCCGGAGGTGTCCCCACTTCTTCGCCCGGCGCGAGTGTGTTCATTTAAACCGGTCTGTGAACTGATGAAAAAAATGAGGCGCGCTGGTGGATCAATGTCATCTTGGCATCTAAATAAGAGAACAATGCCGGGAAAGTTGTGAATCTAGCTGGCAGAACTTCGTGAAAAGGGAATTCGGGGATGCGGTTCTTTATACACGCCCTTGCAGTGTTCGTGGCACTCGCCATGTTTACAACTGAGTCCAAGGCTAAATCGGACATGCTGAAGGTGACCGTTACGTACCGGGAACGCATCGCGCTTCCGCCGGATGCTGAACTCGAAGTCCAGCTTCTCGACGTATCGAGAGCGGATGCAGCCTCGAAACGGCTCTCGTCGCAGCGCTATGCGATGACGGGCGTGCCTCAGACCGTTGACCTTCATTACAATTCTCAGATCATTGAGGATATGGGCCGATATGCGGTCGTGGCCACGATCTGGAGCTCGGACGATAATCAACTGTTCCGCACCACAAGCCTCTACAGCGTCTTTGAGGGCGCGGGAACGGCACCGGTCGAACTGGTCCTGACCATGGTTGCAGGTGACGACGTGGGAACCGCTCCGCCAAGGACGATTTCAGGCATCGAATGGGCAGTTACAGACGTGGCTGGAGAACAATGGAGCAATGACGATCCCGCAACGCTCGTGATCGACGACCAGATGAACTTTGCCATGTTCGGCGGTTGCAACAGGTTTGTCGGACAAGTGTTCCTGGCGGACGGAGAGATCGCGTTCCCCGAGAATTTTGCGGGCACCATGATGGCTTGTCCCGGCGAGGCCGAGGCGCTTGAAAGAACCCTGCTTGAGACACTTCGGAAGGTATCCGGTTACGTTCGATACGGTACCGGTCTTGTCATGACCGATGCCGACGGCAATGGTTTGCTTCACTTCAAGGAACGCCCGGAGTAGCGGCGACCGGACGCTACACGGAGCGGCATGAGAGGACGCCGGTGTTGCACCAGGATGCAACCTGGCGTCTGCTAGCGTGAACCGTTCGAGCAACCTTCCTGAAAGCCGTTGTCGCAATGCGCCTTTAGCCGTTCGGTGTCGGCGGAGGTCCAGTTTTCCGGGGCCGTGACCTGCACCCACGGTTCGATATAGTCTTTCGCAAAATAGGCGTGTCCGTGACCCGGGGGTGAACCGAAGGACAGCGCCATGTCGAGTGCAAGCTGGAATTGCGTCACGATGGGCATGAAGATCAAGTGCTCGGACATATCCTCGGCGGGCGGATCGCGCATCCATGGTGGCGCGCGCCAAAGCGACGCCGGGTCGTAGAACACGATCGGGTCGCTGGAGTATTGAAGAAAGACGATGCGCATTCGGCCCCATTCTGCCGCAGCCTCCGAAGCGTCGGCCAAATGGGAGGCGTACCGCACAAGTGAGCCGTCACCGATCGCGGGCAGCACCCATGGGCTGCCGGGATTGCGTTGGTTTTGCACATAGTTCCAGAATGCGGACGGAAACGGCGGGCCGGCCCAGAAGGCTCCGTCGATCGGGTCGTCGAGCAGCCGGAACAGGTTGGTCGCATACATCGATGACCATGCCCCGAGGCTGAGACCGTGCACGTACAGGCGCGGACGGGACCCTGCGGGAAGCGTCTTCCAATACCCATGTACGACCTCCTGAAGAGCCGTCGCCTGTTCAAGACCCGTGCTGGTCTCGAGGATGAGCGCCAGCGGAGACTGGAGATAGGAGTACTGGGCGCTGACGGTGGCGATGTCGCCGTCGTGCATGTATTCGACGGGATCATGCGATCCCGGGTCCATCCAGCCCGTTCCCGTCGGGCTTGCAACGATCAGCACCTTGCGTTCGAAAGCTCCCAGTCGTTTCAGTTCTGCCAAGGCAAGTTCGGCTCTTTCCCGTGGCGTCTCGCCGTTGGCGCGACCGACATAGACCCTGATCGGGTCCAGGGCAGGACTGCCCGTGAATGCTGAAATGGCCTTGGCATCCGGCCCCGAAGTAATGAAGTCGCGCCCCGGTTTTCCGATACCGGCCCAGTCGATCAGCGACGCGGCGCTTCCGGTCATCCGAGGCTCTGTCGGCGGTGGCGGCGCTTGCTCGAAAAGCGCCTGCGCGGCCTCATAGCTTTCGTCGAGCCCCAGGACCACCCGGTCGAGAACGCCGTCGCGCGATGCAAAGAAGATGATGAGAGCGACCGCGATCACGCCGAGCACATTGGCGCGCCGCGGTGGCATCACACGGTAGAACCGTGCCCTGACCAGTCGGAACAGCGACGCCACCAGCCTCCCGAGAAGGAATGCCGCTACGAAGGTACCAGACGCAAAGACAACGATGCGCGCAAAATAAAGACCGTCCGACGGTTCCATTGCCATTTTTTGGCGGAGGTCGTTCTGCCAGGTCAGGCTGGAGCCCAGAACCCAGAGGAAGAAAGCGACGACTGCAATTGAAATGACCATGGTCAGTACTGTGGCCGGGCGGCCCGCCAAGCGGGGCAGATCGGCGGCACGCCACAAAAGGGCAATGATCTGGCCGGCAAGATATCCCAAGGCCAGAACCAGACCGCCCAGAATGCCCTGAACTTCCGGTCCCCGCGGAATGAGCGATGGCGTCAGAGAAGCCGAAAAGAACAGTAGTCCCAGAAGCAGGCACGGCACGGAAATCGTGCCGAAAAGCAGTAAAACGATCTTTCTTGTCATGGTCGATTTCGTCCCGCTGGCGTTCTCATCGAAAATGTGGGTTACGTGTCCTTCCGTACGCGACCAGATTCTGCAAAAGGTCTCGGACCTGTCGCATTTTCTTTAGGTAAAGACCAACTATGTGATGTCATGTCCTGATGTTTGAGCCAACATCGCAAGATTTTAACCGTCATCCTTGGACGAAGTGGGCCTCATATGCGTTTATTATGGTTCTACCTGACGAAGACCCTCAAGAGTGCTTTGATCGCCGGCATAGTGGCTTCCAGCGCAGCTTCCCCGCTGCGTGCGCAGGAGCCGGCAGTCGAACGAGAAGTGCCGTTCCTGACGCTTCGGAACAGAGTCGATACAAACAATCCCGCGGAAGTCTATGGCGATGAGCGCAGCGATTTGAAGGCGGGTTGGTGCAGGGTCCGGGAACTGGATCTCAGCGTTCTTTCGCCTCTCGCGGAGTCTGCTCCATCGTTTATCCGGGAGGAAATCCTGAGGATGGATCGGGTCAGGCAGGTCGATAGCCGGGTGATGCTTGACGAGCTGCAGGAGAGTGCGGCTGGTGGCGGGCCGCTCCTCTACGTGCATGGTTACTATATCAGTTTCGAGAAAGGATGCCGCCGCGCCGTGTTGCTCCAGGAAAATGCAAGCCTTGAGGGGCACTTCCTGTGGTTCAGCTGGCCGTCGGATGGGGCGCTGACGAACTACATCCACGATGAGGCGGATCTTTATTGGAGCGTGCTCGACCTGGCCGACGCGATACTTGAACTGGAGCGCCGGTTCGGTCCCGATCGAGTGGATGTCGCGGGACATAGCCTGGGTGCGCGGGGCGTGGTGCTTGCGCTCTATGAGGTTGCCAACAGGAAGCCCGACATCCGCCTCGGCAACGTCGTGCTGCTAGCGCCGGACATGGATTTCGAAATCTTTGCACGCATGTTGCCGCGGATCTCGCCGATTGCCGAGAGCATCACGGTCTACGTGACCGACGGGGATCGCCCCTTGGCGATCTCGGCCCAGCTTCACGGCTATGCCCGGCTGGGCGAAGCCGGAAACGATGTTTCGAAGCTTCCGGGCGTTGAAGTAATCGATCTGAGCGAATTGCCGACCGAGAGCCCCACTGGCCACCTGTACCATATCTACAGCAAGGAAGTGGGCCAGGATCTGAACCAGCTTCTCAATGAAGGAAAGAGCGCGGCGGAGCGCAGGAACCTTGTGCAGACCGGTGGCAATAGCTGGTCATTGATGCGGACCGCGGACTGAAGACGTTCGAGGCCGCAGAAGCAGAAAGGGGCGGGTCAGAGCTGGCTCTCGATCGGGAGCCAACTCACAACGGTCGACAAGATCTTCCGCCAGGGGCTCGCGAGCGGTTCTTGATCGAAAGTTTCCCGCCGGGTTGAGCCGTCGTATTGCCAATTCGTGCTGCCATCGGGTTTTCTTGTCAGGCGAAAGGCATAGTCTTTGGCGATGATGTCGATACGCTCTCTGATGCTCCGCGCCAGTTCCGGGCTTTCAATGACCATCCCGATTTCGGCATTTTGACGTATTGACCGTGGGTCCATGTTGGGTGAGCCGACAAACAGCAGCCGGTCGTCGACGACGACCAGCTTTGTGTGCATGGTCAAATCTGCGTCAACAGCCCCGGTCAGTTTCGCGGCGTCTGAGCGGGCCTCAAGGAATTCGACACCAGCTGCCGAAAGGCGCTCGCGATAGCTTGCATAGGCCCCATGCACATAGGGGTGATTTGTCGATGCGAGAGAATTCGTGGCAATGCGAACCCGTACACCCCGCTGCACGAGGCGCTCAAAGAACCTCGCACCATAGTCTTCGGGCACGAAGTAGGGTGTCAGGACGAGAACGTCTGTCTGTGCTTTGTTCATCATCTGGTAGAGCGCCTCACCCACGAGGAAGGGGCCCTTTCCAGGGGGCGAACGCAGTTTGTCCGGGCTATCCACGACGACCTGCGCACGCCCCAGGAAATATGGAAAACGCCCACTCCTTACATCTGCAAGGTAGGTCGACGTAATCGCGCGCCGATAGATTTGGGCTTCCTCGGTGTCCGCCATCTCCCGGAATTGTCGCAGGGCTTCGGAAACCGGTGTGTCTTCGGCCGTAAGGACGGAAGACAGGGGCAATGACCAACGATCATTCCAATACAGATCGAATGCCGAAGACAGATCGCGGACCGGTTGGCCTGCAACGAACAGATCGAAGTCCGCGAACTCGTGATCGATACCGATCTGGTAGTATTCATCCGCGATGTTGCGCCCGCCGATTATGGCGAATGATCCGTCGGTGATCGTTGCCTTGTTGTGCATGCGTCGATTGACGCGTCCGAAGTCGAACAGGAAGTTGATCGCCTTCGGGCTGTTTCTGGAGAGCGGATTGAATATCCGAACGTCCACGTTGGGATGGGCATCGAGCGTTGCAATCTGTTCGTCGCGCGCCGTCGTGAACACGTCGTCGAATAGAATTCGTACCCTCACACCGCGCTCCGCAGCCTCGTAAAGCTTCAGCCACATCAATGTGCCGGCAATGTCGGGCTTTATCAGGAATGTCTTGATGTCGATCGAGCGCTCGGCGGCTTCGATCATCTGCAGTCGTGCACCAAGAGCATCGTTTCCATCCGCTAGCGGGACCAGTGCGACTCGATCCGCACCACCTCCGGTAAGGCGAGCGGCGGTCCTGGCGGCACCTGTTCCCTCGGCCGGCAGGGCGCGAGAGACTTCTCTGGGCGCGTCGAAAGGGACCTGAGTGCATCCAAGAAGCACCAGTAGGCAGGTTGCATGCAGTAGGAGACGAGCAAGCATGACGTCAGTGGATCACGAACTTCATCGCTGCGAGCGCAATTCCAAGCCCGCCTGCAAACGCAGCTCCCAGGACAGCGGGGAGGACCCTTCCGTCGATTACCCATCCCGCACGTGCGCCAAGAATCAAAAGAAGTCCCACACAGACGCCTTGTGACAGAAACACCGCCATCTCCGCGCTCAGCCAGCCGATAGCCGCGGCCAGGAAAAAGAGCGTCGGCAAGTTCGCTACGGCCAGCGTGGGGCTGCTATGGTGCCAGGCTGCACGCCAGGCCTGGCGTGACAACCGCTCTCCCTTCGAGAGCGCGTTTGCCATGAGTTCGGCGAAAGCCTTTGCGAGAGTGATGGCGAGTACAGACCCGAAGAGCACTGCAGCGGTCTTCCCTGGTGCTTCGGGATGGTCTCCCGCTGCCATCAGTATACTCAACACCATTATGGCGCCGTAAATGATACCGAAGGCCGCGTTGTCGAAACGCTGCCAGGAGGAGGAACTTTCAGACGCCGTTTTCGCCAAGATCAGGGTTCGCTTTCATTATTGGTGCGGACGGTTCGGCAGCATTCAAGGACAGTCGATTTCCCGCATGGTTTGGGATTAGGATGCCAACATAGCAATACTGGCAGCAATTCAACTCAAGATTTACGAAGTCTTGGCGAAGAACAACCCAACTCGATGGGTCTTGTGCGTCGATCTGATTCTTGGGTCGTCGCGGTTTCGCCCCGTGTCCTTCCCCCCTAGAACTGGGCCATTACTTTGGCCGCGAGAGGGGGATTGGGCATGGCGAGGAAGCGACATTCAGACGAAGACATCTTGAAGCTGCTGCGTGAGATTGAGCTGAAGCTGACGGCTGGTGGTGATGTGG